>NZ_VFVA01000069.1:0-10091 GCF_006442155.1 Mesorhizobium sp. B2-4-14 | reverse complement strand
AATACTTTTGGTTGGAGACCGTCCGCCCGGAATACGCCAAAAGCCTATGCTCCGAGGTAACCTGGGGCTGTCCTTCCTTACCCTTTTATGCAGGCTGTCCAGATGTGTTCGCCGTCCTAGGGTCGGCGGACACCAAAACATGGACCTGGCATGAGACTGGCAGTGATTATCCCAACCCTAGGCCGCAGCGCGCAGGTTGCGCGCCTGCTCGGCTATTTGGGTAGCCAGAAAAGACTTCCCGATGAAGTCATATTGTCCGCGCCCGACGCCACACATGTTGAATTGCCGGCCAGTTGCCCCTTTCCTGTAAAATGTGTTTTCGGGCCGAGGGGGCTGACCGCACAGCGGAACACGGCTCTTGCGCCGTCGCTGGCGCGCTTCGACATCATCACATTCTTCGACGACGATTTCGTCCCATCGGCCGAATACCTGAAGCAGATCGAACAAGCCTTTATCACAAATGACGAATGGGCGGTGGTGATGGGCAGGGTCATCAAGGACGGGGCCGCCAACGCTGGCCTCACCTGGGAAGATGCCGAAGCCGCGCTGCGGGCAGCAGAGGGCACCCGCAGTGCCGGACCTTCGGCAATCGACCATGTGGGTGCATACGGATGTAACATGTCGGTCCGTTCCTCGCTTGTGGGTGATTTGCGTTTCGACGAGCGCCTCGTCCTGTATGGCTGGCAGGAGGACATCGACTTCACCAGCCAACTGAGATCCAAAGGCCGGGTGGTCTGCGTATCCTCGATCAGAGGAGTCCATCTGGGCATCAAGACAGGTCGCGTCAGCGGAGAGCGATTCGGCTACTCCCAGGTTGCTAATGCGATCTATCTGATCAAAAAGGGGTCCGTGCCGGCCTCTTTCGCGCTTCCCCTGATGCTCAGGAATATTGCAGCCAATCTGGCAAAGAGCCTGTGGCCCGAGCCGTATGTCGACCGTAGGGGCAGGCTCAGGGGTAACCTGCTCGCTATCCTGCACGTCGCGATTGGCCGAATCGAACCTGAGTACATCTTGAAAATCTGACGAAGGGGAAGACAATGCGCAAATGGGTTTTGACGATCGCTTCTGCGTCACTGGCCGCGGCGGTCGCCGGCGCCTTGCCTTCGGCGGCTGCCGAGTATCTGCTCGGACCCCAAGATAAGGTCAGGCTCAAGGTTTATGAATGGCGCGCATCACGTGATGTGATTTTCGAATGGACGGCTCTGAACGACGCTTTCGTCGTCGGTGCCGACGGCACGCTCTTCCTTCCGTTTGTCGGCCAGATACGCGCGCAGGGCACCGCTCCCGGCGACCTCGCCCGGGCCATCGGCGATCGCTTGATGCGGAACATGGGGCTCGGCCGCCAGCCCGATGTCGCTGTAGAAATTGTGCAGTACAGACCTTTTTACATCGTCGGCAACGTCAAGCAGCCCGGGGAGTTTCCTTATCGGCCCGGACTGACCGTGCTGCAGGCGGTGGGGATCGCGGGCGGCTTCCCTATACGCCAGGACGACATATCGCGGCTCGGGCGGGAAGTCATCTCAGGCCAGGGCGATGTGGGTTTACTGGCGCTGAACAATGTCAGCCTTCTTGCCCGCAAGGCGCGCCTTGAAGCCGAACTGGCCGGCAGCGAGGAGATCTCATTTCCTGCGGAATTGAACGACAGGGCTTCCAACCAAACCGTTGCATCGACAATGGACCAGGAGCGCAAAATCTTTGCGATCGGCAAGGACGCGCTGACGACGCAACTGCGTTCACTCCATGAACTCAGGGACTTCCTAGAAAAGGAACTGGATTCGCTGGGACAGCAACTGACATTCCACGACAAGCAGATCGAGCTTGTCCAGAAGGAGCTCGCGAGTGTTTCGACGCTTGTCGAGAAGGGACTGGCGGTTGCACCACGCGAGCTATCGCTTGAGGGGACGGTCGCGCAGATGCAAGGGGACAGGCTCGCTGCCGAGACCTCGCTGCTGCGCGTGAGGCAGGAGATCAGCAAGACCGACATCGAGATTCTCAACATCAGCAACCGGCACGCCAGCGAAGTCGCTGAAGGTTTGCGCGAAACCCAGCTGCAGCTCAACGAAGTCACCAGCAAGGCCGATACCGCGGTGCAGTTGCTGCACGAAACCGAGATTGCAGTCCCCGCCCTGCTCGCTCTGAGGCAACGCTCCGAAAGTGCCAAGCCAATCTTCAAGATCGTCCGGACAACGGATAGCAGCACCGCCGAACTTCCCGCCGAGGAGACGACAGCATTAGAACCCGGCGACACAGTGAAGGTCGAGATCCCGGCGCCGGACGCAGGTCTGGCTAGCATACCTACAGGCGGTAGCCTTCAGGCCGGGACGGTTCCGGTTCAGGGCATCAATTGATCAAGTCCGCGATCCGCCAGGGCAACTGACGTAGTTGGCTGATCGGTCCCCACCGCATCAGATCCTGTGACGCTCTCGATCGCCTCCATATGATCGGCTTGGCTTGTGCCCTGAAACCACGGCCGCCGAAGCCATTCAGGAAGATCAGGAAGATGAAGCAAGACTCGGCACTCAAGCCGACCGTCTAGGCAATGCTCGCAGCACTTGCCTTGCTCTTTGAGGCCGCATATCAGTGAGCACCGTGGGCCCTCAGGCCCCGGACGGAACCTTGTGCCGCAGTGAGTTGATCCGTCCTGCCACTGGAGATGTCGGTGCTCATGACACTAATCGCCCTGGCGGCTGCGGGCGCTCTGATAGGCCTGCGGTTCAAGGTTTCCGCACTTCTCGCAGCCACCGCCCTGCTTGCGATTGGAAGCTTGGCCTGGAACGGCTTTGGATTTCCGGGCCATGTGAGCGTCCTCAAATTCCTGATCCTGGCATTCGTGTTGGCAGGCGCGTACATCATCGGGGTGCTTCTGTCCGTCCGCTGGAGGCAAACCGCAGAGTGACGCGTCAGGGGGTTAGGAGGTCCTGTCGAAGCGCATCACCGCGAAGACGGTCCTGAACAGGATCGCGATGTCGGACCAGACAGACCAGTTCCGAACATAGTGGCTGTCCAGCGCCACGCGCGTGGCATAGTCCACGCTGCTTCTTCCGCTCACCTGCCAAAGACCGGTCAGTCCCGGCCTGGCGCGGAGATAGTCCGCTACGTGGTCGCCGTAAAGCTGGAGCTCTTCCTTCACGACCGGCCTCGGCCCCACGCAACTCATGTCGCCACGGACAATGTTGTAGAGTTGGGGGAGTTCATCGAGGCTTGACCTTCGCAGCATTCGCCCGAGGAACGTCACGCGCGGGTCGTTCCTGATCTTGTGGGTCTTCTCCCACTCCATTCTGATGTCGGGATTGGCTTCGAGGCAGGCTGTCAGAACGGCTTCCGAATTGGCGACCATCGAACGGAACTTATAGCAGTTGAACGGTCTTCCGCCGAGGCCGACCCGGCTGTGCGGGAACACCGCCGGGCCGCCTGTCGTGATCCTGATGAGCAGGGCAACAGCAACCATTACCGGCGCGGCCATGACAAGCGCCGTGACCGCTATGATCAAATCCAGGATTCGCTTCAGAAGACCTCCCACGGGAGGATTCATAGAGCCTGCCCTGATGGCGGGCGACAAGTCGATCAACAACACCCCGCCACTGTCGTGGTCGGGAGCCGAAACAACATGCAGGACCGCTCGGTTGTCGACTGCCACCGGAACGGATGGCTGGCCCCAACTCGAGGGTGCGAGATGTGACTGCTTCTCGAAGGCGTTTGTCATGACGATCATTGTTTCGAATTGTTTGACTATGACACTTTCCCAATCTGGGGGACGCTCGGCAAGAAAGGCAAAGGAGGTAGCGCTGCGCGCCCCACCCTAAACTTAATGCCGAGGCATGATCCCGAACGTCTTCCACGCTTTCGAGGACGCATCTGCCCTTTTCATGTCGTGCGGTGTTTGGATGTCATCGCCCGAGCGTTCGCCAAAAGGGCTCCAAGCACATGCGCCCTGCTGGCCTGCAACGCTCTGACAAGGTCCCGCAGCGTTTCGGAATGCGTCTTGCCCCATTCCGCAACGATGACGACACCGTCCAGAACGGACCCGACCATCAGTTCGTCGGCTCCCGAGGCCAGTGTCGGCAGGTCAACGATGACAACGTCGTAGGCGCCAAGTTCGCGATCGGCGAGACCAAAAGCGGTAACCTCCGAGAGGAACGCCTCCATGTTGCGTGGCGTCAACAAGTCGGTGCCCTCCACCACGGAACTGCGAAGCAGGTCGAACGGCCGGCCTGGTGCGCGCACGATGCTTAGCCGGATCGGGTCCTGGCACAGTCTGTCGTAGACAACCGAGCGGCCGAGCAGCCGCATGGTGGTAACCGATCGCCGGACATCGGCGTCGATCACCAGCGTCTTTAGACCGGACATCGAGTAAAGCGTGGCGAGATTGCTGATGACGGAACTCTTGGGACTGCCGTTGGATACGGCGGTCAACCCGAGGAATTTGACCTGATGGTTGGTTTCCGCAAGGCTGATCTCGGCCCGTGCCTTTCTGAGACACTGGCTGTATCGCGAGTAGGGACGTCTCTTGACCTCGTCAATGTGGCCGGATTCCATTCGCTTGCTCGTCAAAGGCAACTCTCCGAGGCACTCGATGCCGAGGTTCTCCCTGATGTGCCGCGGCGACCTGACGGTCCAATCGAGCGTGTGCCTCACAAACGAAATCCCGATGCCGACAATGAGCCCGGCAATCGCGGCGAAGGCAAGGACTAGTTTCGGCCTTGGAGCGCTCGGATAAAGCGGCGCTGTCGCGGCCGTGATCACCCTCGCGTCGGCCACCGGATACGATTGCTGGCTCACCGAGTTGGTGTAGGCCTGGAGGAAGCTTTCGTACATCTTCTGATAGGTTTCGGCGGTCACCTCGAGCTCTTCGAGCGTCGGCACGGCGTTGACGCCGTCCGTGGCATTGGCCTCTTCATTGTTGGCCTCCTTGCCGACACTGTAGTCGTGCCGAGAACGGAACTCCTGAGCCTTCGCCATGGCCGCGTTCATTTGCGCACGAAGCTGCTGAAGACGCTTCTCGAGCCACGCGCCACCTTCCCGTGCCGCGTCGGCCTTGGTTTCGATCTGTTCATGCACAAAGGCATCGGCCGTGGCGTTGGCAATGTTGGATGCGCCCTCGGGATCAACGGAGGTGAAGGAAATGTCTATCGCGTAGGAAACACCGACCCTGCGGATATCGAGGCCGTCGCGGAAACTCGACATTGTGTGGCGGAATTTTTGATAGTCGCTCAGTGATGCGGCGGGTTCTGGCATGCCCAAGCCGAAATACTCCCACAGCGAGGTCAGCCTGGCGCTTTTTTGGGCTCCCAAAGCGTCAGCCAGGACCATTTTTATTTTTCTGAATGCCTCCGGTAAAATCGGCGCGTGTGGACGATTGAACTTAGGGTCTTCGACGAGTTTCAGCTGCTCAATGACCATCGCCGCGATTTTTTCCGACTGCATCACTGCGATCTGGCTTTCCACCTGCGCGGTGTCCAATGACAGGTTTACTTCTCCGCCCTCCTGTAGATGTTGCGGCACTTTCGGCTCGATCAGGATCTGCGCACTGGCGGTAAACACTGGGTCGGTGGTCGAGTTGTAGAACCAGGCCACCAAGAGGGCGGCGCCAAGGCAGGCAATGATCGTTCTGAGGTAACGCCGCAAAAATCCGGTTATATCAGCGAGGCCGATAAACTCCTGGCTGATGGCACCCTGCTTGTTCGTTGTCGCAGGCCAATGATGAGGCAACATGCGGTCCATTCAACTTCTCCTGCAGGCGTGCGGGAAACTCCGGCGCACGCCATCCTGACGCAGGCGAAACATGGTGTCCGGCCGATGTCTGGTGGAAAGCTGCGGCCCCGCGATCCCAGATTGCCCCAAAAGACTATCCCGGCGGTGCGGAAGGTAAACGCCGCCAATTGGCGTATGCGGCTACGTCCTATGGGAGGGAAGAAGGCGCTGCAACTCTGCTTGAGTCCTGCGCACGAATGACAGCTGCCGCTGCAGCGAGACCTGCCGTGTGTGATTCAACATCATATTATGTGTGAGCGTATCGATCCTCACGGAGATAACTTCGAGGGTCTCGCCGTTCTCGAGCGCCTGCACAGAAAACGCGGCGCAGTCCGCCATCGCGTTTTCCGACGGATAAAGTTGCGTCGCCTCCTTCTCGATTTCGACTTGCGTGGCCTGAAGAAGGCGAACCAGCCGGCCAAGGCGCCTTTCATCGACATGTTCGCGCGACGGGGACCTCAATGCGGGAAACGGCATTTTGCGGCCCAATCCTTAACGTGAGCGCCCGAATGGAACGCATGTGCCAGAATACAAAACACTCTCGCCTCTACGAGACATCCTTTCGGCGGCCGATTGGCATCTCCTATTGGATGAGGGGAGCGTATCTGGGTGTCAGGACTGCCCGAATTCCTGACGAGGCCGGCGCCCCACAGCATGCTAATACCCTCCCTCGTGAGCGATTTCGGAGCGGAAGGTGTCCTTTACAAACTCAATTACATCACGAGGCGGTGTCGGGCCCGCCGCCGCGCTGGATGGTAGTGGACGTGACTTGGGCAGCCATTTGATCGCCGCCGAGATGGCGCCCAATCGCCGGGCTGTTCCTTGGCGGCCTTCGTCCAGGACGTCGGCATGGCTTTTCGCAGTCTGCCTGCCTCACGCCGCTGCTGCCAGCTCCTCGCCGGGGCCACAGTGACAGCCTCGACGGAGAAGCCTATAATCCGGCTCTGGTGCGCTGCTCCGTCCAAAGGGCGCCACGACATGGCCGATGCTCTCGACCTGCAGTTGCGCCAAGATCCATAGGTCGGAGCCAGTAGTTAGAGATTTCTTGAGAAGGGACTCGAGTATGGCATCCGAGCTGGTGTGTTTTGTCATGAGCGGGGGCGTGGGCTCGCGCCTGTGGCCACTTTCGCGCGAAGACAATCCAAAGCAATTCCACGACCTTTCGGGCGACGGTTCAATGCTCGCAAAGACTGTCCGGCGGCTCAAGGCGCGGCCCGACAATCAGACCCCAATCTACCTGATCGCTTCCGAACGACATGCCGATCGCGTTATCTCTGACATTGCTTCGCTCGGCCTGAACGGCGGTAAACCGATCTTCGAGCCTGTCGGTCGCAATACCGCCGCAGCCGTGGCCATAGCCACCCTGCAGACAATCTCGGAACATGGCAGCGATGCACTTGTGCTCGTGGTTCCCTCCGATCATGAAATATCGACCGACGCGCAATTCTGGGAGACCGTCGAGTCGGGCGTTCCTGCCGCCGAGTCAGGGAGCATCATCGTGTTCGGCATCAAGCCAACGCATGCGGAAACTGGATACGGCTACATCGAAGTTGCAGGAACTGATGACCGCGTGGCTGCAGTTTCGCGCTTCGTCGAAAAGCCCAACGCCGAGACAGCGCGCAAATACGTATCGTCAGGGCGATTCTACTGGAATGCCGGCATTTTCCTGTTTCGTGCCGACACCATGCGTCGGGCATTTCTCGAGTTCCAGCCGGACATCTGGGAAACTGCAGAACGGGCCCACAAGACTGCACGCACGGACCTCTCGGGTATCTGTCTCCCCCAGGGCTTCTACTCGGCCGTCCCCTCCACCTCGATCGACTATGCCGTCATGGAGCATGCACGCGATATTGCAATGGTTACAGCTTCCTTCCGCTGGAACGACCTTGGGTCGTGGCAATCGCTGCTCGAAGCGAGCCCGACAGACGGCAATGGCAATGTCGTTATGGGCGACATCGTCGCCATGGACTGCGACAGCTCCTACCTTAGAAGTCAAGGCAGGCTGCTGACCGTCATCGGCATGAAGGGGGTGGCGGTAGTAGCGACACCGGACGCGGTGTTCGTCGCCCCTGTCAGCCACAGTCAGAACGTGAAGAAGGTCGTCGAGCAGTTGGAAAAGAGCGGACGGCTTGAGACGAAGTACACGCCCTCGGGAGACCGGGTCATCATCAACGGCTCCTGGCGCAAGCGCGTCGAACATTGGCTCTTCAACGAAACCCTGCCGCTTTGGTCCACCGTAGGGGTCGATGATGTGAACGGCGGCTTTCACGAGGCGCTCGGTTTCGACACAAGGCCGCTGGGGAAGCCCAAGCGCATGCGCACCATGGCTCGCCAGATCTACGCCTTCGCGGTGGCCAAGGAACGCGGCTGGGCGGGACCAGCCGACAAGCTGATCGACCACGGCATCGACTTCATTGCCAAACATGGCCGTACCACCCGTGGCGGCTGGGTGCGCACCTTTAATGTCAATGGCAGCGTGGCTGACCCTGCGGAGGACGCATACGACCATTCCTGCGTACTCCTGGCACTTTGCCATGCTCATCGATGCGGCCATCGCGAGGCCTTGCGACTGGCGCAAGAGACATTTCATTTCATCGACGCGCATCTCGAAGACGACCGTCTGAACGGCTTCCTGGATACCTCCGGCTCCAACGGGATGCGGTTTTCGAACCCGCACATGCACATGCTGGAGGCTTTCCTTGCGTGGCATGGCGTTACTGGCGACCGCACCTATCTGCGCCGGGCGGCTCGCGTGGTCGATCTCTTCAGATGCCATTTCTTCGACCAGGAGAGCTGGACGGTAGGGGAAAATTTCGACGTCGACTGGCTACCTTTGCCTGGAGAAAAAGGCCTGTCGACCGAACCCGGCCACCATTTCGAATGGGCTTCGCTTCTCATCGATTTCGCTCAAAAAAGCGGACAAAAGGACTTGGCCAGTTATGCACGGAAGCTCTATTCGTCCGCGATCGCCAGCGGATTGAATCGGGCTACGGGTCTGGCTTACGCGGCTGTGTCGCGGCAGGGAATGCCCATCGACCGGCTCTCCCGCAGTTGGCCGCAATGCGAGGCTATCAAGGCAGCCATAGCCTTGGACGGCATAGACGGGCCTGATTTGAAACCAGAGATAGAGGCCCGTGTCGCCCGCCTCTTTCGATGGCATATCGATCCCGCCCCCCTTGGCTTGTGGATCGACAGAATTGACGAGCGCGGAAGATCACAGGCAACGGAGGTTCCCGCCAGCATTTTCTACCACTTGGTGACGGCCTTGATGCAGTATTTGGACAAGACCGAAGGGCAGATCGAATCTTTCCCGATGCCGGCTTTGGGCCTGGGCAAGAGCTTCGCCGCGCGGGCTCTGGGCTAAGCCTCACGGTCTGCCCCACACTATTCATCCGGCTGGGTACGGAAGAAAATTCGACGGCGTGGCAGGCCAGCGATGTACGCGCCCGTCCGATCAAAGGTGGCGAGACCCGTCGCTGACGGCAAGCGGCGACCCCGTTAGCTGGGTAAGTGACCATGGTTTCTCTGATAAAAGACTTGTCGCCGTTCTCCGATGCGACGTCTCAGCGGCGACGGCGGTATCGTGGTGTCCCAAGGTGGAAGGGCAAGCTACGGCTAATTCGGTACGCCTGCCTCTGTGTCGTCGCTCCAAACCGGGATAGCATGCTTACAATATGTCTAAAGGGACGCACAGATTGAGCTTTTCCAATCTCGTTGCCGCCGCGGATCGCGATTAAATCGCTCAAGGCGAGGTGATGTGAGTCCAAACACCCTTCTTGTCCGGACAGTTGAGAAGCATACTATGGCAAAAAAGAAATCGCGTACTAGGCCCAGCAGTGATCTCTTGAAATTGCTGGCCACCAGGCCTCGAGCTGTTGCCCTTGCCGCGTTGCACGTAAGTGAATCGGTGCTGCTTGAACTTGAGGCATCGGAATTGTTGTCGGCAAGACAGATAAGAGGGTTGCTCAAGGACGCATCAAAGACCTTGCGGAATGCCGCCGGCCAAGTGGACAATCGCAGCAGCTTCATCGCCGCCGAAATAGTCGATTCCATGCAAGAAACTTTCACAAGAAATAAAAGCTAGCTGCGGGGTTGCGACGCACAACTTGCTTTCGCATGCTGGTAGCTGCGACGTCGCACGGGTACCCATCACGCCAAATTTAATGTACATTCGATCCGTTGGGGATAGAAAGGAAGACATCGGGCGGGCTTATAGATGTTGTACGCTTCACAGTCTTTGGGCGGGAATGAAAAGCGGTCATCGTATATCAGGCTTGCCGACGAAGATTCGGCGCTCATGAAGAGGCTGGGGTTCACATCGAATCGTTATCCACCCGAGA
>NZ_VFVA01000068.1:0-10192 GCF_006442155.1 Mesorhizobium sp. B2-4-14 | reverse complement strand
TGACACCAATTTACAAAGCTCAATCAACGCGCAAAACAAAACCCCGCCGAAAATCGACGGGGTTCGTCAGCAGTCTGGACCGGCCTCTGGCCGGTCTTTTTGCGTTTGGTCGGCAAGGGACGTCTCGTCGGCACGGACATCGTCGAGATCGCGCCGGCACGCGATATCGCCTCGACGACGCGGGCCATATCTCTTCAATGTCATCGGTGCCGCCGTGCGCGCCGGCTATTTCAGGTGTCGAAGTCTCTGTCGGCTGCTCCCATGTCGGCCGGGCAACCGGCTGACATGGTTGTTGCATCCGGTCTTTGACCGTGTTTGCGGCCGCGCACGAAAAATCTTGACGGCATGCCTGTGGCGCATTCTACAGAAGGTGCCCCCATATGGAGACGCCAGATGTTCGGTGCCGTCCCGCTTTTGATCGTGCCTTTCGTGCTCTACAATCTCGGCCTGCTCGGGATATTCGGCGGCGGTGACGATCCGTGGGCGAGCGAGGTCTTCTCGTTCCGCATGATGTCGGGCGGGGTATTCTCGATGACGCTCGGCGACCTGATGGTGCTGATCGGGCTGATCTTCCTGTTCCTCGAAATGGTGAAGTCGGCGCGCACGACCACCGCCTCGATCATGGACCATCTTCTCTCGACGCTGGTCTTCGTCGCCTTCCTGGTCGAGTTCCTGCTGGTCAAGGGCGCCGCGCACTCGATCTTCTTCACGCTGACGATCATCGCGCTGTTCGATGTGCTGGCCGGATTCGCGGTTTCGATGCGATCAGCCAGCCGGGACATCAATTTGAATTGAGGCTCAGCCCGGATCGGCGGTGAAGCCGGCGGCCTCGATGCCAGCGATGGCCGCTGCCTCGTCATTGTCGGATGTGTCGCCGGAAATGCCGACGGCGCCAAGGACGGTGCCGGCCTTGTCGCGGATCAGGACGCCGCCGACCACCGGCAGCACGCGTCCACCCGACACGTCGGAGATGCCAGCGATGAGATGCGGGCGCTCCTTGGCGAAGGCCTCGACACGGCGCGAGCCCATGCCGATGGCCAGCGCGCCATAGGCCTTGCCGGCCGACATTTGCGGGCGCAGGAACGAGGCGCCGTCCTGGCGCTGGAAGGCGACCAGGTGTCCTCCTGCATCGAGCACGGAGACGCCCAGCGGTTTGAGCTTGAGGTCGGCGCCCTTGGCGAAGGCGGCGTCGATGATCTCAATGGCCTTTTCGAGCGGCAGCGCGGTCATGGCAGTCTCCTGTTTGAAATGGATAATCATCGGCGACCGGCCGGACGAAGCAATCCCGGTTTGGGTTGAAAATGCTTCTTGCGAGAAGGCGGGATGAAGGACTGCCCTATCCGGATCGCGCCGATGCCGTGATCTCAATGCAGTCGAGGCCACTGGCTCAAGGCCATTGGCGAGGCAGCCGGGGAAGTGCGTGTTACTTTTTCTTGGCGCGCGCAGGCTTCTTTGCGGGCGCTGCCGGTGTGTTGGCAAGATCTTCGGCTTCCTTGGCGAGCCGCAGCGCCCTCAGCTTGTCGGTCTTGGCCTTGCGCGCGTCACTCTCCGCAGCGTATTCCGCCATCGCTTTCTGGCGGACTGTCGCCGCCTCTTCCTGCTTCTTGAAGCGCAGATCGGCGCGCGCGCGGGCAGTATCCCTAGAGTTCTCAACCAAGAGTCAATCCAATCCCGTCACGTGTGATTTTCCATAGTTGTAGCAGAGCCGGCCTCTCAGCGGGGAAAATAGTTGGTCACGCGGTCGGGCCGGCGCTGAGAGCCTTGCTAGCAACCACGGCTTCATAGGCGGCCCGCAGCGTCGCGCGGACAGAAGGGCCGGACGGCGTGTCGAGCGGCGTGCCGAGATGCTCGTGGCGCAGTTCGTCCATGAATTTCTCCCACATCGGCGGTCCGCCCTTTTCCAGAAGCTCGGCGCGGATCGAGAGTTCGTCGCTGGTCGGCAGCCAGACCCGGCCCCAGGCGCCGAGATGGGCCAGGATCGGCACCAGCGTGATGGCCATCTCGGTCAGGCTGTAGATCGCCTTCTGCTTATGGCTGGGGTCGTCGGCCTTGGTCAGCATGCCAAGCTCCATCAGTCGCTTCAGGCGGTCGGCAAGGATGTTGGAGGCGATGCCTTCCATCGATCCGTTGAGCAGTTCGCGAAAATGGCGCCTGCCGCCGAAAATCATGTCGCGAAGGATGATCAGGCTCCAGCGGTCGCCGAACACTTCCAGCGACAGGTTGATCGGGCAGCCGGACCGGCGATCGAGGCTCATTCGATTCTCTCCGCAAAACCAGTTGCATTATCGTATCAGTTTTATTATCGTGCAACTGATTTCAAAATGCAATCAGTATGGGAGGATCTAAATGACTGCGATCGATCGCCCCGAAATCGTATCGGAAGCCTTCGGCGACCGTGAAAATCCCGCGCTGCTCCTGATCATGGGCGCAATGGCCTCGATGCTGTGGTGGCCGGAGGCCTTTTGCCGGAAGCTCGCGGGTGCCGGGCTCTACGTGATCCGCTATGACAATCGCGATACCGGCCGCTCGACCAAATATCCGCCGGGCGCGCCGCCCTACACATTCGACGACATGGCGGACGATGCGATTGGTGTGCTCGACAGCCGCGGCATCGGCGAGGCCCATGTCGCCGGCATGTCGATGGGCGGTATGATCGCGCAGCTTGCGGCGCTCAAGCATCCCTCCCGCGTCGCGTCGCTGACCACGATCAGCAGCTCGCCGATGGGAATGGACACCTCGCATCTGCCGCGGCCGAGCGATGCCTATACCGAGCATTCGGCCGAGGGCGCCGATGTCGACTGGTCGGACCGCCGCCAGGTGATCGACTTCATGGTCAGGGATGCCAGGGCGATCGCCAGCGTTGCGCATCCCTTCGACGGGGCCTGGACGCGCGCTTTCATCGAACAGGATTATATCAGGTCCGGCGGGTTCCTGAGCGCCACCAATCATTTCCTGCTCAAGGGCACAGACCGATGGAATGGCCGCCTGCACGAGATGAGGGCGCCGTTGCTGGTCATCCACGGCACGGCGGATCCGATCTTTCCGATCCAGCATGGCGAGGCGCTGGCAGGGGCGGTCGCCGGTGCGAAACTCCTTCGTGTCGAAGGCGGCGGCCATGAGCTGCATCCGGACGACTGGACGAAGATATCGGCGGCAATCGTCGCCCACGTCCACGCCAACCGAGGCGGCGGCAGGTCTTGACGGACGAAGTTCGCCGCAATAGTTAAGTAAATGCTTCAGTGTTGATCCGGCGAACGCGCCGGCCGGCCACCGATGAACCGCAAACAGACGAGTAAAGAATGTCCCTGACGCTGCATTTTCATCCGCTGGCCTCTTTCTGCTGGAAGCCGCTGATCGCGCTCTATGAGAACGCCACGCCTTTCGAGCCGGTCATCGTCGATCTCGGCGACGAGCAATCGCGCGGGGCCTTCCTGAAGATATCGCCAACCGGCAAGATGCCGGCGCTACGCGACGATGCGCGCGACCGCACGGTGCTGGAATCGACCATCGTCGTCGAATATCTGGCCGCGCACTATCCGGGGCCGGTCGAGCTCGTTCCGGCCGACATCGATCTGGCGCTGGCCGTCCGCCAGGCCGACCGCTTCTATGATTTCTATGTGCAGGAGCCGATGCAGAAGATCGTCGGCGATCGGTTGCGGCCGCTGGACAAGACCGATCCGTTCGGCGTCGAGCAGGCGCGCGGCCAATTGCGCAACTCCTACGCCATCATCGAACAGGAGATGCGGTCGAAGACCTGGGCGATGGGCGACACCTTTACAATGGCCGATTGCGCGGCTTCTCCCGCGCTCTTCTATGCCAACAAGGTCGAGCCGTTCGGCGACGGATATCCTGCCGTCAAGCGCTACCATGACCGTCTGTTGCAGCGTCCCGCCTTCAACAGGGTGATCGAGGAGGCGCAGCCCTACTTCAAATTCTTCCCCTACAACAACGGCTGACCGCGATGCTGCATGATCCCGCCCAGCTCGACCTGATGTTCCAGGCGCTCGCCGATCCGGCGCGGCGGCAGATGGTCGACCGGCTGTCGCGCGGCCCCGCCTCCGTCAGCCAACTGGCCGAGCCACTGGCGATGTCGCTGTCGGCGGTCGTCCAGCACCTCAATCTCCTGGAGGCGAGCGGCCTGGTGCGCACGCAGAAGGTTGGACGGGTACGCACTTGCCAGATCGAGCCCCAGGCGCTGAGAGCGGCAGAGCACTGGATCAATGAGCGGCGCCTCTCCTGGGAGCGCCGGCTGGATCGGCTCGGCGATTTCCTCGCGCAAACCAAGGACGAAAGCTGAAGGAGGAATGGCCATGTCCGCCAAAAGCAGAGCGGAATTGATCCGCTTTTATTTTGCCATCTACCAGGCAAATGCGCGTGATGTCGCCGAGACGGTACTGGCGGACGATTTCACGTTCACCAGCCCCTGTGACGATGCCATCGGCCGCGCGACCTATTTCGCCCGGTGCTGGCCGGACACTCGTTTCGCGGCGACCGGCTGCGCAGCGTCGAGGTCTATTTCGGCGCTGCCTATCGTGGCGGCGTCTTCATTCCACAGAACCAGTCGAGTTGACCAACGAGGACCCACTCCATGACCGGACGATCCGTTGTCCATTCCACCTTTGTCGTCGAGCGGAGCTACCCGGTGGCTCCGGCGAAAGTCTTCTCGGCGTTCAGCGATCCGGACGCCAAGCGGCGCTGGTTTGTCGATCCCCACGACCCGACGCCCAGCCGCCACGAAATGGACTTCCGCGTCGGCGGCAAAGAGGTCAATGCCGGTTGTCCGAGCGATGGGCAGATGCATTTCTTCAACGCGGTCTATCAGGACATCGTGCCAGACCGGCGCATCGTCTACAGCTATGAGCTGCTGTTCGGCGAAACCCGCGTTTCGGTGTCGCTGGCGACGATCGAGCTCGTGGTGGAAGGCGAGGGCACGCGGCTTGTGATGACGGAGCAGGGTGTCTTCCTCGACGGCCACGACACGTCAGCCCCGCGCGAGCATGGAACGGGCGAATTGCTCGACGCGCTTGGCGCTTTCCTGGACGGGCAAGCCTGATTTTCGAGGTGCGTTGCTGATCAGGCGATGTGGATCAGGCTTCCCAGAACTGATCGAGCCAGATGTTGAGCTTCAGGAAGCCGGCGTTGCTTACCGTATAGACCCGCCGCGTGCCTTCAGCCTTGGCGTTGACCAGTCCGGCATCGAGCAACACTTTCAGATGCTGTGATACGGCCGGGCGCGAGACTGGTAGCCCAGCCGCCAATTCGTTGACGGTCTTCGGACCGCGTCGAAGTTCTTCCAGAAGATGGCGCCGATTGGGGTCGGCGATCGCCATGAAGGCGTCGGAAAACATCATGCCTCATTTGTGAGGCAAAGTTTTTCAAATCTCAACTGCTTGCTTCTGCTTTTCTTCTTGGATCGAGCCGCAATGCTTCCGGGGTCACGGAGCGGTCTGCCGGTTGCGTCTTGAAGGCGTCGCGATCCTCGATCGGCACCGGAGCGCGGCGGCTGATGCGCAGCAGGGTATAGCCGGCCAGAGACAAATGCGCGAAGGCGGTGGCCAGGAACAGGCCCTCCGGTCGCATCCAGCCCATCAGCGCCGCCGCCAGCAAGGGGCCGATCATGGTGCCGAAACCATAGAGCAGCAGCAGGCCGCCCGAGACCTTGACGAAATCCTCGGCACTGGCGTGGTCGTTGGCATGCGCCACGGCGATCGAATAGAGCGTATAGGCGAAAGCGCCGTAGGCGGCAGTCAGCACGATGACGAAGCTGGCGGAGCGCGGCTCGAACAGGAAGATGAGAACCGCAACCAGCGCACCGCCGAAAGCGGCACCGGCCAGCACGAAACGCCGGTCGGTCTTGTCGGACAGGCGCCCGGCCGGAAGCTGCATGGCGGCGCCGGCAACCACCACCAGGCTCATCATCAAGGCGATCTCGGCGGTGGAGATGCCGATGCGGGCGCCATAAACCGCGCCAAGCGTGCCCCAGGCGCCGTTGGCGATGCCGATCAGCAGGCAGGCGATCGCCGACACGGGCGAATTCGCATAGAGGCTTTTGACGTCCAACTTGACGTCCTGCAATGGCTTGGGGGACGATGCCGTCGACACCGCGGTCGGGATCAGCGACAGGCAGAACAGGATGCCGGTGATCATGAACAGCGAAGCCGATTTCACGTCGCCGCCGGCGACGATCATCTGCCCGCCCATGATCGAGGCGTAGGTGACCATCATATAGAGGCCGAAGACGGTGCCGCGGTTCTCGTTGGTGGCTTTCTCGTTCAGCCAGCTCTCGATGACCATGAAGGCGCCGGCCATGGTGAAGCCGGTGAAGGCGCGCAGCAGGATCCAGATAGATTCATTGATGACGAGGCCAGTCAGTAGCGCAATGATCGCGCCCGCCGCGGCGAAGGCGCCAAACGCCCTGACATGGCCTGCACGGCGCACCAGGCGCGGTGCGAAGAAACAGCCGGTGACGAAGCCGCCGGCCCAGGCCGTGCCCATCAGGCCGAGCGAGGCGGTCGAGAAGCCTTCCACTTGGCCGCGCAGCGGCAAAAGCAGGCCGTGCAGGCCGGATGCCGCCAGCAGGAATGCGGTGCCGCGAAGCAGGGAAAGGATCGGTCTGTAGGTTGCGAGCATTTTTTGATCCGGCTGGACTCTGGGAGGGAGGCAGGTCTGAAGACAGTCCCATTCGGGCTTTTCGGCGGCGGACCTTCGACCTGCGGCCTATCCGCGGCGGAACAGCGCCTCAGCGGCTGATTTGGTGCTGTCCTTTGCCTTGAGTTCGGCCTCGAGCCGGGCGATCTCGTCGCGCAGGATGCCGATGCGCTCTGACAGTTCGCCGGCGGAAAGCAATGCCAGGTCCTGCCCGATCTCGTGCGGGCGCGCCTTCTTCCTGGGGTCGTCGTCGAAGATCGCCATCGTCGCTCCTCCCTTGCTCACGCCAGACTGGCCATTTGCCTGATTTGCCAATGAGCATACATAGGGCAGGGACGTCGATGCAAACAGCCGATCGAGAAGCGGCGAGGAAGACGGGAAATACCATGGCGAGCGGACAGACAATTCCGGCGAAGATGACGGCCATCGCGATCTCGGAGCCGGGCGGCCCACGGGTGTTGAAACCGGAAACGCGCGAGGTGCCGCAGCCCGGCCCCGGCGAAATCCTGATCAAGGTGCATGCCGCCGGCGTCAACCGGCCCGATGTGCAGCAGCGCAAGGGCGCCTATCCGCCTCCGCCGGGAGCATCGGACCTGCCGGGCCTCGAAGTGTCGGGCGAAGTGGCGGCCCTTGGCGACGAGATATCGCGCTGGCGCATCGGCGACCGGGTCTGCGCCCTTACCCCCGGCGGCGGCTACGCCGAATATGTCAAGGTTCACTCCGGCAGCGTGCTGCCACTGCCGGCCGGCTTCACCCACACGGAAGCGGCCGCTGTGCCGGAAAACTATTTCACCGTCTGGCACAATGTGTTTGAGCGCGGCGGCCTGAAGAAAGGCGAGACGCTGCTGGTCCATGGTGGCTCGTCCGGCATCGGCACGACGGCGATCCAGCTTGCCTCGGCCTTCGGCGCTTATGTCATCACCACTGCCGGCAGCAAGGAGAAGTGCGACGCCTGCCTGAAGATCGGTGCCGACCGCGCGATCAACTACCGCGAGGAGGATTTTGTCTCGGCGGTGAAAGGGGCGACAGGCGGCAAGGGCGCCAATGTCATCCTCGACATGGTCGGCGGCGACTATGTCCAGCGAAACTACGAGGCCGCGGCCGTCGAGGGCCGTATCGTCCAGATCGCCGTTCAGGCCGGCGCAATGGCGACCGCCGACTTTTCCAAGATCATGGTCAAGCGGCTGACCCATACGGGGTCGACGCTGAGGCCGCGCACCGTCGAATTCAAGGCGGCGATCGCAGCGGCGCTGGAAGCGCAGGTCTGGCCGTTGCTCGGCACCCGCAAGGTTGCTCCCGTCATGGACATGATCTTCCCGCTTACCGATGCCTGGCGGGCGCATGAGCGGATGGAGGAGGGCGATCATATCGGCAAGATCGTGCTCGATGTCGGCTAGAACGCATCGATGTCCAGGTGAAGCCGGCCTGCAAACGGCAGTCTCCCGTGCTTCCGGCGTTCAGGTACTTTTAGTAAGCTCCGCTCAAGGTTCTCGGAACCTGCCGTTTTCGACTCGGGCCTGACCTGAATCGGGACGCGTTCTCGGCGTTTCGTCCTTGCTTACAAAGTGAACAGAAGCTTAATGCTGCAATGCAGCATTTGCATCATTGCTATGCAAAATCGGCCGTTCAAGTCCTGATCGATGATGACTATCTGTGCAGCATCGAAACGAACACCCCATTTGGAGGACTATCATGAACCCGATCCGCGCTTTCCGTAACTGGCGCATGTACAACGAGACCGTGCGCGAACTGAACCGCCTCAACGCACGTCAGCTCAGCGATCTCGGCATCAACCGCGCCGACATCGAAAGGATCGCCCGTCAGGCGATCTGATTTCAAGCGCGTGACCCGGCCGCAGGGCCGGTCTCATGCCGGCAAGTAGAGCTGTCGCAGACGTTTCTCGTCTCCGGTTCCGAGCCCGCTGGACATCGTCCAGCGGGTTTTGTTTTTTTGCGAATGGCTGTTTCAGCGGGCCGTTGTCCATGCGCGGCAACACCCGAATCCCCGGTCCGGTTCATTGCGTTCCGGCTGCCGCTCACAGGCTGCCACCCTAATCCCTCATATCCTGCCGCTGCGGCGTTCGGCGGACTGTTCGACCTGGCGCCAGCCGAGGCGCGCTGGCTTCGGCGCTTTCGCGGGGCGAGCCCTGATGGAGGCCGCGGCAAGCGACAACATCACCATAAGGTCGGCGAACCTTTCTCGAACGCATATTCGCCAAGACCGGAACGCGCCAGCAGAGCCAGCTTGTCGCGCTTCTCAAGAGCGCGGAGCGATCCCGGTAGCCGCTCGGTTGTGGTTTCAGGTGGATGCATCCAAAAACGTTGCGAAACAGCAAGGGAACGGTTATACAAGCCGCGAATTTCCCATTTTGGTGGCTCTAAACCACCGCCCGCGCGGGAACGCGGGCGAACGAGAAGGATTTTTTAAAATGGCCAATACGCTGCTGATGCCCAAGGCGACCGCCGTCTGGCTGGTCGACAACACTGCGCTCTCCTTCGAGCAGATCGCGCAGTTCTGCGGGCTGCATCCGCTCGAGGTCAAGGCGATCGCCGACGGTGAGTCGGCGCAAGGCATCAAGGGCATGGATCCGATCATGACCGGCCAGCTGACCCGCGACGAGATCGCGCGCGCCGAGAAGGATCCGAACCACCGGCTGAAGCTTTCCGACCCCAAGGTGCGGGTGCCCGAATCCAAGCGCAAGGGGCCGCGCTACACGCCGCTGTCGAAGCGTCAGGACCGGCCGAACGCCATCCTTTGGCTGGTGCGCAACCATCCCGAACTCAAGGACGCGCAGATTTCGCGACTCGTCGGCACCACCAAGTCGACGATCGAGCAGATCCGCGAGCGCAAGCACTGGAACTCGGCCAATCTGCAGCCGATGGACCCGGTGACGCTGGGGCTCGCCTCGCAGATCGACCTCGACATGGAAGTCAACCGCGCCTCGCGCGGCCGCGAACAGGCGCCGCCGGTCGGCGACACGCTGCTGCCGGCGGCTCTGACCGAGCGGCTGGTGCCGGCTCCCGAAAAGCCGAAGGACGAGGATGCCGAGCTTGACGCCAATGCCGTGTTCGCCAAGCTCTCGGCGCTGAAGTCCAAGAACGAGGACGCCGACGACGAATAGGGTTTGCGACAGATCAATAAAAAAGCCCGCGTCGCGCGGGCTTTTTTATTGGGATACTTTTTCTCAGCTTCGCGCCGCACGGTCCGGCGCCATGCCGTAATCCTCGCTGCGTTCCACCGCCCGGTAGAAGTCGGCAAGCTGCTTGCCGCGCTCCGGCTTGAAGATGCGGCCGGCGATGACCACCGAGGCGATGCGGTCGATGCGGAAGGCGCGGAAATCGTCGCGCATCTCGCACCAGGCGACCAGCGTCCACACCTTGCCCCAGAACCACAGGCCGAGTGGCCTGATGTCACGCGCGGTGCCGCGGCCGGCCTCGTCGCAATAGTCGATGGTCAGTACCTGGCGCTTCTCGACCGCGCGCTCGATCAGGTCGATCGCCTCGCGGGCGGCGTCGCTGACGACCCACATCGGCGTGTGGATCTC
>NZ_VFVA01000067.1:0-10278 GCF_006442155.1 Mesorhizobium sp. B2-4-14 | reverse complement strand
GCGTTCACTCCTCCGCAGCATGGCGCACCGACTCGGTGGTGTTCCATTTGATGAACTCGACTTCCTTCCTCGTCACTTCCCGCACGGTCTTCAACAGCGTTTCGTGCAGGTCACGCGTTGCGCGGTAATGTTCGCACTGCGGCGAAATGAATGCTTCACGATGCTCCAGTGCAGCGCCTCGGCCGCCGCTAGGAAGCGTTCGATTTCCGCCTCGGAAAACTGTGTGGATGGTTTGCTTCTGGCCATTTGGCGATCTCCGTTTTCTGAAGTCGTCGCCGCAACCGTCTCGACACGGCTGGCAAGCCCTATCGTCATCGGCCAAGCTGCCATCGCGGTGCTGCATCGCCTCGGCGATCTTACCGCGATGCTCTCTCGGTCCGCAGCTTCCATAACTTGGTCGGCTAGATCGTTTATCGCGGCCGGATCGTCGGTCACCGCATCCGGCAGATGCTCTGCCATCCACCGGTCGAGGAAATTGGCGCCGCGTGTGCTCATTTTTCCATAAGCAGCCGGCGCATATTAGGTTCCGCTTATCTTGATGCTCCTGTGGTGCTTCGCAATCGCCCTGGCAATCGCCATAGGCCACGCTGCTGCATTTTCGATCGAATATCTGGAAAGTAGTGACGCCGCCCTTCGTCACCGGTCTCAATGGCCCGTTCAGCCCATTGTTCTTAAAGCCGGCAGGGAACTTGTCGGCGAGCGCGGAACTTGCGAAGAGCGCCACTACCAGCATCACCAACAGGAGAATGCACTGTTTCATGCTCCCCTCCGCCAATTCTGACAGGCGAGGCTATCAGCGAGGTGCCGGCCAGGCAATCAAGCGCTCGATGTTGGACCCCTCGCATGACTGGCTACGCCAGTCGCCCTGCCATACCGGTCGAGACGGTGCATGACGACTACTCCAACGAGGCGAGCTGGAAGGCTGGGCAGACAGAGGGCCCTACTTTACGGGAAAGACGCGGGTGCTGCTGAGCCGACCGGTTAGGGCTTGGGTACTTTTGCACCAAGTGGTCATGCCGGCTAGCAAGTCATCCACGGCGCGGCTCCTCGCCGACGAGCTACCGCTGTTTCGTCACAAGTTGACGCACAAAGGCCAACGCTTGGCGTCTGCAACCGCTACTCACCATCCACCCAAGAACGTGCAGCGGATTTTCGAGAACGGCGTTCTCCGGAAACACCTTGATTTCGATCAACGCCGATGTCTTGTTGGTCTCGACGACAAGAGATTTTACCCGGGCAGGAATAGGGTCCGGTAGAGAGTAAGTGGGCTTGCCGGCGCTCCAGGCCAAGCCGGTCAACGACTGTCCACCGCCGAAGCGAACCGAGAACACTGCGCTCTCGCCGATCCCGTGGCGCGCAAGAACCACCTCGCCATCGCGGATGCAGCCGGGAGCGGATTCTTCGATGGAAATCGCCCAGGGATCGTCAAATCCACTTGGTTTGGACTGGTCGGCGGTAGTGCGTGCGCTTCCGATGGACTCGCTTCTCTGGCGCTCGTTCGTCAAAAGGCTCGCTATCAGCGCAAAATTTGAAGGTCCTGCCTGCCCGTCGCTGGCCGGCTGCGAACTGTTGGACGTCAAGGCATCCTCAGTCACCACTAAGGCTGCAGGCCCTGAAATGGGATTCACGCTGCCATCCTCGCCGAGCAATGTGACGACCGTACCGGCTGGCACGTTGATAACGTCGCTTGGCGCAAAGATCTTGCCTGGCGGCAGTTCATCCACAAACGGCTCAGTTGACAGCACTATGTATTGGCTGCCGGCCACCGCGCCTTGCGCCGCCACAACAACGGCCGCGGCAAGGGTCAGAGAGGCGATTTGCGAGATCGGACGCATGAGGCTCATGAGGTCCTACTTGTCGGCAAGATGAATGTTGCTCGGAAGTATCCGCCTGCAAGACGGCTATGGTGAAAAGCGATCAGAGCGTCTTGCGGATAGTTTGTGACCAACCGCCCAAATGCCGCTGTCGCGAGCCTATGGTCGGTGGCGAGCAGGGCGTACGCCTTTGCATATTCCTCGCAAAGTATCGTATTTTCTGACGTACGGCTCATTGCCTCGAAAGCCTCGATACCTTGGTCCTTGCCCTTAAGGTGCAGAACTCCTGCAGGGCGCAGCAAGAAGCGCGTTGCTTTTTTCGCGACTTCCGAGCTTATGCAATTTTTCGTGCCGATGTACTTGTTTGCGCCCTCCAGTCGGGCCGCAGTGTTTACCGTGTCTCCAATAGCCGTGTAGTTGAAGAACCGATTTCCCCCGAAATTGCCGACGACTGCCGGACCGCCATGAACCCCTATGCGGGTGGCGCCGAATGAATGGCCTCGTCCTCTTTCTCGCAGCCGCTGGGCCAGATCCTGCACAGCAAGTGCCAGGGACACCGCCAGCTCCGCCTCGTCATCTTGCGCTGCCGGAGCTCCGAAGAAGCCGACCACCGCATCGCCGATGACCTTGTCGATCGTCGCACCATGCCCGATGAACAATTCGCAGAGCCCGTCTAGATATTCGTTTAAAATGTCTGCCAGAACCTCTGGCGCCAATTTCTCGCTGAGTGCCGTAAATCCCTCAACATCCGTGAATACGCAGGTGATCTCACGCCTCTCGCCGCCAAGATGGAGAGCGTCGGGCTCCTTGACGATCGCCGCAACGACGGCCGGACTGACGTATTTCGAGAACGCGCTCTGAATGAAGTGGCGAGCGTTCGCGTCCCGTCTCCAAGCCAGGAAGCCAGTGAATGCCGACAGACCAAGAACAAGCAATGCTGGGGCGACCATCGGAAAGACGAGCGCGAACCTCGCGAAGGCCCACGCCTCACCGATCCACGCCAGCAGCACCGCACCGGCGACCGCAACAGGTTTGAAGACCACCGGGATTGGCCGCGAAACGATCCACAAGCAGAACAGCCCGGCAAGAAGCATTGGCGCGTATCCCACTGCAGGCCAAGGGATCGTTACTCTGTCCCCGGACAAGAGCCCGGCCAACGCGTGGGCATGGATGGCGATACCAGGGAGAACACCGGTTTCCGCGCCGCTCAACAACGCGAACGGTGTTGGATGATGGTCTATTTGCTGCAGGTCCAGGCCGATAAGAACATATTTTCCCTCGAACCAATTCAGCGGTGCCAGCGGAACGGCCTGTGCCGGATAGGTTGGAAAGTTGAAGGGCAAGCTGTTTGCCGTGCGGTAGTAGGCCATTTCCTTCAGCCCGGGGTCGCGACTAATGCCTGTCGATGCTGCAATCGCAGCAGCAAAGCTTGGCGTCCAGCCTCCTTTTGATTCTCGACCGGGAAAAGCCCCACGGACCACGCCGTCGAGATTGTCATGCGACAACGCGGCAAGGCCCCGCTTTGCCGACGGAGCGAACGCGTTGAGATAGTCGAACTGCCTCGGGGTGAGGCCGTCAGTGCGCGACGCCGAGGCGATCACCACAGGGACACTGGCGGTTTCGATAACAGTCTCCAGCCGGGCATCCTTTTGCGGCTCTGTTGGCTGGTCGAACAGCAGGTCAATACCGATGACAAGCGGGTGAGCCGACTCGATCCGGGCCACGATGTCGGCCAGGAAGCCGCGGTCCAGCGGTGAGCGGTATGGAAATTTCGCCAGGGTTTGTTCTGTTATTGCGACCACAACGATGTTGGGTGGAGCGCGAGTGAATGGCGAGATCGAGACCATCATCACATCGCGCAGAACATTCTCCAAGGGCGGTGAAACGAGAGCAGTCGAGATGCCTAGCAGAATCAGATAGGCGAGCGAAGCGGCGATGCCACCTCGCCGGAGGCTGACGATCCCTCTAGGTATTCGCAATCCGAAATAGCCCCCTAAGCCAGTGGAAGCGTTGCTCGCCGCCAGCATACCCGCTCAGCTGTATCAAGCAAATTGTCACCCGTTTGCGTGGGAATGCAGGGCCGAGCACCGAAACGCTGTCCCCCAACAATCACCTCGCAGCCGCTGCCCCTCATCTGCAGCCCGGAGGCATAGCTCTTTTCGGTTGCATTAGCCTCTGCTACAGTTCCCTCGGGGAGCCGTTTCTGCCATGCGCAGCGCTTTCATTCTGTTGGTTTTATTGTTTGTTGCTGTTTCAGGACAGGCAGCCGCCGAAAAGCGGGTGGCGTTGGTAGTTGGCAATTCGGCGTACAAGCATGCCGCACAACTCGCCAATCCGAAGAACGATTCGTCCGACATGAATGCCAAGCTTCAAAGCCTTGGCTTCGAGGTTGTCAGCGGCCAGGACCTCGACCTCGCGGGAATGCGTCGTACGGTGCGCGAGTTCCTGGAAAAGCTCGACGGCGCTGACATGGCGCTGTTCTTCTATGCCGGGCATGGACTGCAGGTGAACGGCAACAACTACATGGTGCCGGTCGATGCCCAGTTATCCAGCTACAATGACCTCGACTTCGAGGCCCTTCCGATGGACCTCGTACTTTCAGCGATGGAGCGCAGCACCAAGGTAAACCTCATCTTCCTGGATGCTTGTCGGGACAATCCGTTCGCCGAGAAGCTTTCCCGCTCGATGGGGACGCGCTCAGGTTCCGTGAGTCGGGGTCTGGCCAGGCTTGGCAGCGGAGTCGGCACGCTCATAGCTTTTGCGACGCAACCGGGCAATGTCGCCATGGACGGAGCAGGACGGAATTCTCCATTCACGACCGCACTGGTCGCTCACCTCGGCACACCGGGGCAGGATATCACGCGCGAGCTCATCGATGTGCGCCGCGATGTGCTGGCTGCGACCGAGGGCAAGCAAGTGCCGTGGGAGAATTCTTCGCTGACTGGCGAGGTTGTGTTGAAGCCTCTGGCAACGGAACCGAAAGCGGGATCTGCCCCCACTTCACAGTTTACGTCGCCGGGCAATGCAGTCGAGCTTGCTTATTGGGCGACGATCAAGGACTCGACCGACAAGAGTTTCTTCGAGGCGTATTTGCAGCAATTTCCGGGCGGCGTCTTTGCCCCGCTTGCGAGGTTGAAGATCGACGCGATCGACAAGCGCATGGAGGCGGAACGGCAGGCGGCGCACCTGCCGGAGACGGGGCGCGCCAACGCGACCGACCATGCCAAAGGGACGGAAGTCGCAAACCTTGAACATCGCGACCCGCTCGTCCAGTCATCCGCACCTGGCACGGACGCCAGCGAACTTGCGCGCGCCACCCAAAGGGAACTCTTGCGCATAGGATGCCTTTGGGGCTGGGCTAACGGAGAGTGGGGAGCCGGCAGCCGCAAAGCGCTGCAGGCCTACGCGGATCGGCAAGGTGTCAGGCTTGCATCGCTGGAACCGACAGCGGAAATTCTGGAAAGACTAAGGGCAGTCGGAGCACGTGTCTGCCCGCTTACTTGTGACAACGGAATGAGGGTGCAGGGCGATCGTTGTGTGCCGCAGGCGAGTGGTCTAAGTGCGTTCAATGGCACATGGAAACTAGTCAGACGGGCAACAACGGACTGCGGCGATTGGCGAGAACTTTCAACGACCGTCGTGATAAATAACGGCAAAGTATCGTCTAGCTCCGGATTTACGGGAAGTATTTCTAGCAGTGGTTCCATCAACATCAACCACACCTTTGTTTATAAAGGAAGAACAGGCGGCAACACCCTGACTGGCGTTATAAGAGGTGACAACGGAACGGGTAAATTCAAAGGGACCGGAGCTGGCAGCGGGTGTTCTGGAAGAATTACCATGGAGAGGATGTAGGAATACGGAGTCGGCCGTCGCCCGCATTTAGGTTGCAAGGCCGATGCTACGAGGCCAGCAGTTGAAAGAGCTACATAGGCGAGAGAAGAGCCGATCTGGAAGATGAACTGCGATCGTATACATAAAGCTCATGGGCAACCTTGTGCTTCTGGAGTTCGCCAGCCGCGTCATTGCAACCAACACCAGGCGCCAGAACGCGGAATCCACCGCGGGAAAACGAGCTTGGCACTTGATCCATCGGCAGCGGCGACAAACTGAGAAGCGCGATCCTTCAGGAGTTTGGCGACTGTTTTGATGGGTCGTGTCTTAGATTTCCGCACAGCGCGAATGTTGCAGTGGTCACCCGACCATTGCCGTAAGTTCACAGATCGGAGCGGTCATCGACAGCAGCTCCGTCGGCGACCTCGCCGTTCAATTCGGGCGGTAAATAGCCCTGGCGCGAGTACGACCTTAGCAACGAGTCCCGCGCGGAGGCGTCGCCGTAACAGTGCGAAATCATAGTTGATCCTTGCGCATCTCGATTGGGCCGCGTTAACGATGTTTGTTTGGGTTTGTTTAAATTGCAGCTCAGATTGTCATCGCATGTGGAAGATCAATCCGATTTGCGCCGCTCTTCTGCTCGCGCCACTCGCGTTCGCTGTCGCATTGTTCGTGCTCGCCACGATCTCAGACCGAGCGCATCCGCCTCAGCCTGACCCCAGGTTCACGTCGTCTATTCGATAGGCGCGCGGATGCGCCGCGCTGTTGCGCGTTGCTGGTCATTGGGATTCCTGTGTGAAAGGTGACTGCGATATGCGGATGTTCAGCCATGGCCATTGCCAATTTTGGCGCGCGGTCGAGCCTGGAGCGGAACAGGTCTGCTCTCCCGTCTCTCGCGTCGTCTGGACACCGCCGTCCCCTCGATTCGCCTCGCCTCAACGAGTGAATCACGCCTCAAAGCACAAGGGAATCGAAAAACTGAATTGCAAGAAAACCGCGGTCAAATACCGCAAATCCTGCAATACCTAATCCACAATTTCCTCAATCAGCCAGCCAGATCAATGCCTTGCCGATAGTTCACGAGCGACGAAATCGCGATAGCAGTCTTCGACCTGGCCGGGCCGGCGGCGTCGAGCGAGATGCCGCGAAGGTAGGCAGGGGTCTGACCGAGGCCGCCTCGTCAGAATGTGTAGCACGCTGGCGCTCGAAGCGGCCGGTGCCGAAGCCGGCGGCCGGTTACAGGCCTGGCCTGATACGGAGGACTGTCGTTGGCCATGGTTCCGGTACTGTTTGAACTGACGGAAAGCGGCTGGTCGTTCAAGCGAATTGAGGCGCGTACTTTCGGACCGTGGCCGCTAATGCCTCATACACCCTTTCTTCGCTAACAGCGCTCGTGCCTTTCACCCAGCTCGGTGTGGAAACCGGCGGCTCGAGAAAAGTGACACGTTCATTTACCGGCCCGTGCGGATAAGATCGGTTCGACCCGAAAACGAGAACGCAAGGTGCGCCGACAGCCGCAGCCGAGTGAGAGATACCGCCGTCAACGCCCAGAAACACCGTTGAGGCCGCGATCTGGCACACGGCCTCGGCGATGTCCGGCGTCGAAGTGAAATCGACAACTTCGGGCAATTGGGCTTGAATCCGGGCTGCTGTTTCTCGTTCGCGCGGTCCGCCGACGAGCCACACCGACCAACCGCGCCCGACATGGTCGCGAGCGGTCGATAGGAAGCGATCGACAGACCAGGAACGCAGATCCGCCGGTTCGGAGGTGTAGATCGCGAGCGCAGGTCTTGCCGGATCGACGCCGTGGCGCAGGCGCCAGTTCCCTAATTCGTCGGCCGAAACCAACAAGCGCGGCGCCGGTAACGTTGTGCCCTCGGCCGGTCTCCTGCCGAGCAGGGCGATGGCACAGACCTGTTCGAAAAGCCGTGTCTTGCGCGGGCCAAAGGCAACCATCGCCCTCCACCAGTCGGCAGGCAGGCGGTTGACGATGCCGAATTGCAGATCGCGCGGATATCCAATGCGTTCGGGAATGCCGGCCAGCCAAGGCACGAGCGCCGCCTTGGTGCTGCTCGTCAGTAGATATGCCGCCTGATAGTTCTCCTTACGAAGTTCGCGCGCCAGATGGACCCGCTCTCTAAGAGGGAGGGTCCAATGCCGCCGCTCCACTGTCCAGGCTTTCCGCACATGCGGCATCAGCCTAGTCAGCGGAGCGGCGATGGGCGAGCTGATAACATCAATCGGTTGTCCGGGAAACTTCTCCGCGATGATCTGGATCGCTGAGTGGCAACGGACGAAGTCGCCGATCGCCGGCAAGCAGAAGACGAGGATGCGGCGCAACAGGCATACCTTTTTGGATCCGGACGAGCTGCACTTATGGGAGGCACGCCGGTGCTTTGTCATGGAAGCGCTTGGCTATCAAGGAGCTGGCGGGTGGAATTCCAGTTTCGCCTTCAACATTTCCCGCGCCTGCCTTGACTTTCGCTTGTGCTTGCATGTCCGATGCACGCACGAATTCTATTTCCCCGGACTGCTGGCAACCCTAGACATTCATTCGACATCGAGCTAACGCCCTTCATTGTTCACGGACGACTGCCTCGCTGCATCTATCAGGTCTCGTGTCGCTTGAGCGACCTTGGCAACCGGTAGTCGATGTACGCAGTAGACGCCGCCCGGGTTGCCGGGTTTGCACAAATCGGGCGCAACACACTGGCAAGGCAATGGCGGCTCAACCGTGCGGTGAAGCACCCCCAAAGGCCCCCAGATGTCGGGTGGCGTGAGGCCATACAGGCCCACAACTGGGGTTCCGACCGACGCAGCCAAGTGCATTGGGCCGCTCTCGTTTCCCAGAAAGATAAATGCATCCGCAAGCAAAGCAGTCAGTGTCTCAAGCGAGACCTTACCAACGACGCTCACCAACGGTGACATTGCCGCGTTCAAGATTGCTTGCTCGGTTGCGCTTTCATCAGGTCCACCAACCAGTAGTGACCGCAGGCCCACCGTTGCATAAACCTCGTCGATTACTGCAGCGAACCGTTCAGGTTGCCAACACCGCCCTTCAAACCTTGCTCCAGCATGTACTGCGACGAAAGCTTTTACAGCCAGATTGCTTTGCGCCAGTACCTGGGTAGACGCGCTTCGCCCGGCTGGTGTGGGTTCAAGCCTCGGTGTCACTTCGCGCAATTCTATCCCAAGCGCTTCAAGCGGGGACAGATACCGGTACAAATAGTGCACGCCTCCATGGCCGTAGGTTTCAGCAAATATATTAGCAGGCTGAACTTCCCAAAATTTCAGGGGCGTTTCCGGGGGATTGTATCCAACGCGCAGCGGGGCGCCGATTGACCTGTGCATTATCCTCGATGTCTTCGAGTCAGCTACATCAATGGTGAGATCGAACTTTCGGCGGCGGAGGTCAGCGACCAAGCTTGAATATTCCTTCACTCGCTGAAGCAGGCTTCTACCAGCACTTCGACGTTCGAATCCGATGGCCACGTCTGCGATATTTTGGCTGACTACGAAGTCCCGCAGGCCAGGAGCGCAAAGCATGGCTATCGCGGCGTTTGGGTAAGCGAGGCGCAGATTTCGCACGAGCACCGAGGTCAGAATGACGTCCCCCATGTACTTCGTCTGAATAACGAGAATGGACCTGATAGCCTGCCGATCAACCATCGAGATATTCAGCACACCGACCTCCCGAAGGGCGGGTGACATTGATCCTTGGTCGGCTCGCAGCTCGAAGTAATGGATGTCGTTCTGTTCAACATCGAAGCGATGTCATCTTTGCTATAAAGTTCGGGAATAGTCCCCATATTGCGAGATTCCCTAAGAAACACTCGTCATGGCATCTGTCCCTGCCACAAGGGCAATCCAGTTTCTGCAGCGAAGTCTCTATCCTCTGCGTAGATTGGCTCGCCTCTTCTCACCACCAGTCGAAGCAAATCCGCATCTTCGTCGGCATGATATCGAAAGGCATTTCGGGTGTCGTATCCATGCCCGGCCTGGGACAGGGAAAACCCGCTGACGACAACAGGAGCGAAACCGGCGAAACGCGCCAGCATGATAGCGAAGGCTCCGGTGGAGATTTTCCGATGCCAGCCGCGGGACACATGATATTTGCCGCTAAGCCGCCAGACGATGTTGGCAAGTTGCCATTTGGTGAGCGCCTGCAAGGTATCAAAACGATAATTGAACGTGCAACAACCAGCTTTCAGCTTGTCTTCAACGTCCGGCCAAACCGGGATGATCAGATGTTTTGCCTGCCGTCCCTTTAACAAGTCGCGCTTGTAAAGGTCCTGTTCGTCCTCGCCGACCAAAATGCCGCGGCGGATGAGGGCGATATCAGGAACGGGGAGGCCGAAGGTTTCCGCCAAAAGCTGGGAAGCATTGACGGTCACAAGTGCCCAATCGGCATCATGTCCCTCCGGGAGGCGAAAATTCGGCGCCGACCCCATCACCAAGGCGGGACCCGTTGCCCTGGGCAAGCGAAGAATTGGCTTCGAGAAGGTTGGCAAGAGATCCAAAAGCGGAGTTTTCATGCGGGCATCTGGACCGCATGTTCCTCAAAGGCGCGCAGAATGCTCTCTTCTCGGCTCCACAATTCGTCCCATTGCGTGGCACCAGACCAGCCCGC
>NZ_VFVA01000066.1:0-10674 GCF_006442155.1 Mesorhizobium sp. B2-4-14 | reverse complement strand
TGCTGCGGACCCGCCTTGATCATGCCCGTCTCCTGCATGCGCAGGGCATAGAACCGCATCGAGTCTTCAGGATCGAAATCCCGCCACCGGTCGTAGCGGATATCCTTCAGGGTTTGCAGCGCGTTGTCATACGACGGCATGAATTCGCGATCGACCATCAGCTGCGCCACCATCTGCGGATCCGACGCGCAGAGGTCGGCTGCCTTGAGGATCGATCGCAAGACCCGCTTGGTCGCCACCGGGTATCTTGTCACGTAGTCCGTCGTGGCGGAGATCATGCAGCAGAAATACTGTGACCATGGGCGGTCGACGGCATTGTTGAGGATCGTATGGCCGATCTTTTTGGCGCGCAGCTCCTGCGGCTGGGGCGGCGTGCCGAGGAATGCGTCGATCTTCCCTTGAACGAAGAGTTCCGTCGGCTTGACACCCTCGGTCAAGACCCACTGGATATCGTTGACGGGATCGAGCCCGACATAAGCGGCCATGAGGGTCAGCCACACGTGTCGCGAGCTATTGAAACCATCCACTCCCACTCTCTTGCCCCGCAGATCCGTGACGCTGCGGATGTTCTCCGTTGCGATCAGTTCGAGGCATCCCGAGTGCAACCCGGTCAGCACCTTGATCGGCACGCCGGCGTCGATCGACGTGATCTGATTCGGCGGAAAGTTCACCGAGAAGTCCGTCTCGCCGCGCGCGATCCATTCCGATTGGTCGATGCTTTTGTCGCCTTTCACATAGCGAACGTCGGTGAAGCCCTCGGCGCGCATCAATTCTCCGGCGATGTACGCGCCTGCCCAGCAGTAGGAAGTATCAACCCACCACGGCAGACGAACCGTGGTCGTTTCCAGTGGAGGTTCCGCGTGTAGTGACTCTGGAAGTCCGACGATACCTGCAGCGCCTGCCATTGCAGCGCCGGCCAGGAATCGGCGGCGGGTTTGGATGGTCTGCATCAGAACGCTCCTCTTCCGATTGGCAAAAGGCGATACTGGCCGGGACCGAGCAAAAGAGGTTTCGGCAGAGGCAGGTGGTCCGGTGAGCGCGACGAGTAGTTGTGGAACCTAGCGCGCCTAGTCCGATGTGGGAGTCTTGCGCTCTCAGTCGCCGGCTCATGCATTAGCAGCCGACGATATGCCAACGGTACGCCCAATTTGCGTAGGTTGCGAGCGCAAAACTTACTACGCCAAACGTCCCGCCAGGACCTCGCTGTCGGGGAGACTGTTTGCGCGGTTATGAAATAGCCACTCCGAGTTTAATTGCGGCCGTTCCGAATGATCGACGCAAAGGTCTGCATCGGGTCAGCTTCAGTGCTTGGTCCCACCGGCTGAACGTCCGCTATCGTTCTTCGGACGCCAAAAGCCGCCATTCCGCTGACAGCCCCCAAGCTGCCGGTCGGCAACGCGCCCGACATCGGACATTGAAAAAGTTTTCCTGGCGCTGGAAAGCAGACATTACCAAACTGCTTGGCGACAGGTGATCCGGGCCGACAGAAGTTTGGCGACAGCTGCCAGATGTTAACGTGAACCGACAGTGTGACCGGAATATGCGAGGATATTTGCGTGGGGCGACCTAACAGAATTTCCCGACCGAGACCGGAAAGTCGAGAGCCCGGAGACCGGCGGTGAATCGTTCTCGATCTGGCGCGGCAGCCAGCACGGCGGAATAGGCCCGCGCATACCCTGCGACATCATACCAGGACGCTCTCTTGGCTTCGAACTCTCCGCGATGATGGGAGGCCAAATCGCTTCGTCCGGCTTCTGCCAAGCATATTGCAAGCGTGAGATGATGGTAGGCGAGCGGCATATCGAGCAGCGTGAAGTCTGCAATCGCGGCATCCGCGTCGCCCATGGCGCACCGTATCCAAAATCTGTTAGCCCTCAACACGGGTGGCAGGAGAGGCTCTACTTGGAACACTTGGTTTATCATACTGAGTCCGTCATCGTGCCTGCCGGCGTACCCAATTACCAAGCCTAAATCCATGATGGTATGGGCATTGTATGGATTCAAGGCCAAGGCGCTGCGCAAGTTTTGCTCTGCCTCAGTGTGGCGGCCAAGGCCAAGCAGAGCATTACCGACAAGCGCGTAAGTGAACGGATCATTTTCATTGAGTTCGACGGCTCGCCGCATGTAACTCTCGGCGAGAAGGGCCAATTCGTGCACCGGCTCGCCCGAAAGCTGCATAAACATGTCCTCAGAGTAAAAAAAGGCCAAATTTGCATTGGCACCAGAGTGTCGCGGATCTAAGTCAATCGCCTTGATAAGATTGTCCCGAGCTTCCGTGGATGCGTTGCGCCGAAACAATGCACGTGCTCGCAAGAAGTAGTCATGTGCAGAAAGACTGGCAGGCGATAATGACCTGCCGCCGCGTACGGCCGCGTCAGTTAGCTTCCATGATAGCTGCGCTGCAATGGAAGACACAATTTCATCTTGGACCGCGAAGATATCATTCAGATTGCGATCGAAGCGCTCGCTCCAGATCCGTTCACCACTGGCACAATCGATCAGTTGCGCCGACACGCGAACGCGATCCGCACTTCTTCGAACGTTTCCATCGAGCAGGTATCTCGCATGAAGTTCCTGTCCAACTGCCATTGGATTTGAGGTGCCATTCGTCGGGCGCGAAGCAAGGCGGATGGCAATTTGAAGGTGGCCGAACTTGGACATCGCCATCATGAGGTCTTCGGTCAGCCCTTCAGCGAAATAGTCCTGCTCTGACGAGCCAGACATGTTGGCAAACGGCAAGATCGCAAAAACCAGACGATCTGAGGTCGCCGGAGACGATCGGACGACCTCCGGAATTCCGACTTCCAATCCGGTGCGCACCGCAAAAACGCGCAAAGGCTGTTGGATGTTCTTGAGACTCTTTTCGCCCAGATCTTCAAAGGCGGTCGTCACTTTGCCACGGACTTGGGCGTGCGCAGATTGCGAGATCAGGATGCCGCCAGGTTGGGCAAGACTCTCGAGTCGGGCCGCGATGTTGACGCCTTCTCCAAAGAGGTCGTCGCCGTCAACAATCACATCGCCCACGTTCAATCCGGCACGCGCAACGAGTTTTGGCAACACCTGGCTACTCGCGTTGCCTTCGCTCATAGCGCGATGCATGGCTATGGCAAAGTTGACCGCGTTAACGGCACTGTTGAACTCGATCAACACACCATCGCCTAGATGCTTGAAGATGCGGCCTTTGAGCTGCGAGGCAAGAGGCTCAAGGACCGTCGATCGCCAATTGCGCACAGCGTCGATAGTGCCGACTTCGTCATTCTCCACTAGTCCACTGAAGCCCACGATATCCGCGGCGAGCACTGCGGCGAGACGACGTTCCACATCTAGCTTCCCGTATTGAATCGAAACTCACCTTATTCCTAATGTAGGGGATGTGAAGATGCGCGTCTGAACGGCTAGTTGCCAGTCGGTTATGGGCCTGATGGCCAGTCATTCCCACGGCCCAGTCCATTCACCAAAAGCGGACAGCGCCAGTGGCAGGTCTCAGTATCTGCCCAACACTGGTCTCGAACGACCGGAATCGATCCGATGATCAACCGACCAATGCCTCCGAGCTATCTTCCTTTGGCTTGGCAGTAGTGGCAGACTGGATGGAGGGAGCACGACATGAGTGAGGCCCGGAAAATAGCAGCGATCCTGGTCTCGGATGTAGTCGGCTACAGCCGGCTAGCCGGCGCAGATGAAGATCGCATCTTGGCGCGGCTGCGGGCACTGCGCAGCGATCTCGTCGATCCCACCATCGCAGTTCATCGTGGTCGCGTCGTCAAGCGCACAGGCGACGGGAGCCTCGTCGAGTTCAGCAGCGTGGTAGAAGCAGTGCGATGCGCGATCGAAGTGCAGAACGCCATGCTTGAGCGCAATGCCGGGGTACCGGATGATCGCCGCATTGAGTTCCGGATCGGCATTCACCTGGGCGACGTCGTGCAAGAACGCGATGGTGACCTTATGGGTGATGGCGTCAACATCGCAGCACGGCTGGAAGGCATCTGCGAACCCGGCAATATCTGTCTTTCCGAGCAAGCCTACTGGCAGGTAAAGTCACGGCTCGACATCGCGATCAACGATCGCGGTGAGGTTCAGCTCAAGAACATCACCGATCCGGTCCGGGTCTATTCGCTCCAGGTCGGCGTTCCCTCCAAGGCAAAGCCCGCGACGCTAAGTGAGCCCCTTGTGCTGGAGAAGCTTTCGCAGCCGCCCGCACCGCCCGACAAGCCTTCGATTGCCGTGCTGCCCTTCATCAACATGAGTGGCGATTCCGAACAGGAATTTTTCACCGACGGGCTGACAGAGGACATCATCACCGATCTGTCGAATGTGTCCGGCTTCTTCGTCATCGCCCGCAACTCCACCTTTGCCTATAAAGGCAAGCCCACCGACATCCGTCAGATCGCTCGCGATCTGGGCGTCAAATATGTTCTCGAGGGCAGCGCCCGGCGATCCAACAAGCGGTTGCGCGTCAATGTGCAGCTTATCAATGCGGCAGAAGGCGGCAATCATGTGTGGGCCGACCGCTTCGACCGCGAAATCGCCGACATCTTCGACGTTCAGGACGAGGTCACGCGACGCGTTGTTCAAGCGATTTCTGGCAAGCTTGGTGAAAAGAACCTTATTCCCCGTTCCCGACCGTCAAATCTCGAAGCTTATGATCTTTGCGTTAGGTCGCGAGGCAAGTGCAACAATTCGAGATCGGACAACAGTGAGGCGTGTGCTGACTTGGAACGTGCCGTCCAGATCGATCCAAACTACTGCGAGGGGCACAGCAATCTTGCCATCTCACTGCTATTTGGCTGGATTGTCTGGGGAGAGCCACAGGAACCCGGCCGCGCAAAGGCTCTGATCCACGCGCAACGGGCCGTGGAAATCGATCCCAACGATTCCCACGCTCGCAGAATCTTAGGCTGCGTTCAGCTTTATGAGCGCAATTGGGATGAAGCAAAGTCTCAATTCGATGCTGCCGTTCGGCTTAATCCCAACAATGCAGATGCGGTCGCATGGACGGGTGAGCTTCAAATCTACTTAGGCGATCCGCAAGCGGCGCTGATAGCTTGTGGTGCTGCGTTCCGTATAAATCCTCGTCCACCCGGTTGGTATTTCTGGATCATGGGAATGGCGCAGATTTCCTCCGGTCACTACGAAGAAGCTGTTGCGTCCTTGAGCCGGGAAGAAACCTACGGGACGGGTTCGAGGGAGCACCTGGTTCCCGCGCTTGCCCTTGCCGGTCGCGTTCCTGAGGCACAGGAGGAAGCCCGCCTATTCATTGCGGGCAATCCACATTGGAGGGTCGGTGATTTGGTGGCGAACTCTCCTTTCAAGAGCCCGAGTGATGCGCAGCCGTTTGTTGATGGCTGGCGTCTGGCGGGCTTGCCAGATTAGGCAGTATGGAAAGGGAGCCGTTTTCCAAGCTCGCAATCAATCTATGACGTCGAAAGAATCGACAGTGGCGTCGGGCTGCTCCTTAATCTCTCGCGAGTTTCCCGAGTTTTGGGCGGTAATCCCGCCGCAACTGTGATAGGTTCGGTATGGGCAAGCAATGATTGCAGTGCCGTAACCGCGGCGATCCTGGTGGCAGACATCGTCGGTTTAAGACGCCTGATGGCGAACGATCATGCGCTTGCAGGCATCCGCGCGTTGCGAAGCGACCTCGTCGATACGACCCTCGCAGTTCATCGGGGTCGGGTCGTGAAGGGCACCGGCGATGGCCGACGCTCAAGGTTCATTCGCAAGAGCGTCCATCGCCAGATGGGCCAGTTCGCGCTCGTGCTCCCTATATTCTTCTTTTGTGTACTGATAGCCCCAATCCACGCTGGGCCAATCTGGTTTGATTTTGTTCGCCAAACGGCCTTGCGCCCGCGCGTCGTCGATACGCCCGAGCTTCGCCATGCATCCGGCCGCATAAACGTGGATATAGTAATACGCGCTGCCTATAGCGGCAAAAGACTTTATCGCCTGCTCGTACTGTCCCGTCATCATGAACGCCATGCCCATAGTCTCGCTGAGCGAGGCCGGAAGGAACAGCGGGCTGGCGCGGATAGTTTTGAGTGATCTCTCGATAGCCTCGCTCGCCTGACCTGTGCAAAGGAGGTAGTACGCCATCATGTCATTGAGATCGGCGTCATCAGGTGTCAACTGGAGGGCACGCTGGAAAGTTTCCGACGCCGCGTCGAAGTTCTTGTCGAGCATGAGGCACATCCCACGAATAGCCAAGCACCTGCTGTCCTCGCCGTCGAGCCGCACGGCGAGTTCGGTTTCTGTCTTTGCTTTTGCCAACGCTTGTGGGGCGAGCGTTTGCCAATAGACGCGAACGTGCATATGGCCTACCGCCGCATGAGCACGGGCAAAATTTGGATCAAGCTTCACCGCATTTTCGAATTCCGCCATGGCTTGCGGAATATCATCGTTGCGCCAGCGATTGACGATCTCCATACCGCGCAAGTAGTGGTCATAGGCCCCCAAGCTCTCGGTCGGTTTGCGCCGCGATGCCTTCACGACGTCGGTCTCAACATATCCCGGAACGGCAGCGACGATGCTTCGAGTCACTTCGTCCTGAACTGCGAAGATGTCCTCCAGTTCACGATCATAGCGTTCGGCCCAGACGTGACTACCGGTCGCTGCCTCGATCAACTGGGCCGTGATGCGCACTCGCTTGCCGACCCTGCGAACGCTTCCCTCCACCAAGTAGCGCACACCAAGCTTTCGCCCTGCTTCTGCGATTTCGACGGCGGTTCCCTTGAGCGTGAAGGAGGAGTTCCGTGCGATCACGAACAAGCCGCGATTGCGCGCCAGTTCAGTGATTATGTCCTCTGTGAGGCCGTCGGCGAAGTACTCCTGCTCTTGATCGCCGCTCATGTTGTCGAAGGGCAGCACGGCGATCGACGGCTTCTCATTGGCGACCGATGCTACTCCGGCGGGTTGCAGGAACGGCGCGTCGGGAAAGAGGTTGACGTTGTAGACGCGCACCGGCCGCTCGATGTTCTTGAGCCTCTGCTCGCCCGTATCTTCAAAGGAAAGCGCTAGCCTATTGCCGAGACTGTCCCGGACAGAGCCGGATACGGCAACGCCGCCCGGCCTGGCGATGCTCTCGATCCGCGCCGCGATGTTGACGCCATCGCCGAAGATGTCATCGTCCTCAATTATAATATCTCCGAGGTTGATCCCGATGCGGAACTCGATGCGCCTGTCCGCCGGCACGTCAGCATTGCGCTCGCGCATCTTGTGCTGGATGTCGGTGGCGCAGGCCACGGCATTTACCACGCTGAGGAACTCTACCAGCAAGCCATCGCCGGTCAGCTTGACGATCCTGCCCTGATGCTCAGCGATCTTAGCGTCCACCAGGTCGTGGCGATGCGTTTTGAACGCCGACAGGGTTCCGCTCTCGTCGCGACCCATGAGCCTGGAGTAGCCGACCACATCGGCCGCGAGGATGGCGGCTAGGCGACGTTGATTACTTTCTTCGGCCATTGGCAATGCGGCAACCTAGAGCGAATGAAATTGCGCGGATTGTATGGGCCCTCAGGTATGGAGTCTATCACGCCTCTTGGCTGCTATTTGGGTTAGCTTCCCACCTTGGTCGCACCGCGCCGAACGTCCGCTGTCGTACTTCGGGCGCTAAAAGCCGACCGTCCGAATCCGGCCCCGAAGCCGACGAGCGTGTTCCACGACGCGAACGACAGCTTCGCGCCTTACTTGTTGCCGTTCGGCCCGCCGAACCATTATCCCGGAAGCCGCCGATCGTTTCCAGGGCATGCGGTACTCGTTGGTCGGGTCCCGGCAGATGTCATCGGCGTGCTCTATGGGGTCACCCGTCTGGTGTCCCAACGCATCCGGCGTATTTGACTTCCACATGGAGTGCTGCGATTGAGTCACGCTCCCGCCCCACGGCGGTCACATTCGCACGACAGAAGCACTCCGCCGGCAACTCCTCAGGAGAATCGCGTTGAACGTTGTATTGCCGAGTCAGATCGCGCAAGCACCAATGCTGCAACGTTCGCCGGGCCGGGTACCCTATCGTGCCGACATCGACGGGCTTCGCGCGATCGCCGTGCTCCCGGTGATTCTTTACCACGCAGGCATTCCCGGCTTCCAAGGCGGCTTCGTCGGTGTCGACGTGTTCTTCGTCATTTCCGGATATTTGATCGCATCGGTGATTGCGGTCGAGATCGCCGAAGGCGACTTCAGCCTGCTGCGTTTCTATGAACGGCGCATCCGGCGAATCTTCCCGGCACTGTTCGCCATGATTGCGGTCTGTGCCGTTGGCGCCTGGATGTTCTTCATGCCGGAGGAGTTCAAGTATTTCGGGCGCAGCATGTGGACGACCGCCCTTTTCACTTCGAACATCCAGTTCGTGAAGGAAAGCGGATATTTCGACATAGGCGCCCAGATGAAGCCGCTGCTTCATACGTGGTCGCTTGCTGTCGAGGAACAGTTCTACATTGTCTTTCCCATGCTGCTGATGACACTCGGCAGATATGGCCGCAGCCGGACCGTCGCCGTGCTTTCAGTACTGTTTGTCGCATCGCTCGCAGCGAGCGCCTGGAGCGTGTTTCAATGGCCGACGGGCGCTTTCTTCCTCTCGCATTTTCGCGCCTGGGAGTTGCTGCTTGGCGTTCTGCTGGCCTTCAAGGTCGCGCCGCCGCCATCGCGGCCGCTCACGCGGCAAGCGCTGGCTGCGCTGGGTATAGGCCTGATTGCCGTTGCAGTTTTCACTTTCGGCGAAGGAATGCCGTTCCCCGGCCTTGCTGCGTTGCTCCCGTGCCTCGGCGCCGGACTGGTTATCCACGCTCGTGCCGCAAACGGCGCGATCGGTCGAGCGCTGCAGATGCCAGTCGTGGTGTCTGTCGGCCTGATTTCCTATTCCCTGTATCTCTGGCACTGGCCCCTCATCGTCTTCACGCCTTACATTCTCGGCCACAAGCCGTCGGTGGCCCAAGGTGGCGTGATCGTTGGCTGCTCCATCATTCTTGGCGCTCTCTCATGGCGCTTTATCGAAAAGCCCTTCCGCGGCGGCGCCAGCCCTGTCGGCCGCAGGCCCTTGTTCGCAGCCGCGGCCACCGCGATGACCGCAGCGATCGGATTCGGATCTTACGTCGCCAGGGAAGGCGGTCTGCCGTCGAGGCTGCCGGCGGTTGTGCGCATGGTCTACGCTGCGACCTACGACGTCAGCCGCTTCGGTCAATCCGGTTGCATCGAGCACTCCCGCGGCAACAGCCGCCCAACGCTGGAGGACATCGGTTCCGGAAGGCTCTGCACACTTGGAGCGAAAAGACAGGCAGATCCGGCTTTTCTAGTTTGGGGCGACTCTCATTCCGGCGCAATGGCCCCCGCGGTCGATCTTGCCGCGGCCAAGACAGGAATATCCGGCCTTTTCGTGGGCCGTGACGGCTGTCCGCCGCTTCCCGGCCTGCAGCCTTCCAACCCAAACGGTGAGCAGGCCTGCCTGGAATTCAACGCGGCGGTACGCGGGCTGATCGCTGCCCGCCAGATCCCGCTTGTATTCCTTGTGGCCTACTGGCCCAAATACGTGCACGACAGCGAACTTCCCCAGCAGGGGGTCTTCTTCGACGCCTCGACGCCCCCGCCACTCGAGGACAAATCCGCGCACATCGGCGAAGCCCTCGACCGGCTGATGGCCGACCTCACGCGGCAAGGCACAAAGGTCGTGCTGGTCATGGATGTGCCTGAGATGGGCCGCTACGTTCCCGAGGCTGCCGCGCGGGCAATGCTCACGGGCGGCTCGACCGATATCGCTCCGCCCTGGGACTATATCGCGAAGCGGCAGGCTCTCTCGCGCGAGATTCTGGCGGACTTGGCGGCAAAGTACGGCGCTCGGATTGTCGATCCGCTTCCCGCATTCTGCAGCAAAGGCCACTGCGAGGCTGTTCGCGACGGCATGCCGCTCTACAAGGATTCCGACCATCTTACGGCCAGTGCGGCACGAAGCCTCGCCTATCTGTATGAGCCCGTATTCGCGTCATTCGTTGGGCGAGGCGCAAGCGAAGGAGATCCGGTCCAAAGGTAGACCGCCGAGAGCCCGTCCGGATGCGCACCAAAAAAGAGGCCATGATTCGCGAACCAGGGCCTCGGGACACGCTGCGCATCCGGCTCCGCCGGGTGTGCGCTCGGGTGCGTTATTGGGAAACGGTCTTCTGGGCGTTTGCCGTCACGATCATCGGCCGGAACGCGGAGCGGGTTAGCTGCGTGTGCCGACTTTCTTCCAAGGTGGAGAAAAACAGTTGGCGACTTATTTCATAGGGTGGGTGGGAAACAAGGACGGAATCCTGACTTCAGATCGAAAGGAACACGCAATGCCGAAGACTACGATTTGCCCCCTGGTACGACAAGGCGTGGCCCGCTTCTCCCGAGATCTTTCCCGATAGCGCATTTGGTGCCGATCACCGTGCGCGGTCGCCACCGTGACCAAGTGATCCGTTGTACTTCGGGTCTTCCGCTTGCAGTGCTTACCTGCTTAAATTCGAGCAAATTCGCATCAATTATAGAGTTGCCACATGATACCAATCTACATTGGGTATGATCCACGCGAATCCCGGGTTCTAGACGTAGCGCGATGGAGCGCTTATCGGCGGACAAGCACGCCGTTGCAGATACTACCACTCGTGCTCAAAGACCTTGAAGCCCAAGGAATCATGAAGCGACCGATGGCGGTACGTGATGGTAAGC
>NZ_VFVA01000065.1:0-12973 GCF_006442155.1 Mesorhizobium sp. B2-4-14 | reverse complement strand
ATTCAGTATTAAGTAGTCATTAGGAATGAGGAAGTAGGCAGTAGGCAGTAGGCAGTAGGGAATGATATTCCCGAAGTGAAGTAAGTCATCTGTTCGAACAAAAAACTCCGACCGTCGAGAACGGTGCTGCCACCCAACTGCCTAGTGCCTACTGCCTACTCTCTTATTGCCTACCCCGCATCAATCTCCGCCTGCAATGCCTCCATATGCGTCACCGCCGCGGCGGTCGCCGCGCGTTCGATGGCTCGAAAGCGGCTGACCACCGCAAGGCCAACGGACGTCAGCTGCGCACCGCCGCCCTTGCGGCCACCGGTCTGCGCCGAAACCAGCGGCTTGCCGAACACCCGGTTCATGTCCTCGACCAGATCCCAGGCATGCTTGTAGGACATCTCCATGCCGCGCGCGGCGGCCGAAATCGAGCCGAAAGCGGCAATCTGCTCCAGGAGTTCGATCTTGCCCGGACCGATTCGCCCGTCGGGATCGAGATTTATCCGCAAGCTCAGCGACGGCATTTTTGCTTCTCCGCGATCACCCCAGCCTGTCGGAACTGCTTGGGTGATATCGTTATTCCAAAACAATATAGCGACGCTCGCCGCCCCTGTCAGCCATGCGCTTCGAGCGGCAAGCCGGCGCTGGTGTTGGCGCGGTCGAAACTCACTGTCTTGACCACCGCGAAAACCTTGCCGCCAAGCCGCAGCCTCAGCGCCTGCCGCGACTGTTCGGTGATCCGGGCCAGCACGGTCGCGCCATGGCAATCGATGCCGATCTCGACGGTCGGCCCCTCGCCCGGATTGATCGCCACGATCATGCCGGGCAGAATGTTGAGCGCGCTGAGGCCCGTTGGTTCCTCCGTCGCGATCATCACATCGCGGGCACGAATGCGGATACGCACAGGCGCTCCGGGCTTCATTGCAAGGCGCGGCACGCGGATCTCGCCGGCGGCCGAGCCGAGCACGGTCATGCCAAAAGCCTCGTCGTGACGCAGCACTTTGGTATCCAGAACCGCACCGCCCTCGCCGCGCTCTTCGGCCGGCAACAGGTCGAGCCTTTGCATGACCGCCTCGGTCGGACCTGAGGCAACGACCTTGCCCTGCGCCAGCATCACCACGTCGCTGGCCAACCGCGCCACTTCGGCGACCGAATGGCTGACATAGACGATCGGGATCTTCGTCTCGTCGCGCAGCCGCTCGATATAGGGCAGGATCTCGGCCTTGCGCGCCTCGTCGAGCGAAGCCAGCGGCTCGTCCATGAGCAGCAATCTGGGGCTGGCCAGCAACGCCCGCCCGATCGCCACCCGCTGCTTCTCGCCACCTGAGAGCTTTTCCGGGCGCCTGTCCAGCAGCGGTCCGATGCCGAGCAGGTCGACAACAGCCTCCATGTCGGCGTAGCGTTCCTTTGCCGGCGTGAACCAACGGCCGTAGCGCAGATTGCCAGCCACGCTCATATGCGGAAACAGGCGCGCGTCCTGGAACACCATGCCGATGCGGCGTTTGTGCTTCGGCACGAAAATGCCGGCATCGGTGTCGACCAGCACGCGGCCCTCGACCTCGATGCGCCCCTTGTCGGGCCGGATCAGCCCGGCGATCATGTTGATCAGCGTCGTCTTGCCCGAACCGGACGGCCCGAACAGCGCCGTCAGCCGCCCGGCGCTTTCGAAGCGGACGTCGATGGCGAAATCGCCGAGCCGATGGCGGATATCGACGAGGACGCTCATTCGATATCCATCCGCCGGCCGACCCGCCGCGCCAGCACTTCCGAGGCGACCAGTGCCGCCATCGAAATGATAATCGAGATCAGCGTCAGCCGCAGCGCGCCCTCATCGCCGCCCGGCACCTGCGTGAAGGTGTAGATCGCCGACGGCAGCGTCTGCGTCTCGCCGGGGATGTTGGAGACGAAGGTGATGGTCGCGCCGAACTCGCCCATCGCCTTGGCGAAAGACAGGATGGCGCCGGCGATCAGCCCGGGCAGGATCAGCGGCAGCGTGATGGTGCCGAACACCCACAAAGGATTGGCGCCGAGTGTTCCCGCCGCCGCTTCCATCTTGCGGTCCACCGCCTCGATCGACAGCCGGATCGCCCGCACCATCAGCGGAAAGCCCATGACACCGCAGGCGAGTGCCGCACCTGTCCAGCGGAACGAAAAGACGAGGCCGAAATGGTCGGCCAGGAAGGCTCCGGCCGGGCCGCGCTTGCCGAAAGTCAAAAGCAAGAGATAGCCGGTCACGACAGGCGGCAGGATCAGCGGCAGGTGAACCACGCCATTGAGCAGCGTCTTGCCCCAGAACTGGCTCCGGGCAAGCAGCAGCGCGATCGCTATGCCGGGCGGCAGGCTGGCGAGCATCGCGACAGTCGCCACCTTGATGGACAGCCGGACCGCATTCCATTCGTCGGGAGTGAGGTCCAGCAGCCAGGTCATGTCGAGGCATCAGGTCCTTTTCGAAACTCAGTTGCTCGGGGTGAGCACCGTGAAGCCCTGCTCCTTGAAGAGCGCGCCGGCCTTGGCCGACTGCAGGCACTTCAGGAAGGCCGGCGTGTCCTTGTCCTTCGAATCGGCGGTCTGGGCAACCGGATAGATGATCGGCGGATGCGAATTCTCCGGGAAGGTGCCGACCACCCTGACGCCTTTTTCGGCATGCGCGTCGGTGGCGTAGACGATGCCCAGCGCCGCTTCGCCGGTCGAAACCAGCTTCAGGGCTGCGCGGACATTCTCCGCCTGCGCCACCTTGCCCTCGACAGAGGACCAGACGCCGAGCGATTCCAGCGCGGCCTTGCCGTATTTGCCGGCAGGCACCGCCTTGAAATCACCCATGGCGAGCTTGCCATCGCCAATCAGCCTTGCCAAGTCGAACCCCTTCTCGATCTTGGCTTCGACCGTCGAATCGCTTGGTGCCACCAGCACGATTTCATTGCCGAGCAGCTTCACTTCGGTGTCGGGCCTGGTCAGCTTCTTGTCGGAGAGATACTTCATCCAGTCGAGGTCGGCCGAGATGAACACGTCGGCCGGCGCCCCGCCCTCGATCTGCTTGGCCAGCGCCGAACTCGCGGCGTAGGACACCGTCGCGACCTCGCCGACATCGGCCTCGCAGGCCTTGTTCACCGCGTCGAGCGCATCCTTGAGGCTGGCCGCTGCGAACACCACGACCTTGTCTTGCGCGTGTGCCGCCGGCACCGCGGCCATCAGTGCCGCCGCAAAACCGCCAATGGCGATCGCCCTCGATCCGAAACCTTCGCGCGTCATCGAAAACTCTCCCTGGTTTGAAATCCGATCGGCTCTTGGCCTGCCGATCGATATATCCGTTTGAACATAACAAGGGAAGACGTTTCACCCGACGGCGGCATTGCACGCGGGCTCGGGCCGACCCACGATAGGGCTGGTTTGGATACAGCGAAAAGCAAAGGAGTTGACCGCATGAAGATCAGCGCCCGCAACATTCTCAAGGGAACGATCATCGAGATCGTCAGGGGAGCCACCACCTCGCATGTCAGGATCGACATTGGCGGCGCCGCCACCGTGACGGCCTCGATCACCAACGAAGCCGTGGCCGACCTCAAGCTCCAGGCGGGCAAGCCGGCTTACGCCGTCATCAAGGCTTCGGACGTCATGGTGGGGATCGATTGAGCCTGGTGGCTCACACCGCGATCGGCGCCTTGATCGACGCATCGGCGATGTAGTTTTCCAGGCGGAAATCCTCAAAGCGGAAGGCGAACAGGTCCTTCACCTCCGGGTTGATCCACATCGTCGGCAGCGCTCTCGGAGTGCGCCGCAATTGTTCGCGCGCCTGCTCGAAATGATTGGAGTAGAGATGCGCGTCGCCCAGCGTGTGGACGAAATCGCCCGGCTTCAGCCCGGTCACCTGCGCCACCATCAGGGTGAGCAGCGCATAGGACGCGATGTTGAACGGCACCCCGAGGAAGATATCGGCCGAACGCTGGTAGAGCTGGCAGGAAAGCCGGCCTTCGGACACATAGAACTGGAACAGGCAGTGGCAAGGTGGCAGCGCCATCGCCTCCACCTCGGCCGGATTCCAGGCCGAAACGATCAGCCGCCGCGATTGAGGATTACGGCGTATCTCTTTCAGAAGATTGGCGATCTGGTCGATCGAACCGCCATGGCCATCCGGCCAGGAACGCCACTGCTTACCGTAGACCGGGCCGAGATCGCCATTCTCATCCGCCCATTCGTCCCAGATCGTAACGCCGTGGTCGGTCAGGTATTTGATGTTGGTGTCGCCGGCCAGGAACCACAGGAGTTCATGGATGATCGACTTCAAATGCAGCTTCTTGGTGGTGGTGACCGGAAAGCCGCGCGAGAGGTCGAACCGCATCTGGTAGCCGAAGACGGAGCGCGTGCCGGTACCGGTGCGGTCGCCGCGATCGGCGCCGTTTTCCAGCACATGCTGCAGGAGGTCGAGATACTGGCGCATCGGTTCCGGCTCGATTCGAAAGTTCAGGCATTATAGCTGCCAGACAGGCGGCCGAACACTCAAAACGATGTCAGCGTTGCTGGTACCGCCACTCTTCCCAGCGTCGGCGCCGCCCCCTCATTGCCCTGCCGGGCATTTCTCCCCGTAAAGTGACGGGGAGAAAGAGGCTAGTTGCGACACCGCGCGCTCTTCGCAACGCTGGCAATTGGCAAAACCGGCAATCGCAGCGTCCTTCTCCCCGTCACTATACGGGGAGAAGATGGCGGCAGCCAGATGAGGGGCAGCGCTGGCGCGTGGTGAAGTGAAAAACAAACCTGTCCTGCCGCACCGGTTTGGCGAACCGACGCGACAGTCAAAGCGAGCCGAGCTTGCCCAGTTCCTTGGCCACCAGATAATAGAAGGTCACCCGGCCCTTGCTGTGGTCCGCATGCATTGCCTTGCAGGTTTTCTCGATCGCGGCGTCGGCTTTCGCCCCGTCGCTAACCCCGAGCTTCTTGGCTACCCAGCTCTCCTTGACGCGCTCGAGCTCTTTCGGGTCGGTGCAGGACACCAGCGAGGAGTCGCGGTTCCTCAGCGCAATGCCCAGATGCTTGACGATCTTTTCGACGGCGTCGGCGCTTGCGCCCGCGTCGTATTTCTTCACATCCGCAAGATAGTCGGCCATCAAAATTCCCCTCGTCGGCGCCACGGATCCGATCGATGAGGGCTGTGGCGCTTCGCAACTTGTGCGCTAGGTCGGTAACTCCTCACCGCCCGCAAAGCTTCGGTTGAGACCGTGCCCAAGTCAACCCTTGCCGTCGCAATTTGACACAGGGACAAAGCCCCATTGCGGCCTTTCATTTCCGCGAAACGCCCCCTATATTCGTTTTGTCGGCTTGACCGACTATGGCGATAAACAGGCGATGAAATAAGCCGTTCGGACCCGGGGGCGGTACCCGGCGCCTCCACCAAAAGCCGCTGTTGACGACAGAGCGGTTTTTGCTGGGGGCGAAATAGGATCGACGAAGGTGTAAAGATCGTACTTTTGCCCGGCATTGTACCACCGTTATCGGGCTAAACTTATAGTTGCCAACGACAACTATGCGGAAGCACGTCTCGCTGCTTAATGCAGTGCGATAGCTTCAAATCAAGCCCTAGGGGTTCGCACTTCTAGGCGGGGTTCGGAGGTACCTGGCAACAGAAACCTCCACTTCTCCCCTCCTTCAATATGCGTCACGCACGACGGCAAGGCTCTTGCTGTCCAGACTTCGCTCGACCTGCTGGCCGCGAAGCCGCCGCGTCGCGTGCCTTCTCATGGACAAAAAGATGCAGAACGATTCCGATCGATTCCTCGTGCTGACCGGCGGCCCAGGCTCCGGCAAGACACTTTGATCGAGGCGCTGAGACAGGCTGGGTTTGCGACGGCGCCGGAAGCCGGGCGCGGCATCATTCAATGCGGCGGAGAAATTCCGTTATGCGCGCCGTGTCTTCATCGCACCGCCATGGCCGGAAATCTTCGTGCAGGAAAAAGAGCGCAAGCAGACGCTGGACGAGGCCAGACGCACCCATGACTCGGTGGCTGGCGTCTACGCCGAACTCGGCTACGAACTGGTGCCCCTGCCGCTTGTGCCGGTCGACGAGCGTGTTCGCTTCATCCTTGAAGAGGCGGGGCTCCAGACATGAAAGCGGACATGAAAAAGGCCGGGACGAACCCGGCCTTTTTCGTGCGTTTGCGGCTGCTTATTCCGCGGGCGCCTCGACCGCTTCGCGCGAGCGGCCGAGCGTGACTTTGGCCAGCGTGAAGGAAATCACCGCGCAGAGCGTGATGCCGGCGACCATCGGCAGCGGCGTGCCGTCGAAGAACACGCCGGCAACGCCCATCGCCAGCGCGCCGATGGCGAAGTGCAGCGTGCCCATCAGCGCCGAAGCCGTGCCGGCGATCTCTCCATGCTCTTCCATGGCCAGCACCGATGTGGTGGGGATGACCAGGCCGAGAAAGCCGTAACCGACGAACAGCAGGGCTGCCATCACGTCGAGCCGGTCGACACCCGTCGCCATCACCGCCAGCAGCACCACCATCGTGGTCGCATAGCCCGTCACCGCGACGCGCACCACGCGCCGCAGCCCGAAGCGCTCGGCCAGCAGTCCCGTCAGCTGCGACATGCCGATGAAGGCGACGGCGTTGATCGAGAAGAACACGCTGTAGACCGAAGGCGACAGCCCGTAATGGTCGATCAGGATGAAGGATGAGCTCGACAGATAGACGAAGAAGCTCGCAATGCCGAAGCCTGCGATCGCCACCAGGCCAAGGAAGTTGCGGTCGCCCATCAGGAAGCGGTAGCCGGCAAGGGCGGTGCCAAAGGAGGAGCCGACGCGTTCTTCCGCCGGCCGCGTCTCCTTGAGCGAGGTCGCGAGCAGGATGGTGGCAAGGGCTGCCGCGCCGGTCACCGTCCAGAAGACGGCGCGCCAGCCGAAATTCTCGATGATCTGGCTGCCGGTCAGCGGCGCCAGGATCGGCGACACCGAAAACACCAGCATCAGCAAGGACATCAGCTTGGCGGCCTCGTTGCCGGTGTGCAGATCGCGCACGATGGCGCGCGGCACGGCCATGCCGGCACTGGCGCCAAGCCCTTGCAGGAAGCGGAAGGCGATCAACCACTCGATGGTCGGGCTCATTGCCGAGCCGATGCCACCGACCATGAACAGCGCCAAACCGCCATAGAGCGGCAGCTTGCGGCCGACCATGTCGGAGATCGGCCCGACGACGATCTGGCCAAACCCCATCGACAGGAAGAAGATCAGCAGGCTCATCTGCACGGCGGCGGTGCTGGCATGCAGATCCTCGCCGATCGACGGCAAAGCGGGAAGATACATGTCGATCGCGAACGGGCCGATGGCGGACAACAGGCCGAGCACGACCGCGATGCGGAGGAATTTGGGACTCATGATATTGGCTTCTTTCGAATCTGGTTGCCGCGCCGAAGCAGCGCGTAACCCTAGGACGTTCCATCCCGTAGGATTCCGACTCCCCAAGCACGAAAATATCCGCTTCGGGATGAAATCCCTTTTATCTTATGCCCACAAATTTAGACGGGCTTGTCCAAATCGTCAATCACCTCTATATAGATTTTGATGAGATTGGGCGTTTCTCCTGACACTTTCCCGCCACGCGGCCACGAGGCCAAGAGGCTGTCGATCGTTGGAGCCGCGGCCGGCGTATTCTGCCGCGAGGGCTTCGCCGGCGCCAATATCGACCTGATCGCCGCCGAGGCAGGCGTGTCGCGCCAGACTGTCTACAATCACCATGGCGACAAGGAGAAGCTCTTCATGGCCGTGGTGCGCGACCTTACCGAGCGCTGCAACGCCGGCATCTTCGCCACCATTGCCACCTTCCCCGATCAGCCCGGAGATCTCGAAGCCGACCTGATCGGCTTTGCCGTCCGTTTGAACCAGAACTGCATCTGCAACCGCGACGGAAAATTCCTGCGCAAGCTGATCCAGACCGAAGGCGAGCGCTATCCCGAATTGTTTGCCGGGTGGCGCGAACAGGGTCCGGGCAGGACATGGCCGGCCATCGCCGCCCGCTTCGCCCGCCTCGCTCATGGCGGCTACCTGACGATCGAGGACCCCGATGTCGCGGCGCGCCAGTTCCTCGGCCTGGTCAATGCCGAACTGCAGACCACCTTCATGCTCGGCGGCACGCCGCGCGAGGACGAGGTGGTGCAATCGGCGACCAATGGCGTGCGCACTTTCCTGCGTGCTTTCGGCAAGCGCCCTTCCCCGAGCAGCGTCAAAAAGCAAAGCGCGCTGGCCAGCGCATAACATTTGCGATTGATGAAGCCGGCTTCGCCGATCAAATCGTCGCCAATAGTCCTCGCTTCGACGCGGCTGCGGTCTATATGCGGTTTACGCCGCGCTCAAGCTTGATTACAGCTATACGGACGATTCAACGGAACCCGACCACCACATGGCCGACGACCACATCCGCTACGACATTCTGGCCCAGGAGGCGTTGCGCGGCGTCATGCGCAAGGTCCTGGCCGAAGTCGCGCGCACCGGCCTCCCCGGCAATCACCACTTCTTCATCACCTTCCTGACTGGCGCGCCTGGCGTGCGCGTGTCGTCGCGCCTGCGCGAGCGCTACCCCGAGCAGATGACCATCGTCATCCAGTTCCAGTACTGGGACCTGAAGGTGACCGACACCGGCTTCGAGGTCGGCCTGTCGTTCTCCGACGTGCCGGAGAAGCTCGAGATCCCGTTCTCGGCCGTGCGCGGCTTCTACGATCCCTCGGTCAATTTCGAACTCGAATTCGACGTCAAGACCGACGCGCAGCCCGACGAGGAACCGGCCCAGCCGGCCCCCGAGCCGCTGACCATCGTCACGGAGAAGAAGCCGAAAGCCGAGAAGAAGGCCGCGGCCGAACCGGAGAAGAAGCCCGCCGCGGCTGACGCCGGTACCAAGGGCGCCGAAGTGGTTTCGCTCGACGCCTTCCGCAAGAAATAGGCTCGCGGGCCATGGCCGACATCGTCAATCTCCGCCAGGCTCGCAAGCAGAAGGCGCGGGACAACAAGGCGCGCGTTGCTGAACAGAACCGGGCGCTGCACGGCCGGTCCAAGGCGGACAGGCAGCGCGACCGGCTGATTGCCGACAAGGCCGAGAAATTTATCGCCGGCCATCGCCTCGACCCCTCCGGCAGCGACGAACAATGAGCGTTTGGCCGTGAGCGTCGTCGAAAAGCGCTCGGTGACCATTCGCGGCCACCGCACCAGCTATTCCCTCGAAAAACCCTTCTATGACGATCTCGTCGCCATTGCCACGGAGAGAAAGCTGACACTCGCCGCGCTTGTCGCTGACGTCGACGAGGCCCGGCCTCGCGACACCAACCTGTCCTCGGCGCTCAGGCTCCATGTACTGGCGTGGGCGAAGCACGGCACAGCCAGCACGCCAACAAGAAATACATCAATGGAACCGCGTTGAATGCCGGGCGTGGCAACACGATCATGTCGCCCGCCTTAAGTTTCCGATCGCGGATAGGATTTGTTAGCCACCGCCGCTCACATTTCGGTATCAATTCTTCGCTACGGTACCCCGAGTTTACTTGGTAACTGGGGGTAGTCTTGAAACCGATCAAAGCGCCTACGGGCGCGGCATGGCTGGACATCGCCCGCTATGCAGTCAGTTGCCCAAGCCCCCACAACACCCAGCCATTCCGGCTTCGCATCCGCAGCGACAGCGAGGCAGACGTCATCTTTCTCCCGCGCCGCGGGCTCTGGGTCGCCGATCCACATGGCCGCTTTACCTGGCTCACGGCCGGCATCTTCGTCGAAATCTGTTCGATCGCGGCGCACGGCTTGGGATTTGAGCTCGATCGGGAAACTCACTTCTCGCCGATGTATCCCGACAACGACACCGAAACACCTCAGACGATCGCCCGCTTGACCCTTCGGCAAGCTTCCGGGCCCATCGCGGATTTTGATCCTGCGCTGATCCTCGATCGGCATACATCACGATTGCCTTACGATGGGTACCCGATCTCCGAGCAATTGCTGGCCGACCTGCGAACGGAAGCGCGGCATACCGGCCACAGCTTCGAATCGCGAAGCGACCATGAAGCCATCGACTGGGTCATCGAGCTCAACCGTCAGGCCCTGTTCCATGACATGCTGAACGACCCGATCCGCCTGGAGTTGGTGCGCTGGCTGCGCTTCAGTGGCCGCGAAGAAGACATCACCGGCGACGGACTGTCGGCACGCTGTCTCGGCTTCTCGGGTCCGCTGTTGCACAGCTTCTTCAGCAGGCCGCGGTTCTGGACCATGCCGGGCATACGCAGCCTGGTCAGTTTTCTCTACGCACGCAGCATGAAGGGCGTCGGCACCATCGGCTGGCTGCGGGGTCCCTATGTCGGCATCGACGACTGGTATCGCGCCGGCATCACCATGATCCGTCTGTGGTTGATTGTGGCCCGCCACGGCTACTACTGGCAGCCATATGGCTCCGTGATCACATCGGACGAGGCGCGCCTCAACATGATCCGCTATTTCGGCATGCCCGATGAAAAAGGCGGAACCGACATGGTCTGGTTGCTGCTGCGACTGGGCAGGAGCGAGGCTCCGCCGATCAGCAACAGGCTACCCTTCGAGGACATCGTGCTATGCGGTTGATGAAACATCTGGCACGGCCGTTCTTCCTGTTCCTGGTTGCAGTGGTCAATCTGGTTGAAGGCGCCTTTGCGTCGTCGCGCCACGCCTACAGGCTCCTGCTCGTTCCCGGCTTCGAGCGCGTGCGCTGGGGTTTGGGCGCCTGGCGCGCCTGGGCCAATTTCTACCACGCCTACGATCGGGTGCCGGCCTACCGCGCCTATATTGATTCTCTCGGCGGCAAGCCTGAGATTCTGCTCGATCACGTCACCAAGCCCGACCTCACGTCGATCCCCGAGATGGACAAGGAATCCTACGTCCGCAAGTACAGCCAGGAAGAGCGGGTCCTGGGGGGCATCTTGCCGTCTACGGGTGTCACCGTCGATGAATCCTCCGGCAGCAGCGGCACGCCGACAAGCTGGGTTCGCGGCAGGACCGAGCGACGGATCACCACCCGCATGATGCAAATGACGTTCCATCGTATCACCGGCGAGGGCGAAACCATCTTCATCCTCAACGCCTTCGCGCTCGGCGCATGGGCAACCGGGATGAACGTCGCGATTTCGCTCAGCGACACCACGATCCTCAAATCGACGGGTCCCAATCTCGATAAGATCATCAACACGATCCACGAATTCGGCCCTCGTTTTCGTTACGTGGTCATGGGCTATCCGCCTTTCCTCAAGACGCTCGCCGACGATCCGCGACTTGACTGGTCCAAATTTACCATCGATGCGGCCTTCGGCGGCGAAGGCGTGTCGGAGAGCCTGCGCGGCTATCTGCTCAAGAAATTCCACCGCGTGGTTGGCAGCTACGGCGCCTCCGACCTTGAGGTCAACATGGCGCTCGAGAGCGAACTCACCATCAATCTGCGGCGCGCGCTTCTGACGGATGAGCGGTTGCGCGAAGCCATTATCCGGGTTGGCTACGGCGTCACACCGATGATCTTCCAGTACAATCCGCTTGCCTACCATCTGGAGGAAAACGCCAAGGGCGAATTGGTGGCGACGATTTCGCGGCCCTACAACATCTCACCCAAGATCCGCTACAATATCCACGATCGGGGGCATGTGCTTCGCTTCGGGGAACTCAGGCGCATTCTCAAAAGACTTGGCCGCGAGGATGTCCTGAAGGCAAGCAACCGTAATCTCGACCTGCCGCTGCTGTTCATCTATGGCCGCTCGGACATGTCCATCGAATACTACGGCGCCAAGGTCACCCCCGACAGCCTTCGAGAAATCCTGTTCGGCCTCGATATTCTGGCACCGGTGCTGAGCACCTTCCGGCTGATCTCTTATGAGGATGCAGCGCACAACAAGCGCATGGAGGTCGCCATCGAGCTCGTCGACGCCGCTGTCTTCGCTCATCCCATCGAGACGCTGCAAGATACGGTCTTCACCAAACTGGCAGCAATGAACGGCGATTTCCTGAATGCCTGGAAACGCACGGCGACCCCTGAAAACATGCCGGAGCTCAAAATATATGCCTTCAACACCGGACCATTCGAAGGTGGCCAGCGGCGGCTCAAGAATGAGTATGTCGCTTCCAAAATAATCTACGACAAGCTTTGAGGTGCCCGTTCAAGCAGTCTCGGCAAGTTCTGGATATTCCTAGATATAGAGCGGCCGGGTAAGGCAGTGAACGCCGCCGGTTGCCTTGGCGATCTCGGTGCCCTTGACGACATCGATGTGGATGCCGGCTGCCTTTTCGAGAACAGCCTTCAACTCGCCGGGAAGATCGAAGGCGAGGTAGCGACGGTTGCCAAGCGGCAGCAGATTGCACCGCTCGTGGGCGATCGCATCGGCCTTGTTGCAGCGAATGATCGAGCAGCCCAAGGCCTCGGCATAGGCCAGCGGATTGACGGCGCTCAGCCTGCGTTCTTCATCGATAAGGAACCCGGCGCCGAACATTCCGGCCGCGGCCAGGATCACCTTTTCAGGTAGGACGGTGAACCCGGTATCCAGATGAAGCAGCTCAGGATCGTGCGAGAGGCCGATGATATAGTCGACATGCTGCGGGATCAGATCGAGCGCCAGTTTTATCGCGGCCGCCTTGGTCGTGCGTACCCCGAACCCGACGAGCAGGACGCGCTTGTCGTTGAAGGTCACCGGGAGCACGTCACCGCCTTCCAGGTATTCGTCGTGCTCGAACTGCGTGAGCGGGCTCATGCCAAGTCTTTGCAGCGCGGCGCTGACCACGACCGCTTCGCGGGCGCGGCTTGGCAAGGCCGGGCGGGTCGGGATGAATTTGTCGGGCGCCCAGGGTAACGTCACCGAACTGTCGCGCATGAAAATGAGGTTGGGATTGCTTGCCGCCTCGGAATGAAACGGCTCGTGGTCGCCAATCACATCATCGAGATAAAGCGTCTCGACATGCGTTCCCAGCAAAGCGACAAAGGCGTCGTATTCGGTGTAGAGCTCGGGAGTATGTGGC
>NZ_VFVA01000064.1:0-15778 GCF_006442155.1 Mesorhizobium sp. B2-4-14 | reverse complement strand
GGGCGGGTCGCTTCAACATGACCCAGTGAATCAAAAACCCCCGGCAAATGCCAGGGGTTTGTCAGCAGTCTGAGGGCCGCCGTGAGCGGCCCTTTTTTGTTTTATCGGCCACCTTAATGAATGGCGACCGTGGTCAGGTCGTTTTCCATGGCGCCGGCCAGCGCGCGGTCACGCGCGTCGGAAAGCAGGATCGGCTGGCCGTTGGCGGCAAACAGGGCCCACAGCTCGAGGCCGGGCGCGATTTCACCGATGTTGGGGAAGCGGCCGAGCAGTTCGTCGCTCGAGACCTTGCGGAGGTAAGCGACAGAGCCTTCGCCGAGATGGGCGAATTCGCCGCTGGTCATGGTGATGGTTTCGTCAGTTCTGGTCATTTCAAGCCTCCTTGGCGCGAGGACGCCGCTAAAGGCCATCCCGCATGAGAGCCATTCAAGTTGGTGCATCGTGCTTTCGCAAAATCGGTGCCGACTTTTTCGGCCGATGCAGTGGTAAGGATCAGTCTTTCACCGATATATTTATTTTCCGTACCAGCCGTTCGGACTCCGGCCGATCGAGGTCGATCGACAAAAGGCCGTTTTTCAGCTCCGCCGCGATCACCCGCATGCCGTCGGCCAGCACGAAACAGCGCTGGAACTGGCGCGCGGCGATGCCGCGGTGAAGGAATTCGCGCTCGGTGTCGTCGGTTTGACGGCCGCGCACGACCAACTGGTTTTCCTCCGTTGTCACATCGAGATCGCTTTCGGCGAAACCGGCGACGGCGAGCGTGATACGCAGCCTTTCGGCCTTGCCGTCGGTGCCGCTGAGGCGCTCGATGTTGTAGGGAGGGTAGCTGTCACCGGATTTCGCCAGGCGCTCCAAGGTCTTTTCCATGGCGTCGAAACCCAGGAGAAGCGGGCTGGAGAAAGGCGTCATTCGGCTCATGTTACACTGTCCTCTCAAGAGCGACATAAACTGGAAAAACCCTGATGGCATTTTTCCCGATGGCCTTGATATGGTCCGCCTCGCGACCAAGTTCAAGCCATCGAAAGACCCGCCCAAAAGACCAGGTCGTGAGCTCGCAGGAACAGCCCAAAAGGATCAGCGTCCTGGACTCACAGGAATAATCGATATGGCGCTTGAAACGACGCGCGGATGCAAGGAGAAGCGCCAAGGTCGGGACCATTCCCGGTCAAGCGGTTCGGCAGCTTGCAGTCGGTTCGGCGTCTCTCTGGCGTGCGATCGGTCCAATGAGCTCATGGCCAGCCAAACAAGGAATTGAAATGCCGCAACCACGCAAGATCATCATCGACACGGATCCCGGCCAGGACGACGCCGTCGCCATTCTGCTGGCGCTTGGCAGCCCCGAACTGGAGGTGGTCGGCATATCCGCCGTCGCCGGCAACGTGCCACTGAAGCTTACCGAAAAGAACGCCCGCAAGATCTGCGAACTGGCCGGGCGGCCGGAGATCAAGGTTTATGCCGGTGCCATCCGTCCCCTGGCGCGCGAACTGGTCACCGCCGAGGAAGTGCATGGCAAGACCGGCCTCAACGGGCCGGAATTGCCCGAACCGACGATGAAGCTGCAGGAGCTGTATGGCGTCGACTTCATCGTCGAGACGCTGATGAGGGAAGAGAGCGGCACCATCACGCTCTGCCTGCTCGGGCCGCTGACCAACATCGCGCTGGCTTTGATCCGCGAACCGCGGATCGCATCGCGCATCAAGGAAATCGTGCTGATGGGCGGCGGCTTTTTCGAAGGCGGCAACGTCACCCCGGCGGCCGAGTTCAACATCTATGTCGATCCGCAAGCCGCCGATCTGGTGTTCAAGTCCGGCATCCCGATCGTGATGATGCCGCTCGACGTCACCCACAAGGCGCTGACCACCGCCAAGCGCATCAAGGCCATTCGTGATCTGGGCAGCAAGGTTGGCATTGCCACCGCCGAGATGCTGGAATTCTTCGAGCGCTACGACGAGGGCAAATACGGCACCGACGGCGGTCCGCTGCACGACCCCTGCGTCATCGCCTATCTGTTGAAGCCGGACCTGTTCAAGGGCCGCAACTGCAACGTCAGCGTGGAGACCGCCTCGGAGTTGACCATGGGCATGACCGTCATCGACTGGTGGGGCGTGAGCAAGCGGCAGAAGAACGCCATGGTGATGCGCGACATCGATCATGACGGCTTTTTCGCGCTGCTGGTGGAAAGGCTGGGGCGGCTGAACTGACGTTTGGAGCAGCCGGTACGTGCGCGGCATCACCTATTGAGCAATCGATAGGTGTCGACGCCGTGCTTGTGGTGTTGCCGCTCGATGGGAATGAGCGAGCCGACAAGATGCGGCCGCTCGACATCGTCATCGATCCATATATCCGTGTGTTGTCGTCATTGAGGCGCACATCGTAGGTGTAGTATAAATCGTGACCTACCATGGCGTACGGGCTAATAGGTTTCACTCTGATATATTCGACCACGCCCATTACACGTTGAGTGGCGACGACCGGGTTGATTTGAAGCTCCATGACCGTGATGGATTTGATCAGTGCCAAGGCGCAAAAGAAAGTGACGCCGATCACTGCGTCGCTGTATTCGTATTGCCAAATAAGCAAGCGATTCCGAAAGGAAACGTTTGACTTTTTCATATTGAAGAGTTGTGCAGCTATGCACAACTCTTCAATATATCGCTGCAAAAAATTTCAAAAGAAGGCGCTTCGCCATCATTTCGACCGTGAAAACGCCAGCCACAGGCCGCCGCCGACCATGAAGCTGCCGCCGATCCTGGACAGGAGCTTGATGCGGCTGGCCGAGAGCATGCGGCCGGCCCGGCCGGCGGCCAATGCATAGGTCGAGTCCGACATGGCGGCGAAGATCATGGCGGTGAAACCCATGATGACGATCTGAAGCGGGTAGTTGCCGGCTGGAGAGATGAACTGCGGAAAGAAGGCGCCGAAGAAGATCAGCGTCTTGGGGTTGCTGAGCGCCACCAGCAGGCCCTGCATGAAGAACCCGCCGCGGGGCTTTCTGGCGGTTCCGTCCGCGTTCAGCGTGCCCTTGGAGCGGAACATCTGCACGCCCATCCAGATCAGATAGGCGGCGCCGATCAATCGCACCCACTCGAACCAGTGGCCCATGCCCGAAATCAGCGTGTTGAGACCGATACCGACGATGGCAATCATGACGGCAAGGCCGGCCTGCGTGCCGGCGACATTGGCGAGGCCGGCGCGCGACCCGTGGCGGATGCTGTTGGCGATGATCAGCGTGACCGTGGGTCCGGGCACCAGGATGATGACGATGCAAGCGACGACATAGGCTGCGTAGAGTTCGAGCGACATGTTTTCCTCGATCAGAGCGCCGGCTGCGCAGCGCGGTGAACGACAATCAATGCATGGCGGCGGTAGCGGCGCAAGCCGTGCAACTCAGGCGCCAGCCTGCCACGGCAGCGTTGCCTCGTAGGCCGCGGCAGACCTCAACACGTCCACGTCGCCGCGCGGCCGTCCGATCAGCTGCATGCCCATCGACCTCCCCTTGTCGTCGAAGCCGACCGGCACATTGACCGCCGGGCAGCCGCCAAGCGTGGCGAAGGCGGAAACCTGCATCCAGCGGTGATAGCTGTCCATCGCGCGTCCCGCGACCTCGCGCGGCCAGTGCATGCCGACTGCGAAGGGGAAGACCTGTGCGGTCGGCAGCGCGATCAGGTCGAAGCGGTCGAAGATCGACAGGAGCGTGCGATGCCAGGAGGTGCGGACGACCGAGGCGGCGCGAATCTGCGGCGCCGTCAGCCGCATCGCGTTTTCCACCTCCCAAATGGCTTCCGGCTTCAGCAGGCCGCGCTTCGAGGGATCGTCGTAATGGGTCTTGAGAGCGCAGCCGCTGCTGGCCTGGCGCAGCGTCACGAAAGCCTGCCACAGCGCCTCGAAATCGAAATCCGGCCGCAAGGGTTCAGCCGGGAAGGATGCTTCGACGAACCGGCCGAGCGCGGCCTCGCAGAGATCGAGAATGCCGGGCTCGATCGGCAGGTGGCCGCCGAGATCGCCGAACCAGGCGATGCGGCCGCCGGTTGCTGGTTCTGCGAGCCCTTCGAGGAACGAGCCAGGTTTTTCATAGGATAGCGGTGCCTGCGGATGATACCCCGCCTGTACGTCCAGCAGCAGCGCCATGTCGGCGACGTTGCGGCCCATCGGCCCGTCGACGCCCATCTGCGCGTGGAAGACCTCGAGGTCCGGCCCGCCGGGCACCAGCCCCTGGGACGGGCGGAAGCCGTAGACATTGTTCCAGGCCGCCGGATTGCGCAGCGAGCCGCCGAAGTCGCTGCCGTCGGCGACGGGCACCATGTCGAGCGCCAGCGCCACCGCCGCGCCGCCACTCGACCCGCCGGCGGAGAGCGCCGGATCGAAGGCGTTCAGCGTCGGCCCGAATACGTTGTTGTAAGTGTTTGAGCCGAGCCCGAATTCGGGGACATTGGTCTTGCCGATGATGATGGCGCCGGCGTTGCGGATACGCTCGACGAAGAAGTCATCTTCCTGCGGCACGAAATCGGCGAAGATCGGCGAGCCGAAAGAGGTGCGGAGACCCGTCGTCGAGGCGAGATCCTTGATGGCGATCGGCAGGCCGAAGAGCGTTTCGGTTTCGGCCGCTTGCCGGCTATCGGCTGCATCGGCCTCGCGCAGTATATCCGCGCGCTCACGCAACGAGACGATGGCGTTGACCAGCGGGTTGACCGCTTCGATGCGGTCGAGGAAGGCCGTCACCACCTCGCGCACGGAAAGTTTCTTGCGGCGGATCGCGTCGGCGAGGTCGACAGCCGACAGCCGGCAGATGTCGCCGGCTGGCGGCACGGCATGTTTGGTCCGGGGGCGCATTTTTCTTATCTCAATGGGATTTCAGGGCTTGGTCGACATCGGCGGCCAACGGGATCGCCGGCTGGGCGCCAGGCTTCAGGCAGGCCAGCGAGCCGGCCGCGCCGGCGCGTGCCAGCGCCTTGTCAAGCGCAAGGCCGGACGAGAGACAGGCAGCGAAGTACCCGCAGAAGGTGTCGCCGGCGCCGACCGTGTCGACAGGTGTGATCTTCATTGCCGGGACGGTCAGGAAGTCGGTCGGCGTTGCTGCCATCACGCCATCGCCACCGAGTGTGACGACGATGGTGCGCCCCGTCCTGCCGGCAAAATCGCGCATGCGTGCCGCCCGGTCGCGACCGCCGAGCGCCAGCGCCTCGCCATAGAGGTCGAACTCCGTCTCGTTGGCTACGACGTAGCCAGCCTTGCCGAGCAAGGCCGCCGCTTCGGCGTGAAACGGAGCGGTGTTGAGCACCGTGACGGCGCCGGCCGCGCTTGCCTGGTCGAGTGCGGCTTCGATGGTCGCCAGCGGAATCTCGTGCTGCAGGAGCACGACGTCCCCCTCTTTCACAAAGGTCTTGGAAAGGTCGCCGGGCACGACGGAGGCGTTGGCGCCGGGCACCACGGCGATGATGTTCTCGCCGTCGTCGCCGACCATGATCAGCGCCGTGCCGGTGGACGCAAAGGTTTCACCCACGCCCGACAGGTCGACCTTGGCGTCGCGCAGCAGTGCCAGCGCCTCGGCGGCGAAATTGTCCTTGCCGACGGCGCCGACCATGCGCACCGCGACACCGGCGCGCGCGGCGGCCAGCGCCTGGTTGGCGCCCTTGCCGCCGGGCGCCGTGGTGAAGCCGGAACCGCTCACCGTTTCGCCGGGGCTCGGCAAGCGGTCGACATTGGCGATAAGGTCGAGGTTGATCGAGCCGACAACAATAATCAAGAAGTGCCTCCCTGCTGAATGCGGGAAGCTATCCTGACAAGCCGTTCGACGCCAGACCACGCGAATGGTCCAGCACTATTTGCCGCGTCACTCACACAGCACTGTGACCATGCCCTGATAGTTGCCGGCCGGGAAGATGCCGCTCGACCTGGTGGCGGTGAGGTCGACCTGAACGGTATGAGTGCCGTTGACGATTCCGGCTGACCCGAACGAATGCTATCGCCAGGATATATCTCTGTGGAAGCAAAGTGGAAGCAAAAATCGATATTTCAGGACGACACTTGCCCGGCTTCCCAGCCCAGGATGGCGCGCTTGCGGGTCAGGCCCCAGTGATAGCCGGTGAGGTCGCCTGACTTGCCGATGGCGCGGTGGCAGGGAACGACGAAAGACAGCGGGTTGGCGCCATTGGCGGCGCCGACGGCCCGGCTGGCGCTCGGCGCGCCGATGCTGGCGGCGATGGAGGAATAGGTGCGAGCCTTGCCCATGGGTATCTGGAGCAGCGCCTCCCAGACACGAACCTGGAAGTCGGTGCCGATCATCACGACATGCAGCGGCTGGTCGGGGCGCCACAGCTTCGGATCGAAAATGCGGGCGGCGTAAGGACCGGTCGCGGCCATATCCTCGACATAGAGGGCGTTCGGCCAGCGGCTGGACATGTCTGCGAAAGCGGCGCGCTCCTCGCCGGGGTCGCTGAAGGCAAGGCCGGCAAGGCCGCGATCGGTGGCCATGATCAGGGCGGTGCCGAAAGGCGAGGGGTGATAGCCGTAACGGATAGTCAGGCCCGCGCCGCGCGTCTTGTAGTCGCCGGGCGACATCGCTTCATGAGTGACGAACAGGTCATGCAGCCGGCCGGGACCGGACATGCCCAGTTCGAACGAGGTTTCGAGCAGCGGCATGCCGGAATCGAGCAGTCGGCGCGCGTGGTCCAGCGTTACCGCCTGCAGGAAGGCCTTTGGCGAAAGGCCCGCCCAGCGGGTGAAGAGTTTTTGCAGGCCGGTCGGCGTCTCGCCGACCTCTTCAGCCAGTTCTTCCAGCGATGGCTGATCACGGTAGTCGAGGCTGATCTTCTCGATGGCACGGCGAACGATCTCATAATCGTTGCCTTCGGGCGTGATGTCCTTTTTGAGGACTGCTGTCTGTGTGCTCATGGAACTGTCTCCTTGGCCTGGAATATTGCCCCTTGGGGCGCCGATCGCCACCCGAAACTTGCCTTCTCGCCTCGCATGCCCAGATAGACTCGCATTTCGTGCCCAAGAGGCGGCGATGGCTGGCGAAAAAGCAGATCTCACCGGGGCAAAGGAAACCTTGCTGATGACGCTCTACGGCAAGGCGCTGGAGAGCCGGCTGCCCAATTCCCTGCTGGAAGATCATTTCGCCGACGAGGCGGTGCGCAAGATCGATTATGATTTCTCCAGGCTCAAGGTCGATGACAATCTCGGCATCGGCCTGGCGATCCGGGCCAAGACATTGGACGTCCGTGTCGAGGATTTTCTGGCCAGAAATCCTGGTGCCATCGTGCTGCATCTGGGCTGCGGGCTTGACACGCGCATCTTCCGTGTCGCCCCGCCAGTCGGCGTGGACTGGTTCGATGTCGACTATCCGGAGGTCATCGAACTCAGGCGGAAACTCTACCCGTCCCGAAACCACTATCATCTCATCGCTTCGTCGGTGATCGAACCCGGCTGGCTGGCCGAAGTGCCCCGCAACCGTCCGGCCATGGTGGTGGCAGAGGGGCTGACGCCCTATCTCCCCGCCGACGAAGGGCTCCACCTGCTTTCGCGGCTTGTTTGGCATCTTGCCAGTGGCGAACTGATGTTCGATGCCTACAGCAGTTTCGGGCTGAAGCTGCTTCGGCTCCATCCAGCCCTGAGGGTGACTGGCGCCGAGGTCCACTGGTCCATAGAGGATCCGCACGAGTTGGAACGGGCGGTCCCGAAGCTGCGGTTCGTCGAGGATATTTCCGCCTACAAGCCCGAACACGCCGCCCGCATGGGCTGGTCAGCCAAACTGTTCGTCCGCCTTTGGAAACACATTCCGGCGTTGCGCAAGATCGGCAGACTCCTGCGGTATCGCTTTTAGGGCGTGATCCCGAAATACGGGAACCGGTTTCGGAAAAGGTCGGTTCAGCGCGTCTTGGCGGTCGCCAGCGCCCGCGAAAAGGCGGTGGCAAAGGTTTCGCGGGAGTCGGGATCGAGAAAGCCGCCGATCGCCACGTTCTGGCCTTGTGCTTCCACCGTCATTCTGGTGATGCCGATTTCCGCATGACGGGCGACCGAAAACCGCGCCCAGAACGGGTTGAAGCGATGCGCTTCCGATTTCCCCGAAGGATCCGTCTTGCGGATATCGAGGCTGGTGCGGGAGACCGAAACCTCTTCGCGGGCGCGGGCGGCCCGGTAGTTGACACGAAAGGCGATGTAGACGGCGACCACGTCGAGGCCGAAGAAGCCGAACACCGGCCAGGCACCGCGTGACAGGAAAAACGCGCCTGTCACCAGCCAGCCGAACAGCAGGGCGCCCATCAGAACGAAGAAGCCTGTCCTGCCCAGCGACCGGTGTGGTGTCAGCAACGCATGAAAGAATGGCTCGTCGGCCTGAAATGAGGCGTTTGTTTCGCTCATGACTGAATATTATAGGAAGGGAATGGCGAGCCCCAAGTCCAAAGAGTCTTCAATGCCCAAAAAAGAGCAGCCGGCCGGACGGCGTGACGGCTCGAACGCCAAGCCGCGCCCCAGGCCAATGCGGTTCAGGTCGCTCTATAGCCCGGCCGAGGTGCATGAGATTTTCCGGCGCTTTTCGGTGCAGCGGCCGGAGCCGAAGGGCGAACTCGAACACATCAACGCCTTCACGCTTCTGGTGGCGGTGGTGCTTTCGGCGCAAGCCACCGATGCCGGCGTCAACAAGGCGACGCGGGCGCTGTTCAAGCTTGCCGACACGCCGCAAAAGATGCTGGCGCTCGGTGAAGCCAAGGTCGGCGACCATATCAGGACCATCGGGCTCTGGCGCAACAAGGCCAAGAACGTCCTCGCACTGTCGGAGGCGTTGATCCGTGACCATGGCGGCGAGGTGCCTGATAACCGCGATGAACTGGTCAAGCTGCCGGGGGTCGGGCGCAAGACCGCCAATGTCGTGCTCAACATGGCGTTCGGCCAGCACACGATGGCGGTCGACACGCATATTTTCCGCATCGGCAACCGGCTTGGCCTGGCGCCCGGCAAGACGCCGGAACAGGTCGAGCAGGGCCTGCTGAAGATCATCCCGGAGGAATATATGCGCCACGCGCATCACTGGCTGATCCTGCATGGCCGCTACGTCTGCAAGGCGCGCAAGCCGGATTGCCCAGCCTGCGTCATCGCCGATATCTGCAAGGCGCAGGAGAAGACCACCAGCATTCCGGCACCCCTGGTGCCGATCGCTCCGCTGGAGACAGTGGCCGCCGAGGATCAATAGCCGTAACCGCGCGCCATCGCCGCCGCGAAGACCGGAATCAGCAGGAAGACCAACGCCTCGGCGCGGACATAGGTCTTCACCGAGGCCAGTTCGCTCGCCGGCACGGCAAAGGAAGGGTTGGCGCTGGCTTGCCCGTTCCAGGAAATGAAGCGCACGGTGGGAATGATCGACAGCAGGCCGACGATCGCAAACGCCGCCATCTTGGCCAGAACACCCAGTTGTGGACGTAGAATTCCCAGCCCTTGAGGCCCCAGACGACGCGGCCGATGCCGACGATGATGATGAGTGCGGCGATGGCGCCGTAGTGGCGGTCGATGCCGGCGAGCCGCTTGAGCGTCGCGGCGGGCAAGTCGCCACGGATCAGCACGAATTCTGCGCCGATGATCCCCGCCAGGGAAAACACCAGCAGATGATGGACGATTGCCAGCACGAGATCGGTCGTGTCCATGCTCTTTCCCTTTGCTCGAACGGCGCCGCTTGCGAGAGAGATCCGCCGGCCGCATAGCTAAATCGGTATGCCGCGACGGTACCATCCTTGACGGGAAATCCCATGCCAAAGCAGGCTGGACGAATTGCAGCGCGCCGGCGTCTCCACGAATATGGCCTGGCACGGCTGAAGTTCGGCTCAGGTCACCGTGGAATATTGCACGCCTCTGGATGATGGCGCGTGTCGCGCTGGCCCTTGCACACCGGGGGCGATTTGCTAAGCGCGGGCAACATCAGCGAGGCAATTCATGGACAATCCGCAAGCGACCGTTGCCCCCGTGATCGAGACGCAGCGAACCATTCTAAGGGCACACCGGCTGGAGGATTTCGACGCCTATGCGGCGATGTGGGTCGACCCGGTCGTCACCCGCTTCATCGGCGGCAAGCCGCGCACACGCGAGGAAAGCTGGATGCGCTTCCTGCGTCACGCCGGCCTGTGGTCGCTGCTCGGCTACGGCTTCTGGGCCGTCGAGGAGAAGGCGACCGGCCGTTTCATAGGCGAGGCCGGGTTCCACGACCTGAAGCGTGATATCGAACCGTCGATCGAAGGCATTCCCGAAGCGGGGTGGGCATTGGCTCCGGCCGCCCATGGCGCCGGCCTTGCCACCGAAATCGTCAGCCGCGTGCACGGCTGGGGTGAGGAGACGTTCGGACGGGCCAAGACCGTCTGCATCATCGATCCAGAAAACACCGCCTCGTTGAACGTCGCGAGGAAGTGCGGCTACCGTGAAGTGACGCTTACCGCCTATCACGACGCGGCGACAATTTTGCTGGAGCGGCTGCCCTGAGGCGGTTTCAGCCGGCTCTGCGGTGCAGTTTCTGCGCTAGATCGGCCCACGGATCTGCCGCAGCCGCCGCGGCTGAAGCGATGTCCGGGCCGCGCAGCACCGTCGAGCTGTCGAAAGGCTGTGGCCTGGCGATCCCATAGCCCTGGGCATAGTCGACGCCGATCGTCCTCAGGGCCGCGACGATGCCGTCGCTTTCGACGAACTCGGCGATGGTGCGCTTGCCCATGACCTTGCCGATGTGATGGATCATCTCGACCATGGCGCGGTCGATGCGGTCGTCTAGCATGTCCTTGACGAAGCTGCCGTCGATCTTGAGATAGTCGACCGGCAGGTGCTTCAGATAGGCGAAGGACGACATGCCGGAGCCGAAATCGTCGAGCGCGAAACGGCAGCCCAGACCGCGCAGATCGGCAATGAAGCGCATGGCATTGGTGAGATTGGCGATGGCGCTGGTTTCGGTGATCTCCAGGCAGATCATCGCAGGCGAAATGCGATGGACGAGGAACTGCTCGCGCAGGAAATCGAGGAACGTTTCGTCGCCGAACGTCGCTCCGGAAAGGTTGATGGCGCATGTAGTGATCGGCGCCATGCGCACATCGGCTTGCCGTGCGGCCAGAATGCGGAACGTGTTGCGCACCACCCAGCGGTCGATCGACGGCATCAGGCCGTAGCGCTCGGCCGCGGGAATGAAGCTCTGCGGGGTGACGAAGCTGCCGTCTTCGTCGGTCAGCCGCAACAGGATCTCGATATGCGCGCCAGCCTCGGCGACGTCGTCGTTGAGCGGCCAGATCTCCTGGGCATGAAGCCTGAAGCGATTTTGCTCCAGGGCGATGTGCAGGCGCTGCACCCAGGCCATCTCGCCAAAACGCTCGCGCAAGGCCATGTCGCCGTCGGTGTGGATCTGGACACGGTTGCGGCCTTTCTCCTTGGCCATGTAGCAGGCGACATCTGCGGCCCGCAGAACCTCCTCGATCGTCGCTTGCGCATTGGCGATCTGCACCATGCCGACACTGACACTGGTGTTGAAGGGCCTGTTATCCCAGGAAAAATGCAGATCCTGCACGGCCGCGCGCAGCCTTTCGGCGATGTCGGCCGCAGTGCCGGCCTCGCAATCGATCAGCAGCACGCCGAATTCGTCGCCGCCCAGCCGGGCCAGCACATCGCCGGACCGCAATTCGTTGGTCAACACCGAGGAAATATGGCGCAGCAACTGGTCGCCGGCGGCATGGCCACAGGTATCGTTGACCAGCTTGAACTGGTCGAGATCGAGATACATCAAGGCGTGCTGCCGGGCCTGCCCCTGCAAGTCGACGATCGTCCTTTCCAGCCGGCTTTCAAAAGCGCGCCGGTTGGCGAGCCCGGTCAGCGCGTCATGCGAGGCCTGCCATGAAAGCCGCTCGATATAATCCTCTTCCCGCGTCATGTCGTGGAAGGCGAGCACCGCGCCGACCACTTCGCCGGAAACGAGCAGGGGCGCGCCGGTCAGCGCGACGGGAACAATGGAGCCGTCCGGCCGCCGCAGCAATTGCGGACGGGCGCTGGAACGACGCGGGTCGCCGGCCAGAAGGTGCTCGACCAGTTGCGATTCTTCAAAGCTGGTGTCCTTGTCCACCAGGCGAAACAAGGATGCGATCGGCTTGCCCCTGGCTGTGCCCAACGGGCAAGCCAGCAGCTTCTCGGCAACCGCGTTCATGTAATCCAGCCGCCCGTCAGGGCCGGTGCTGATGACGGCCTGGCCAATCGAAGCCAGGGTGATCTGGGCGCGCTCGCGTTCGGTATTGAGCGCCAGCTGGAAGGCCTGACGCTGCGCGAGCAGTTTGCGCGTGCGCCACACGGCAAGCAGTATCAACAAGGCGGCGGTGACGAGATTGGCAAAGGTGAGCAGCATCTTGATGAAGCGCGAACCTTCGCCGAGGCTTTCCGAGAAGGCCTTGGAAAGCGGGCTGATCTCACGGTCGAACTGGTGGATCTGCGTTTTCCAGGCGCTGATCTCGGCCAAAGATGCCGGCCCCTTGCTCAGCGTCTCGTGCATCGTGCCGCCGAGCCGCTGGATGGCGAGGATCATGGCGTCGGCGGCCGTCCAATGGCGGATGGCGGCATCGAGATAGCTGAAACCACGGAAATCCCGGAACAGCCAGATCATTCCGGGGACATCGTCGACGTGATTTCCACCCTGCAGGAAACCGATGCTCGCGGCTTCGATATCGGGCTGAGATTGCTCGAGTGCCAGGCGGGCCGACCGATCAGCCAGCGGAACGGCGATCGCCGCGCGATACTCGCTGAAGAAGTCCTCGTTGCCGGTGTCGGCATAGAGGCTGAGAAAATAGATAGCGTGCTTTTGGCCCTTCGACCACTGGCTCTCGCCGCCGACATAAGCACGAACCGCCGAAAGGGTGTAGAGGCTGAGGCTGGCCACCAGCGCCTGGATGAGGACGACGGCGACGAAGGGCCATACGAGTCCGAGAAGACGGGAACTCGCATCAATGGGTGACAGCTTCATCGAATCCTCATGGGCTTGCCATGATCCTGTCAGCGCGTCTGTCCGACTGTTTCATTCACCGGTTGAGACGATGTTGTTTCCCGCATGTCGCTCGGCTGGCGACAACGATCCGGTTATCATGGCGGGCTTAACAGCAAATAAATACTTTCGCTGTTTGCGGCGGCGATTCTTGCCATGGCGGCCGAATATTACGTAACGTCAGGCAACTGCTTCGAATTGAATCAGTTTGTATTTGAGGCTTATCGGCCATCTTGCCTGGGTCGCAACCGAACGACCTAGGGCTGAGCCTCCGCCGCGAGGCTGGCTTGCTCCAGCATGGAGGCATCCTCGCCGAAGGCACGGGTGGCGCGAGCCGCCGCTAGGGCAACCGACGTCTCATGGTTGAAGAAACGCAGCGTCGACGCGCGTGCTGGGGCCGGCCAGCGTCAAGGCGCCCAGCAAAATGCCTCCCGGTCCGAACGGCGCCGAGACGCCCGCCGTCTCGGGGTCTCGGTCGCCGACGGCGAGACAGCAACAGGTTCCGCGGATGCTCTCGTAGGGTTCGCCCGGCTGGCCGGAAAATGCCGCGAGCACGCGTCCGCCCGATCCGGCCAGCAAAGGCAACACGTCGCCTTCGCGTATGGTGTAGCGAATCGGATACTTGGATTCGACGCGGTAGAGACAGGTGCGGACGTCGCATTGTCACCGCTCTGGAAGGCAACAAGATGGCGCGGTCCGGGCGCGACGGTGCCGCGCTCGCCACCTGGCGATTGGCTCTTTCGTCGCCAGCACTCTTGGCACGCTGGGCGTCGCCTTCCTCGCGCCGGTGGTGGTCAAGTTCGCGCTTGCCTTCGGCTCGGCCGTATATTTCTCGCCGATGGTGCTGGCCTTCATCGCGCGGTCTGACCAGCCTGTTTGCCGGCTTCGTAATCGGCATGATCGGCGTGGCCTGCAGACGGGTCAGCCGCGCTTCACCTTCGGCATGACCGAACTGCTTGACGGCGTCGATGTGATCACTGCCGCCGTCGGCCTGTTCGCCGTCGGCGACGTGCTCGGCGATGTGCATGGCGGCGCCGGCGAACAGGCGCTTTCTTTCTATGGCGACATCGCGGTGGCGCTCGATGGTGGGGCGACGCTCCAAGATGCCGTCTCGTTACGGCTCGACCGCTTCTTCGCCGAGGAGAAGGGCTATGTGCCGGCTTCGGCCATCGCTTCCATCCGGTAGATCCACGCGCGCCGCGCCTGCTGGAACTGACCCGCGACTTTGCCGCGCGTGGTGTCGTCAAGGGGCGTTTCGCCGAGATTGCCGAGGCCATCGAGGCTGACGTCGCGCGGCGCAAAGGCAAAGGAATACCGCTCAACATCGACGGCGCCACGGCCGTCATCTATGGCGAACTCGGCTTTCCGCCGCCGCTGACGCGCGGGCTCTTCGTGCTGTCGCGCTCTGTCGGCATCCTGGCGCATGCCTGGGAACAATCGCAGCAAGCCGAGCGCAACAAGGGCCCATTGCCGCGCGAATGGCTGTGGGCCTATGCAGGCACACCGGCGCGGCCGTTTCCGGAGGAGGATGAGGCTGGCGCGTGAAGCCTATACCTGGTCGAGTGGCGCGGGCTCGGGAAGCTTCAAGGTCTTCACCAGCGTCGACAGATCCGGTTCGTCGATGAGCATCGCCGCATCGGCCGGCGCCAGCCATGCCCGCTGCCGCCGCTTGGCCTCCTGCCAGTGGGCAAGCTCTTCCGTCACTTCAAGCAGATAGACGATGACGTCGACCCGGACAAAGTGGCTGGCCAGCCGCTTCCAGTAGGAATAGGAGCCTGCCGGCTCTCTCAGCGTCTTGCCGAGCACGCCGGCTTCCTCCTGCGCCTCGATGGTGGCTGCCTTGCGTCCGCTCTTGCCTTTCATCGGCCAACCCTTGGGCACGATGAAGCGTCTCGTCGTTCTCGACGTGACCAGCATCACCTCGATATCGCCGTGCGCGTTCCGCCGAAAGGGGACCGCGGCGACCTGGCGGATTCTCTCGCCTTTCTTGGCCTTGCGCACGGCCTTTTTCTTGGTGGCTGCCATTCGTAAAATCCAGTCGGTGCAGTGCCCCATAGCGTGATGCGGCGCCTTTGCAAAACCCAAACTGCCGCAGGGGCACTAGAGCGCGCCTACCATGTAAGTCGGCTAAATAAAAGGAGGTGCCGGCCTGTCAGCGGCAAGTGCTCACAGCCGTGTTGCCGATTATCTGCGTCTGGCAGGTCGGCCTGACCTTCGGCACGACCGGCGGCGGCTGCTGGACGATCACGCGGTCCTGAGCCCGATACTGCTGTTGCTGCTGCTGAAATTGCTCCCGCTGAACCCGGTTCTGCAAGGTCTGCAGATCGTTCTGCTGGATCAGCGCGTTGCCGTTGGCAGCGGGGTTGAGTGCTTGCGCGGAAGCAGGCACAGCAACACCGGCCAACACCACCGCCGCCAGCACCGCCGATGCAAAAACCACCGATGGTCGATGTACTGACATCCGCTCATTCCTGCCAAAGATGCTATTCATCCTTCGTATATAGGACGTTTGTCCGGCGATGCCATGGCCGGGGTGGAGTTCTCGAACAAGGCATGGGAGATCGAAGGCCGCTTTGCCGCGGCGGAGAATCTGCCCGGCAACCCCGCATTGTACTTGACGGAAGCGGTCGATTCGCCGCTCTATCGGTCGGCGCCGGCCTCGAGCTGAATGGCGTCAATGGCATCGGCCTGTCTGTCAGATACAACGGCGTCTTCGGCGAAACTGTGAAAACAGAACGCAGTCAGCGCGTCTCTCAAGGTCAGTTTCCAGGCTGGCTCGAGACGGGGCCGGGCGGG
>NZ_VFVA01000063.1:0-18079 GCF_006442155.1 Mesorhizobium sp. B2-4-14 | reverse complement strand
CCACCCTCCCCGTCCCCAACGACCGGGTCAAAGGAGCCGGCCCCGTCCCCGGGCCGGCTCCGCCATTTCTGGACCAGGACCTTACTATGGCAAGTTTCCAACGGTTTAGACTTTGCCGGAAGGCTCGGCCAGAGCAACTCTGGAGACGCCAGTCAAAGAAAGCGCCGCATGCCGACAGAAGCCAGATCTCCACGCCTTGCGGTTCTCATCGATGCAGACAATGCTTCCGCCAAGATTGCGGATGGCTTGTTCGAAGAGATCGCGAGGATCGGCGAGGCCAGTGTCCGCCGCATCTAAGGCGATTTCTCGAGCGCTCGATCCAAGGGGTGGGCCGACGTTCTATCGAAGCACGCGATCATCCCCCAACAGCAGTTCGCCTATACGACGGGAAAGAATGCGTCTGATATTACTCTGGTGATCGATGCCATGGACCTACTCCACAGCGGTCGCCTTGATGGCTTCTGCCTGGTTTCGTCCGACAGCGACTTCACGAGACTTGCCGCTCGTATCCGCGAACAAGGCGTCGATGTGTTCGGCTTTGGAGAACAGAAAACCCCGGAGAGTTTCCGGCAGGCATGTCGACGTTTCGTTTACACCGAAAACCTTCTCCCTGGCGTGGCGAACGTTCAAGACGCGGCGCCGGCAAAAAGGCCACTTCAGTCGCCAAGCGCAGCAACCCCAATGTTGAAGAAAGCCATCGGCCAGATGGATAGCGAGGATGGGTGGGTGCTTCTCGGCACCTTCGGTAAGCAACTCTCAAATCTCTTTTCCGATTTCGACCCCCGCACCTATGGCTTCAGCAAGCTAAGCGATCTGGTGAGAGAAACCGCTGCATTCGAAATCGAAAAACCTAAAGGCGGGGCTATGCGAATACGCCTCCAACCTGCTGCCCCGAAAAAGGCGAAAAACAAATTCGGATAGGTGCCGGAGTTCTGTTCCTGTCCGGCTTCCCAGGGACAGTCAACCAATGCACTATCGGCTGTCCATCCCGTTTCGGATCATGGTTATGTTGGAAATCCCGGAAGATCGGTGCGAACACCATCGGCTGTTCAGGGCCATCGACGACGCCTTCAAGGTCGGAGATTTCGGGACTTTGGGCGCACTTCTGGGCGGCTCACGACGCTGGTTTGACGAACAGATGCCGTTCGAGCTCGGCCTCGGGCATCCTCTGGAATACGCGATCTATTGGAGTCCCCTCGCCTTCATTTCCACCCTGCTGAGCGCGGGTTCAAATCCGAACTACAGCCATCACGGCGGATTTCCGTCGATCATTGCGGTGCTCTCCACGGAGCGCGCTGACAAATTGGAAATCATGCGGATCTTGATTGATGCTGGCGCGGATCTCGACATGCGGGGCGTGAACGACTGGACGCCGCTTCACTATGCGGTGGCGGTCCGCGACGCCGATGCGATCCGCCTGCTTCTGTCGGCCGGCGCCGACCCCTCGCTCAAAACGCGCGTAGATGACCATGCAACAGCCCTGGAAGGAGCGGAGCATGCGGGCTTCGATGCTGGCGCCACGCTGCTGCGAGAGGCGATGACCAGGCGTGGCTCCGACGACACCAGTCGATAGGCCTCAAAGCTTTTTCAGCCCCGCCTTGAAGCGCCTGCCATTGGCGACGTAATGCGCGGCCGAGCCGCGCAGCCTTTCGACGGCCGCGTCGTCCAGCACACGGATCGCCTTGGCCGGCGAGCCGACGATCAGCGAATTGTCCGGAAATTCTTTGCCTTCGGTGACCAAGGCACCGGCGCCGACCAGCGAATTCCTGCCGATCCTGGCGCCGTTCAGCACGATCGCGCCCATGCCGATCAGGCTGTTGTCACCGATCGTGCAGCCATGCAGCATGGCCCGGTGGCCAATCGTGCAGCCCTGCCCGATCGTGAGCGGAAAGCCGGGGTCGGTATGCATGACCGTGTGTTCCTGCACATTGGTGTCGGCGCCGATGACGATCGGCTCGTTGTCGCCACGAATGATGGCGCCGAACCAGAAGCCGGCATTGCGGCCGACCCTGACGTCGCCGATCAGCGTCGCGTCGGGCGCGACCCAGTTCGATTCTGCGTCGGCGAAGCTGGGTTCTGTTCCATTGATCGCATAAAGCGGCATTGTCGGCCTCCGAATCGTCTCAGGCTGGAATGCCGGACCCTAGGAGACGGATCGTCCATGAGGCAATGGCAAGCACGACGATGCCCAGCACCAGGGACCATGTGATCGCCGTACAGCCGTATGACAAGAGCGCCATTGTCGAAATGCGGTTCTCGCGCCGGGCATCGAGGGCATCGTTGACCAGCATGAACGGCCCCGCACAAGCGGTCGCCGCTAGCGAGCGCACCACATGCGAAGGCGAGACGTAAGGTTCGGCGAAGGCGACCTTGCGGCCAGACACCAGTTCCATCGCCGAGCCAGCCAGCCCGCACGCCGTCAGCCCGACGAGAAAAGCAAACAGAGTAAGTTCGATCTGGCCCATCTTTACCGTCCATTTACCATGAAACTGCACAGTCGCTCCACAAGGCTGCAAGAGCCATGCCGAGCGATGTGTGCCGCCAAGGGACACCCAAGGGCGCAAGCAAGCTGGATCCGAGGACCGAGATGAAGCAGGCAGCGATCGCCGACGGCCCTGAACTCACCGTGGTCGATTCCATGCTGATGAAGCGGGTGTTCTACGCCTTCGCGGCGTTGGCGCTGCTGTCGATGGCGATCAGTCTTGGCGGCAAATGGTTCGGCCGTTCCATCGCCATGGCCGGATACACCGACGATACGACAGTGCGCGAGGTGGTGATCGGCAACAATGTGATTTCCGTGCCGGCCAATTTCATCCGTTTCGAGCAGGCCCGCCGCGACGGTATTGCCTCACGTCTCGATCTTTATCTGCGCTATCCCCAGATGGACGGCTACAGCGAGGTGGCCCGCGACGATTTCAACCATTCCGGAACCAACAGGAACATCATTTTTCTGTCCTTCGAACCGCGGATGATGTCGCGCGACATGAGCGGCCGGTTCGCGCCGATCTACAGTGCGCTGATCGTCCAGCCCGGCATTCCGGGACCTGGCGCCACGACGGTCTACGGCTTCAATGAAAAATCAGGCTATCTGAACGAGGTGCTGGTGGTCGGCAAGCGCGGGGGCAAGGACCCCTTCGTGGCCCGCTGCCTGAGCGGACCGAGTGCCGGCGAATCGCTGGCGCCCTGCGAGCGGGACATCCATGTCGGCGACGATCTCAGCCTCACCTACCGTTTTCCCAAGGAATTCCTTGGCGACTGGCAGGCGCTCGATGCTGCGATCACGGCCGAGGCAGGACGTTTCCTGAAAACCGGACATTGACGGACCGGTGGGGCAGGCCGCGCTCAGCGTGGCCCGCCCTCGGATTGCGGGCTCAGCCCAGATCGATGTCGAGGATCGCCATCGAGAAATTGTAGTCGCCGTCGTCCTCGTCTTTGAAGACGATGCCGAGGAACTCCTCATCGACATACACTTCGGCCGAATCTTCCTTGCGCGGCCGTGCCTTGACCATAAGCTTGGGGTTCTGGAAGACGCGCTTGAAATAGGCGTCCAGCTTTCTGATTTCGTCCGGCTTCAACAGTCTTCTCCGATCATCGGGCTTGCTGGTTTGAACGGCGCTTCTGGCACGCCGACAATGGCGATGTAAAGGCAAGCGGGCCGTATTGCACCGGAAGCGGCAGCACCGCCGGGCAAAACGCGGTCAAGGGCGGAGGACGCGCCGGCGTGAAAAATCAGATGTCGAAGCTGACGACCTGGTCCATCGATTGCGACGGCAGGAGCTGGTCCATCTGGCGCGAAGGCTGATCGCAGCCGGTTTCGCCGACGACGCGCGCCGGCACGCCGGCGACTGTCTTGTTGTGCGGCACGGGCGACAGCACCACCGATCCGGCGGCGATCTTGGAGCAATGGCCGACTTCGATATTGCCGAGAATCTTGGCTCCGGCGCCGATCAGCACGCCACGGCGAATCTTGGGATGACGGTCGCCGCCGGCCTTGCCGGTACCGCCCAGCGTCACGCCGTGCAGGATCGATACGTCGTCCTCGATGACCGCGGTCTCGCCGACGACAAGACCGGTGGCGTGATCGATGAAGATGCCCTTGCCGATGCGCGCCGCCGGGTTGATATCGGTCTGGAAGACCGACGATGAGCGGCTTTGAAGGTAGAGCGCGAAATCCTTGCGGCCCTGGTTCCACAGCCAGTGCGCCAGCCGATGGGTCTGGATGGCGTGAAAGCCTTTGAAATAGAGCACCGGCATGATGAACCGGTCGCAGGCCGGGTCGCGGTCATAATAGGCCTGGATGTCGACGCGCACCGTCGTCGGCCAGTCCTTGTCATCGGCCAGCATCGACTTGAAGGTCTGGCGGATGAGATCGGAACCGATATCCTGATGGGCAAGCCGCTCCGCGATCCTATGAATGACCGCTTCCTCCAGATTCTCCTGGTTGAGGATCGTCGAATAGAGGAACGCGGCCAGCAACGGATCGCGGTTGACCGCTTCCATGGCTTCGTCACGGATGGAGCGCCAGATCGGATCGACCGGCTGCAATGCGCCGTGGCGGGAAATGCTGATGCTGTTCATCGACGTCTTGTCCTGCGTCCTGCGGGCTTGCCTGTTGTGCGGCCGCACATATAAGCCAGATCATAGCACGGTTGAACTCAATTTTCCTTAGTGCTTTGTCAAATGGATTTGGTTGGCAGGAATTCAAGCCGCGATGGAAAACGAACCCCTGATCGACGAAGCCCTGAAAACCGAGCTTTCAGCGCTCTACCGGGCCGGGGATCGCCACTACCACAATCTTACCCATATCGAGGCGATGCTTGCGCTGGCCGGCGACTACCGGGGGCTACTAGGCGACCCGGAAGCCGTCGAAGCGGCGATCTGGTTCCACGACGCCATCTACGACAGCAAGGCCAAGGACAATGAGGCGCAAAGTGCCGCCCTTGCCGAGACAAGGCTCGCGGGCCGCGGCGATGCCGGTCGCCTGGCCCGCATCAGCGCGATGATCCTCGCCACAGCCACGCATCATTTGCCCCGCTTCGAAGACGCAGCGGCAATGCGCGACGCCGGTCTTTTCCTCGACATGGACCTGTCGATCCTGGGTGCCGCGCCGGCCGCGTTCGACGCTTATGAACGCGCAGTCCGCCGCGAATATGACTGGGTGGAGGAGCCGATGTGGCGCGCCGGACGTGCCGCCGTGCTGAAGGCTTTCCTTGCCCGCCCGCACATTTTCCACACCGAAGAATTTCGCCGGCGTTTCGAGCCTCAAGCCAGGCTGAACATGGCGCGGTCGCTGGAGGCCCTGGAAAGCTCCACATGATTTTTGTCGGAAGATATCATAGCGCTTGCATGTGGCCCTGTATCGGCCTTGCCGCGGGCACAGTATCGAAGCGGGCTGCGAAAAACGCCTTCCGAGGGTATCGTCCAACATGAATTCTTCTGAGGTGCCGACATCATGAGCAGCAATTTCTTCCAGCCGGTCGACGCCTCGTCCGTTCCCCGCTTTGCCGGGCTCTCGACCTTCATGCGGTTGCCAGCGGTGACAACCGCCGAGGGGCTCGACATCGCGCTGGTCGGCATACCCTGGGACGGCGGCACGACCAACCGCGCCGGCGCGCGGCATGGCCCGCGCGAGATCCGCAACCAATCGAGCCTGATGCGGCGCGCCCATCATGTCTCCGGCATCGAGCCGTTCAGCATCGCCAATGTCGCCGATGTCGGCGATCTCTCGGTCAATCCGATCAACCTGCTGGATGGGTTGAAGCGCATCGAGGAGGGCATCGCGGCTATCGTGGCGGCGGGTGCCATTCCGCTGGCGGCGGGCGGCGATCATCTGACGACGCTGCCGGTGTTGCGTGCCGTTGCCAGGAACCGGCCGGTCGGCATGATCCATTTCGACGCCCATTCCGACACCAATGACCGCTATTTCGGCGACAACCCCTACACGCATGGCACGCCGTTCCGACGCGCGATCGAAGAGGGCCTGCTCGATCCCAAACGGGTCGTGCAGATCGGCATTCGCGGCTCGATCTATGAACCCGGCGAGCATGATTGGGCGGTCGCCCAGGGCATCCGCATCATCTACATGGAAGAGTTCGTTCGGCGCGGCGCCGCCAGCGTCATGGAAGAAGCGCACGCCATCGCCGGAAGCGGACCGACCTATGTGACCTTCGACATCGATTGCATCGATCCGTCGATGGCACCGGGCACCGGCACGCCCGAGCTCGGCGGCTTCACCACCCGCGAGGCGCAGGAAATGGTGCGCCTGCTTGACGGGTTGAACATTGTCGGCGCCGATGTGGTGGAAGTGGCGCCGCCCTTCGATCTTGGCGGCATGACGGCGTTGGCGGGTGCAACGATGATGTTCGAACTGTTGTGTGTGCTGGCGAAATCGGTTCAAGAAGCGAGAGCGCCGGACTGACCCCAAGCATGCCTGCACAGGATCAAAGCGGATATTCGGCGTAGAACTCCAGCACGCGCTGCTTGAAGGTCTTGTCGCCAACCGCCAGCATGTGGTCGCGGCCCTCGATGTGAAAGGCCCTGGCGTTCGGCATCAGGGCGGCAAGCTCGTCGGGCGAGCCGCCAATGTCGTCGGCGGTGCCGACCGCGATCAGCGTCGGCTGGGCGATGCGGGCGATATCCTGCTCGCTCAGCAATTCGCGAGACGTGGCGATGCAGGCGGCAAGCGCCCGGCGATCGCTGCGGGTCTGATCGGCGAAGGCGCGGAACGAGCGGCCGCGCGGATGGGTGGTCGCGGCCGGATCGTCGGCAAGAAGGGCCTCCGCGATCGGATCCCAATCGCCAACCCCGTCGATCATACCGATGCCCAAGCCGCCAAAGACCAGCGTCGCCACCTTGTCGGGATCGGACAGTGCCATGAACGCCGCGACCCGCGCGCCCATCGAATAGCCCATGACATGGGCCCGTTCGATACCGAGATGGTCAAGCAGGGCGGCGGCATCCGAAGCCATTTTCGCTGGTGTATAATCGGCCTCGTCATAGCTCTTCGACGACGAGCCGTGGCCGCGATTGTCGAAGGCGATGGCGCGATAGCTGGCGTCGTTGAGCGTCTTGAACCAGCCCGGCGACACCCAGTTGACGTAGTGGCTCGAGGCGAAACCGTGGATCATGAGCACCGGATCGCCCTCGCCCGATGCCGGCTGGCGGTCGAGGAAGGCGAGATCGAATCCATCATGGGAGAAAAACTGCATGGGAAGCGATCCCCTCGCGTTCAGTCGGAATCGACGTTCGGAGAATCGCCCTTGTTCGCCGGCGGCATGCCGGGCTCCGGTGCGGTGCCGATCACGGGATGACGCAGCAGATCGCCATCCCTGATGCCGTCGCGGGCTGCGGTGCCGGCCTTGAGCTCGAGCACGAAGCGGACCGGCTCACCCGGCGACACGATCGCCTCGGATTGCGGCTCGCCCTGCTTGATCGCACGGATCCTGCCGTCCTGGCCGACAAAGATCAGGTCAAGGGGCATCGGCGTGTTCTTCATCCAGAAATTGACGTCGCGTGTCTCGTCGAAGACGAACAGCATGCCATGATTGGCGGCCATGTCCTCGCGAAACATCAGGCCGGCTCCCCGCTCGGCATCGGTATCGGCGACTTCGATAGAGAAGGAGCGTTCCCCATTTTTCGTCACCGCGATCAGCGGCGCCGGATCGACGGGAAGGATCATCGCCCGGCCATTGGCCGAGCTGGGTGCCTGGAAATAGAAGAAGGCGCCCGCGGCGATGATGACGGCGGCAACGGCGCACATCACGCCCGCCGTCAGCCTGTTCATGTGAGTCATGCGAAATCCTCGGCCGGGGTCGCCCTAGTGCGAAACCGGCAAGGTGCCCATATCGGGGTGAATTTCGGCGGCCATAAGGCCTTTGTCACCACGTCCGAAACGCACAAGCACCACCTGCCCCGGCCGAAGCTCGGTGATGCCGTAGCGGCGCAAGGTCTCCATATGGACGAAAATGTCCTCGGTTCCCTCGCCGCGCGTCAGGAAGCCGAAGCCCTTTGTGCGGTTGAACCACTTGACCAGCGCGCGTTCGAGCCCACTCTCCGGCGTCACCGAAACATGGGTGCGCTGTTCCTGCATTTCGGCGGGGTGGACGGCAGTGGTGATGTCCATGGAAAGCACACGGAAGGCCTGCAGTCCGCGCTCGCCTTGTTTGACGAGACAGACCACGCGCGCGCCTTCCAGAGCTGTCTGGAAACCGTCCCGTCGAAGACATGTCACATGGAGGAGGATATCGCCCGAAACACCATCATCCGGAAGGATGAACCCGTAGCCCTTGGCCACATCGAACCATTTGATGGCGCCGGCAATTTCGGTCAGGTCGGCGGCCTCGCCGCCTTCGTCGCGCTTCACAGCGTCGCCAAGGGTTCCGGCCCGCCCCGTCAAAGAGGCCTTTTCCCCCATAAGAATGCCCCCTTTGTTCAAGAACACTGCAACTGATTCTTGATACCAGATTAACACTGCGGCTTCCGGTGTGTGCAAGACCTGCCGTGCCTTTTTTCACGGTTCATTGCGGGAATACCGGATTTGTTCTTTGCCGGCATTGCCGGCCGCCGGGCGATTGCCCTTTGACCGGGCCGACCCTATGTTGCGCCGCAACCCAACAAATCGAGGAAAACACATGCGCTATCTGCACACCATGGTCCGCATCGCCGATGTCGATGCCTCGCTCGATTTCTACTGCAACAAGCTCGGCCTGAAGGAAGTCCGCCGCTACGAAAACGAGCAAGGCCGCTTCACGTTGATCTTCCTCGCCGCGCCGGAGGACGAGCAAAGCGGCATCAACGAGAAGGCGCCGCTAGTCGAACTCACCTACAATTGGGATCCCGAAGACTACAAGGGCGGGCGTAATTTCGGCCACCTCGCCTATGAGGTCGACGATATCTATGCGACCTGCCAGAACCTGATGGACAAGGGCGTCACCATCAACCGGCCGCCGCGCGACGGCAACATGGCCTTCATCAGGTCTCCGGACGGCATCTCCATCGAGCTTTTGCAGAAAGGCCCTGCCAAGGCCAAGGCCGAACCCTGGGCGTCGATGGCGAACACCGGAAGCTGGTAAGGCTATAGCCCCTTGCCGGGCGCGGATATCGCCGGCCTTTGCCTTTCGGCGAGCCAGCGCCTATCTGCCTGAAGTCGCGCCGGCCCCGGCGCCGGCGCATTGTCATGCAACCGGGCGCCCGCCCGAGGAGAATCCAGTCATGCCGTCCAGCCGTGCCGACGTCGCCACCGAACATGCCAGCCGCTACCTGCAGCAATTGTGCAAGCACTGGGCGCACAAATTCCCGGTCGAGTTCGATCCGCATCATGGCACGATCGAACTGTCGCTTGGCCGCACGGTCATGGATGCCGATGCGAGCGCGCTGCACATCATCGTGTCGACCGACGAAGCGGGATCGCTCGAACGCCTGGAAAGCGTCGTCGCCGATCACATCAAGCGCTTCGCTTTCCGCGAAGAGCTGGTGTTCGACTGGAAGCAGGCTCCGGCAGCGTAAAAATATCCGAAGTCAGCCGCCGCTGCCGGCTTTACCGGCCATCTCCAACAATGCCTGCACCGAACGCCAATTGCGCGCGGTGCCTGGTACTTTCAGCGTGCGCCCGATCAGGCCGGCGAACACAGACTTTCCAAGTCCATCGGGGGCATGCAGGTAAAGCACGTCGCCCTTGATCTCGAATTTTTCCGGACCTGTGCATTTTTCCGATAACCGGGCCGCCTCCTCTTCGGTCGGTTCCCGCTCCAGCGCATAGGCGTGGAGCTTGGTCGGCTCGCCGGCAACTTCCGGATAGGGATTTTGCGCGACCAGCCGCTCGAACCAATCCGCGTCGCGCACCATGATGCGCGAATGAAAACCCCATTTCTTCTCGAAGGCTGCTTCGATCTGTTTCGTCAGCGTGGCGGCATCGTCCTTGTCAGCCCGGAACACGGCATTGCCGCTCTGCACATAGGTGGCGACGTCGGAAAAGCCGAGATCCTCGAAGAACGAACGCAGTTCCGCCATCTTGACGATGCGATTGCCGCCGACATTGATGCCCGAAAAAAGGGCGATGAAGACCTTCCCGCTCATATGATGAACCCCGCCAATGTCTCGTTGTCGGTGATGTCCTGATACTGAACACCCTCGGCCTCGAAGTTCGCCTTCAGCAGGTCGAAATTGCGGCGGTCCTTGGTTTCGATGCCGATCAGCACCGAACCGAAATTGCGCGCCGACTTCTTCAGATATTCAAAGCGCGCGATGTCATCGTCGGGACCCAGCATCTCAAGGAAGTCGCGCAAGGCGCCCGGCCGCTGCGGGAACCGGATGATGAAGTATTTCTTCAGGCCTTCGAAGCGCAGCGCCCGTTCCTTGACGTCAGGCAGCCGCTCGAAATCGAAATTGCCGCCCGATACCACGGCGACGATGGTCTTGCCCCGGATCTCCTTCCTGGAAAAATCCTTCAACGCATCGATGGCCAATGCCCCCGCAGGCTCGAGCACGACGCCTTCGACATTGAGCATCTCGATCATGGTCGCGCAGAGCCGGTTTTCCGGGATTAGCCGCACGGTGTCGGCGGCGAATTCCTTGAGGTACCGCAAGGGTTCGCGGCCGACTTCGGCCACCGCCGCGCCATCGACGAAATTGTCGACCTTGGCGAGCTTCAGCCGCTTTCCCGCTGCAAGACTGTCATGCAGGCTCGGCGCCCCAGCAGGCTCGCAGAAGATGAAACGCGCTTCCCGGCCCTGATCGGCGAAATAGTGGGTGACGCCGGCGGCGAGCCCGCCGCCGCCAACAGGCAGCATGACGATGTCGGGCATGCGTGCGCCCGGCATCTGATCGACGATCTCGTAGGCGACCGTGGCCTGCCCCTCGATGATGTCCTTGTGGTCGAAAGGCGGCACCATGTGCGCACCGGAGCTTTCGGTGAATTCGAAGGCGGCGCGATAACAGTCGTCGAAAAAGTCGCCGACCAGCCTGATTTCGACGAAATCGCCGCCGAAGAGCCGGGTCTTGTCGATCTTCTGCTGCGGCGTCGTCACCGGCATGAAGACCACGCCCTTCTTGCCGAAATGACGGCAGACGAACGCGAAGCCCTGCGCATGGTTGCCGGCGGACGCGCAGACGAACATTTCGGCCTGATTGCCGGCGGCAAGCGCCTTGCGGAAGAAGTTGAAGGCGCCGCGGATCTTGTAGGAACGCACCGGGCTCAGGTCCTCGCGCTTCAACAAAACCCGGGCGCCAGTTTTCTTCGACAGATAGTCGTTTTCCTGCAGCGGCGTTTCCGGAAAGATCTGGCGGATCGCGGAGGCAGCGATGGCGACGCGCGAGGCAAAACTGGTCATGGCAAGATCATCCCGGTCCGCCCGCAGGCGCGTTAGACGGAAGGCTATCGCACATCCGGCCCCGCAAGACCATTGCCAGGTTGAGCTTACGCCTGCAACGGGCATTCCCGCCATGCTTGCAGGCGCTTGGAAGCGTTTGTTCATGCCAGCCGGATCGAGGTTTCGGCACCTTCACGGGCATTGTGCGGCATCTCCGGCGCAGACCCAGAGCGCTGACCTTCTCCTGTTGTGGCCGTTCTCGCCGACATCTTCGCTTTCGCGCAACAGTGCAATGGCCGCTGCCGGACGCCAACCACATTTCGGCGGGAGACGACTTACTTCCGCCGCACTTCGCCTGCTGGGAAGATGTCGCGGAGAGTGGAAGGCCCTTTTGGGCTCGAGTGGAATTTTGACGTGCATTTGAAGACTATTTGCATTCTTGCACTTGCCTTGCTGGTGGCAGGCTGTGGCGGCGGCCGCAAAACCGAGGAACTGCTCGGCAGCGCGGTCATGTCCGTGCCGGTGACGGAAATCGCCGGCAACCACTCGATCTTCATTGCCACGACGCGCAAGCCTTCCGACGACCCCAACAAGGTTTTCGACGGTGAACGCTCGGCGACGCTGAACTACGCGCGCGTCAATGTCACCGTACCGGGCACCCACACAACCGGCCAGATCGAGCGGCGCTCGCGCGGCAAATCGAATGATCCGACGAAGTATTTCATGGCTTCCGAGGTCGTCGGCTACGACACGCAGCCGAAATTCGCCAGCGCGCTGAGCACCGATATCGCGGCGCGCGGCGACCGCGTCATGGTCTTCGTTCACGGCTACAACACCGGCTTTGACGACGCCGTCTACCGCTTGACCCAGATCGTTCACGATTCCGGTTATCCCGGCACGCCGGTGCTGTTCTCCTGGGCCTCGGGCGCCAAGACGACGGACTATGTCTATGACAAGGAAAGCGCCAGTGCCGCGCGCGACCAGCTTGAAGTGACGTTGCGGATGCTGGCACAGACCGGCGCGCGGCGCATCGACATCGTCGCCCACTCGATGGGAACCTGGGTGACGATGGAGACGCTGCGCCAGCTCGCCATCACCGGCGACCGCGATCTCGGCGGCAAGCTCGGCGACGTGGTGCTCGCCTCGCCCGACATCGACGTCGATGTATTCAAGAGTCAGATGCGACGCTATGGCAAGCCCAACAAGCCGTTCATCCTGCTGTTGTCGGACGATGATCGTGCGCTCCGGCTCTCCGGCCTGATCGCCGGTGCGCGGCCGCGCGTCGGCGACTACAAGGATGCCGCCGATCTTGCCTCCTATGGTGTTACGGTCGTCGATCTCTCCAAGGTCAAGGGCAGCGACAGTTTCAATCATACGAAATTCGCCGACAATCCCGCTTTGGTGAAGATGATCGGCCAGCGGCTGCGCGAGGATGACGGCTTTGCCAGCGATCGAGACGTGACCGACCGCATCAGCCTGCTCGGCCAATAGATGCGGCGCCGCGGGTTTCGCCGTATCTGCTTCACCATCGTTGAGATATATCGGCCCACTTTGAACTGGACCGCGCCGGTCTCTGGCTTTATCGGGGATAGGAGCGACGTCAGGCGTTTGACGTCCCCTACGGGAGCCGGCGCGTGAGCTTTCGCTTCAAGAGTGTCGTCGCCGCCGCGTTTGCGCTCACCATTGCCGGCTGTGCCGGCCAAAACACGCATGACCTGCTCAACAGGACGACTGTCGCGGTGCCCGCATCCGACATCGCGGCCACGCACGAGATCTTCGTCGCCACGACCCGGCAGAAGGCGACCAAGGAGCCGCGGCAGGTGTTCGATGGTGATCGCTCGCTCACCACCAGCTACGCCCGGGTCGATGTCACAGTTCCTAAGAGCCACAAGGTCGGCGCCATCGAGCGCGCCAAGGGGTCCGCAAACAGCAACCCGGCCAAGGACTTCACCGCGAAGGACGTGATCTACTACAAGGATGCACCGCAATTCGCCAAGGCGCTTGGGACCGACATCGCCATGCGCGGCGACCGCGCGCTGGTCTTCGTGCACGGCTTCAACAATGGTTTCGACGACGGCATCTACCGCCTGACGCAGGTCGCCCACGATACGAAATATCCCGGCACGCCAGTGCTGTTCTCATGGGCCTCAAGCGCCAAGACGACCGGCTATCTCTACGACAAGGACAGTGCCAATGCCGCGCGCGACGACCTCGAGGCGACGTTGCGGATGCTGGCCAAGACCCGCGTCAAGAGCATCGACATCATCGCCCACTCGATGGGAACCTGGGTGACGATGGAGACGCTGCGCCAGCTCGCCATCACCGGCGACCGCGATCTTGACGGCAAGCTCGGCTATGTCATCCTGGCCTCGCCGGACATCGATGTCGATGTGTTCAAGAAGCAGATGATCCGCTACGGCAAACCGACCAAGCCTTTCGCGATCCTGCTTTCGGGCGACGACCGGGCACTGAAGCTCTCGTCGTTCATTTCTGGCGACAAGCCGCGCGTCGGCGACTACGGCAATGCGGCGGATCTTGCCAGCTATGGCGTGGCGGTCGTCGATCTGACCAAAACCAAGGGCGGCGACCAACTGAACCACGCCAAATTCGCCGACAACCCCTTCCTGGTGCAATTGCTTGGCGACCGCCTGCGGGCGCCGGCCGGTCTGGCGTCGGACGAGACGCCGCCAGGTCAGCTCGACAATCTCGGCCAGGGCCTTGGCAAGGCCGTCGGCTCGGTCGCCGAGATCGTCATCACGACGCCGTTCAAGGTGCTGACCATCGCCACCGGCGGCTGAGAGCGAAGCGCCGGCGGCTGATCTCAGACGAACAGATCGACCTTCTGGAAGCTCGTCACGTCGATCAGCCCGACGTCTGAAATCCTGAGCTCCGGAATGACCACCAGTGCCAGCAGCGAGTGCTGCATGTAGGCGTTGTTCAGCGAACAGCCCATCTTGCGCATCGCCTCGGTCAGTTTCTCGGCCTTGGCGGCGACGATCTCGGCGCGCTCGTCGGACATCAGCCCGGCGATCGGCATTTCGACCAGCGCCAGTTCCTTGCCCTTGGAGAACAGCACGACGCCGCCGCCGACTTCGCCCAGCCGGTTGACCGCCAGCGCCATGTCCTGCTTGTTGGTGCCGACGCAGATGATGTGGTGGGCGTCATGCGCCACGCTGGAGGCCATGGCGCAATCGGCCATATAGCCGAAGCCGGAAACAAAGGCGTTGGTGACGCCGCCGGTACCCCGGTGACGCTCGACCAGCGCGATCTGGCAGATGTCGTTGCGGCGATCCATGGCGACCAGCCCGTCCTCGACGGCAAGATCGGCCTCCAGCGCGCGCGTCGGCGCCTGGTTCTCGATGACGCCGATCACCCGCACCCGCACTTCGTTGGCGCCCTTGGGGGCCACGATGTCGAAATCGGCTGCCTTCAGCTTCTTGCCGAGCTTGACGGTGTTCTTCGCCATCCTGGGGTAGTCATAGACTGGGATGTCGATGTCGAGCTTGCCGCCCTTGGCCAGTCTCACGCCGCGCGCATAGACCTCGTCGATGGTCATTGCGGCGAGATCGGAAACAATCAACAGGTCGCCCAACCGTCCCGGGGCGATCGAACCGATTTCTCGTTCCAGCCTGAAATGCTGGGCGGTGTTGATCGTTGCCATCTGGATCGCGGTCACCGGCTTCAGCCCCTGTTGGATGGCGTGGCGCACCACCCGGTCCATGTGGCCTTCGTGGACAAGCGTGCCGGAATGGCTGTCGTCCGTGCATAGGATGAAGTTGCGCGGATCGATGCCGCCTTCCGTCACCGCCTTGATCTGCGAGGCAACGTCGTACCAGGCCGAGCCTAGCCGCAGCATCGCCTTCATGCCCTGGCGCACGCGGGCGATGGCGTCCTCGGCGCGCGTGCCTTCATGATCGTCCTCGGGTCCGCCGGCGACATAGCCGTGAAAGGGCAGGCCAAGGTCGCGCGAGGCATAGTGGCCGCCAACCGTCTTGCCCGCATGCACCGTCGCGGCGATCTCACCCGACATGACCGGATCATTGGCGGCGACGCCGGGAAAATTCATCACTTCGCCGAGCCCGATGATGTTTTCCCAGGTCATCGCCTCCGTCACATCGGCGACCGTCAACTCGGCGCCGGCATGTTCGAGCCCGGGTGCGGAGGGCACGCAGGACGGCATCTGCACATGCACGTTGATGGGCATGGCCACCGCCTCGTCATGCATCAGCCGCACGCCAGGCAGGCCCAGCACATTGGCAATCTCATGCGGATCGATGAACATCGACGTGGTGCCGTGCGGGATGACCGCGCGGCAAAATTCGGTTACCGTCACCATGCCGCTCTCGACATGCATGTGCGCGTCGCACAGGCCAGGCACCAGATAGCGCCCGCCGGCATCGACCACCTTGGTGCCTTGGCCGATGGCATGGCCGGCGTTCGGCCCGCAATAGGCGAAACGGCCGCCGGCAATGGCGATATCGGTGCCGGCGATGATCTCGCCGGAATGCACGTTCACCCAGCGCCCGTTGCGGACGACGAGGTCGGCGGGTTTCCTGCCCATGGCGACATCGACCAGATGCCTCGCCATCTCGGTCCAAGGCTTGGGTTTTGTGGGGCTGGCGGGTTTGGCATGCGTCATGGGGAGGTTCCTTTGCTGCGGCCAGTCTGGCAAATCTCGGAGCGCGGAGCCAGAGCCGTTTGCCCGCCATCCGCCGGAAAGCCGCGCGTTGACTATTCCAGCCAAAAGGCGATGCTGACTGTCGAACCCGAACCATACGAGGGAGCCATGACCCGTTACTGGAAAGCGTTCGCCACCATCATCCTGCTCATTGTATCGACGTCTTTTGCCGTCGCAGAGGAGCGCTGGCAGACCTTGCCGGAGCCAGCGGCCATGCCCAAGGCCGAGCAGAGCGGTTATGCGCCGGTCAACGGCATCCAGATGTACTACGCCGTTTTCGGGACGGGTGATCCGGTGCTGCTCATCCATGGCGGCCTCGGCCATGCGGACGTCTGGGCGAGCCAGGTGGCGATACTTTCCAAGACCCACAAGGTGATCGTCGCCGACAGCCGCGGCCACGGCCGCTCGACCCGCACGGACGAGCCTTACGGCTACGACCTTATGGCCTCGGACTATCTGGCGCTGCTGGATTACCTCAAGATCGACAAGACCGCCCTTGTCGGCTGGAGCGATGGCGGCATCATTGGCATCGACATCGCGCTTCATCATCCCGAACGTCTGACGCGGCTGTTTGCACAGGCCGCCAACGTCACCACGGATGGCGTCAACCCGGGCGTCATGACTAACAAGACCTTCGCCGCCTACATCGACCGCTCAGGCCGTGACTACAAGAAGCTGTCGAAGGCCCCGGACCAGTATGATGCCTTTGTCGCGCAGATCAGCCATATGTGGGAATCGCAGCCGGCCTGGACGAAGGAACAGCTCGGCAAGATAACAACCCCGACGGCGATCGTCGCCGGCGATCATGACGAGGCGATCAAGCGCGAACACACCGAGTACATGGCCTCCGCCATCCCAGGCGCGAAGCTGATCATCCTGCCCAACGCCAGCCATTTCGCCATGCTGCAGGCGCCGGACGAATACAGCCAGGCTGTATTGGATTTCATCGACGCCAAATAGCCGGTGACGAGCCTTGTCGATGGCACAGACGATCAGGTTCGCGATCTTCGCGGTGTCGGCCTGCCTCGCCGGCCTGGCCTTCTTCGCTTTGCATTCGTTCTGGATATGGCTGACGCCGATACTGATTTTCATCGCCGGCTCGGTGCTCGCGGAATACGCCTTCAACCGGCTGGCATCGCCGCTGGAGAAGCAGCGCGATTTGGAGGACCGGGCGCGCGACCCGCCAACGTAAACCGCTGTTGCCTGAAGCCAATTCCGTTTCGCGGCGAATAAGGTTAGGTTGCGCCAGGAGTCTTTCGAAACCGCCATTTCGGGGTGCTCGATGCGTCGATTAACGCTCGCCAGTGCCGGTTTTCTTGCCCTGCTGTCCGGGCCGGCCTCGGCCGCGGACGTTGGTGCCGGTTTGCCAATGACCGCGCCCGGCTTCGACTGGACCGGCTACTACGCCGGCCTGCAGGCCGGATATGGCTGGGGGCAATCGGATATCACCGGGACAGGTGGCGGCGCGTTTTCCTCGCCCGACATCGATGGCGGTTTCGTCGGCGGCCACATCGCCGGTCTGTGGCAGTTCGACCAGGCGGTGATCGGTGCCGAGGCCGAACTCAACTATTCCTCGATCGACGGCACGGCGGAACCCGAACCGGGGAACGTGTTCGGCACAGACATCAAGTGGTTCGGATCGATGAATGCCAAGGCCGGTTATGCCATGAACCGCGTGCTTGTCTATGGCATAGGCGGCGTCGCCTTTGCCGGCGTCGAAACCTCGCAGGCGGCAGGCCCAGCGTTCTCCAACACACGTACGCATGTCGGCTGGACCGTGGGCGCCGGCGTCGACTACGCGCTGACGGACAAGTTCGTCGTCGGCGCCCAATATCGTTACTACGATTTCGGCTCCGAGCACTATGACGGGTCGAACGGCTTCACCGACCGCGATCAGGACGTGAAGCTGAACACTGTCGGCATCAATCTGAGCTACAAGTTCTGAGCGTGGCTCTTCCACGCTATCCCGAAGGGAAAACCGCCTACACACCTTTCCTGGAATTGCTCTGACAACGCCGCTACTGGACAGGTGGCGCGCGGATCAATCCTGCCGGATGAGGGGCGGCCGACGCCCGCAGGGGGCGGGGGAATGGGG
>NZ_VFVA01000062.1:0-18356 GCF_006442155.1 Mesorhizobium sp. B2-4-14 | reverse complement strand
TCAGCGCGGTGTGCAGTGCGGGAAACGCCGTCAGCAGCGCGCCAAGACCAAGGCCCACGGCAAGCAGCAGGACAAGACAGCAGCAGACAAGGGGGCAACGGACAAACAGGCGGCCGGCGGCAATGGCGCCCGCTCGGCCTCGATCGTTTCTGCGACCGCGACGACGGCTGACTTCCCGATCCGGCGTTATGCCATCGGCTTCGTCTCCTCTCCCGCCGTGGTCAACATAAACGCGCGCGTCTCCAGCCAGATCGTGTCGATCGAGGTCAAGGACGGGCAGATGGTGAAGGCCGGCGACGTCCTGTTTTCGCTCGACGACCGGGCGCTGAAGGCGCAACTTGCCAAGGACCAGGCGACGCTCGCCAAGGACCAGGCCATGCTGACCAGCGCCACGGCCGATCTCTCGCGCGCCAAGGATCTCGTGGCCAAGCAGGCCGGCACGCAGCAGACCTATGACCAGGCGCTGGCGGCGCAGAAAGCGGCGACCGCAACCATCGATGCCGACAAGGCAACGATCGACGCCGATACCGTCCAACTGAGCTATGCCACGATCACGGCGCCGATCGCCGGCAGGCTGGGCGCGGTCAACGTCGCCGTCGGCGATCTCGTCACCGTCAGCAATGGCAACAGCAGCACGGCGACCCCGCTCGTCACCATCACCCAGATCGACCCGCTGCAAGTGAACTTCAATCTGCCGGAAAGCAATCTGGCGCTGCTGCACAAGGCGCTCGCTGATCCGCAGCAAGGGGCGGTGACCCTGACCAAGGACGACGACCCGAAGCCGATCGGCAAGGGCACGCTCGACTTCGTCGATTCCAGCGTCGATACCGCGTCTGGCACGATCGCCACGCGGGCCAGCATTCCAAACGCCGATCTTTCACTGTGGCCCGGCCAATATGTGAATGTCGTCCTGGAAGCCGGCATCATGCCGCACATGACATCCGTTCCGACCGTCGCGGTACAGCCCAGCCAGAAGGGACCGTTCGTCTATGTGGTCAAGCCGGACAACACGGTCGAGATGCGACCGGTGCAGGTGGCGCTGACCGTTGGCCAGAGCAGCGCCATCAGCGATGGTGTGAAAAGCGGCGAGAAGGTCGTTGTCGAAGGCCAGACGCGATTGAAGAATGGTGCCGCGGTGCATGAAGGCAAGGCGGCGGCCGGGTCCGGCGACCAGGCCTCAGCCAAGGTCGCGCAAGCCGGCAAGACCGGCGAGGCGGCCCAATGATTTCCGAATTCTGCATCCGCAGGCCCGTCGCCACCCTTCTGATGTCGTTCGCCCTCATTCTGGGCGGACTGTTTGCCTACAAGTTCCTGCCTGTGGCGGCGCTGCCCAGCGCCGAATTCCCGGTGGTCAACGTCTCGGCCCAGTTGCCCGGCGCCTCACCGGAAACCATGGCGACATCGGTGGCGACGCCGCTGATCAAGCAGTTCGCGACCATCGCCGGCATCGATTCCATTTCGACCACGAACTCGCTCGGCCAGACCTCGATCGCCATCCAGTTCGTGCTCAACCGCAACATCGACGCGGCCGCGGCGGACGTTCAGGCGGCGATCGCGCGCACGCAGAAATCATTGCCGCCGCAGATGACCTCGCCGCCGAGCTATCGCAAGGTCAATCCAGCCGACGCGCCGATCCTCTTGATGTCGCTGGTCAGCGACACGGTTCCGCTGACCGATCTCGACGCTTTCGCGGAAAACGTCATCTCACCATCGCTGTCGACCATCGACGGGGTGGCGCAGGTCTCGATCTTCGGCCAGCAGAAATATGCCGTGCGCATCCAGATCGATCCGACCGCGCTCGCCGCGCGCGGCATCTCGATCGACCAGCTGCAGGCGGCGATCTCGTCGGCCAACAGCAACACGCCGCTCGGCGTGCTGCAGAACAACAAGCAGCAGCTCACCATCACCGCAAACACGCAGCTGACCAACGCAGCGGGATTTTCCAACCTCATCATCGCCACCAAGAACGGTCACCCGGTGCGGCTGGGGGAGGTGACGCGCGTCGTCGATTCGGTGCAGACCACGACGACGGCAAGCTGGTACGATGGTACCCGCGCGATCATCATGGCGGTGCAGCGCCAGCCTGACGCCAACACGGTCGACGTCGTCGACAGGGTCAAGGCGATGTTGCCGTCCTTCCAGGACCAGCTGCCGGCCACCGCCAACATCAAATTGCTCAATGACCGTTCGACCTCGATCCGCCAGGCCGTCAACGACGTCCAGTTCACACTGCTGTTGACCATCGCGCTGGTGGTCATGGTGATCTTCGTGTTCCTGCGCCGGGTGACGGCCACCATCATCCCGGCCGTGGCGGTGCCGATCTCGCTGATCGCCACGCTCGGCGCGATGTTCCTGTTCGGCTTTTCCATCGACAACATATCGCTGATGGGCCTGACGCTCGCCGTCGGCCTTGTCGTCGACGATGCCATCGTGATGCTGGAAAATATCTTCCGCCACATGGAAGAGGATGGGCTTTCGGCCTTCGACGCCTCGCTGAAGGGTGCGCGCGAAATCGGCTTCACCATCATCTCGATCTCGATCTCGCTGGTGGCGGTGTTCATTCCCGTGCTTCTCATGGGCGGCGTGATCGGGCGCATCTTCAACGAGTTCGCCGTCGTGGTGACGGTCGCCATCCTGGCGTCGATGTTCGTGTCGCTGACGCTGACGCCGATGCTGTGCTCACGGTTGCTGTCGGTGACCAAGGCCGATCGCGAGGCGCACAGCGCTGGCCACCGGCGCGATCTCGTCACACGCAGCTACGACTGGCTCTTGAGCTTCTGCCTGCGGCACACCTTCCTGGTATTCCTCATCTTCATCGGCACCGCGGCGGCGTCGGTATGGCTGGTCCAGATATCGCCGAAAGGCTTCTTCCCGCAGGAGGACATCGGCCAGATATCGGTGACGACCATCGCGCGCCAGGACATCTCGTTCGATGCCATGGCCAAGCTGCAAGGGCAGGTGGCCAGCGTCTTCTCGCATTCGCCCTATGTCGACCATGTGGCGTGGTCGGCCGGCAGCGGCAACAATGCGCTCAACCAGGGGCAGCTTTTCGTCCAGCTCAAGGGCAAGGACCAGCGGCCGAACATTGAAAAGGTGCTTTCGGATTTGCGCAGGCAGCTGGCCGGCGTGGCAGGCATCGAGACCTACATGCAGCCGGTGCAGAACCTGAGGCTCGGTTCGCGCTCGTCGGCCAGCGCCTATCAGCTCGTGGTTCAGGGCCTCGATACCGGCCAGACCGATATCTGGGCGCAGAAACTGAACGATGCGATGGCCGCCGACCACACGACCTTCACCGACGTCACCAGCGATCTGCAGAACAATGCGCTGCAGGCGTCGCTGGTGGTGGATCGCGACAAGGCCGCCCAGCTCGGCATCGATACCGACACGCTGCGCTCCGCCCTCTATGGCGGGTTCGGCACCGACCAGGTTTCGACGATCTTCGGCTCGGCCGACAGCTACGAAGTCATCACCGAGCTCGATCCCAAGATCGAATGGTCGCCCGAGCGCATGCTCGCCATCCAGATGAGGACGGCGAGCGGCTCTCTGGTGCCGCTTGGCGCCTTCGCCCGGGTGGACCGCACGGCCGGTGCCTTGACGGTCAACCAGCTCGGCCAGCTTCCGGCCGTGACGATTTCCTACAACCTGCCGCAAGGCGTGGCGCTCGGCGACAGCGTGACGCGCATCAACGCGCTCAAAGAGCAGATCGGCATGCCGACGGCGATCTCGACCACCTTTGCCGGCACGGCCAAGACCTTCCAGGATTCGCTTGCCAACCAGGGCCTGCTGATCGGCGGCGCGATCCTGACCATCTACATCGTGCTCGGCATTCTGTACGAGAGCTTCATCCACCCGCTCACCATTCTCACCGGCCTGCCATCAGCGGTGCTGGGAGCGCTCGTTGCGTTGCGCTTCGCCGGCATGGACCTGTCAGTCATCGCGGTGATCGGCATCCTGATGCTGATCGGCATCGTCAAGAAGAACGGCATCATGATGGTCGACGTGGCGCTGGAGCTCCGACGTGAAGGCATGTCAGCCAGGGATTCCATCCACAAGGCCTGCCTTATGCGTTTCAGGCCGATCATGATGACGACGCTGGCAGCACTTATGGGCACGTTCCCGATCGCGCTTGGCACCGGCGCCAGCGCCGAATTGCGCCAGCCGCTGGGCGTTGCCGTTGTCGGCGGCCTGCTTGCTTCGCAGGCGCTGACGCTGTTCGTGACACCCGTGATCTACGTCTACATGGAAAATTTCTCGGGCTGGCTGCTCGGGCTCATGCCGAAGCGCAAGGCCGAGTTGCGCCTGGTCGAATCAGGGGATCAGCCCTCGCTGTTCGACGCCGACGACGAGACGCAAGGCGAGCCGCAAAAGGCGGCCGCGGAATAGAGAGTTCGCTTCGTCCTCGCTGGCCCAAGCCGTCTTGCTTGCGGCCGGCGGACCGGAGCCGTAATTTGTCGCCATGTCCCATGATCATGACCACGACAACGAACTCGATCCGTTTGCTGCCCGGGTTCGGGCGCTGGAAACCATCCTGACCCGCAAGGGTCTGATCGACCCCGCCGCGATCGACGTCATCGTCGACACCTACGAGACCAAGATCGGTCCGCGCAACGGCGCCAGGGTGGTGGCCAGGGCCTGGACCGACCCTGAGTTCGCCGCCTGGCTGAAAAGCGACGCAACCGCGGCGATCGCATCGCTCTCCTACACCGGGCGGCAAGGCGAACACATGCAGGCTGTCTTCAATACGGAGGACACCCACAACCTCGTCGTCTGCACGCTGTGCTCCTGCTATCCATGGTCGGTGCTCGGCCTGCCGCCGGTCTGGTACAAGGCGCCGCCCTATCGGTCGCGCGCGGTGATCGATCCGCGCGGCATGCTCGAGGAATTCGGGCTGACGTTGCCATCCGCAACAAAGATACGCGTCTGGGATTCGACCGCGGAGCTGCGCTATCTCGTGGTGCCGATGCGGCCGGACGGCACCGAAGGCTGGAGCGAGAAACAGCTGGCCGAGCTGGTCAGCCGGGATGCGATGATCGGCACGGCGCAGGCGAGGGAGCCCGCATGAACGGGCCGCAGGATCTCGGCGGACAAATGGGGTTCGGGCCGGTGGCGCCCGAAAAGGATGAGCCGTATTTCCATGCCGATTGGGAAAGGCGGGCGCTCGGCGTGACGCTCTGCGCCGGCGCCATGGGCGCGTGGAACATCGACGAGAGCCGGCACGCGCGGGAATCGCTGCACCCGGCCGATTATTATGCTTCAAGCTACTATCAGATCTGGATCAAGGCGCTGGAGACCCTGCTCAAGCGACATGGGTTCATCAGTGACCGCGACCTCGGGGCGGGCGAGGCGCTCGATGCGGCGGCAACCCCGAAAAAGGTGCTGAAGGCAGCCGATGTGCCTGCCGTGCTGGCCAAGGGCGGGCCTTGCAACCGCGCCGTCGCGGTAGCGCCGCGCTTCAAGGCCGGCGATGTCGTGCGGACGAAGAATTTCAATCCGGCCGGCCACACCAGGCTGCCGCGCTATGCGCGTGACAAACAGGGCTTCGTGGAGGCGGTGCATGACGGCTTCGTCTTCCCCGACACCAACGCGCATGGGCAGGGCGAGAATCCGCAATGGGTCTATACGGTGGTTTTCGAAGGTGGGGAGATCTGGGGCGAGGGCGCCGACCCGACCCTGACTGTCTCCATCGACGCCTGGGAGAGCTATCTTGAGCCGGCCTGAGGCGACCATGCCGGCCAACGATCTGCCCGCCGGTTTCGACGCGCCCGTTTTCGCCGAACCCTGGCAGGCCGAGGCCTTCGCCATGACGGTGGCGCTGCACGACAAGGGCCTGTTTTCGTGGGGCGAGTGGGCACAGGCGCTGTCGGCCGAGGTGAAGAAGCCGGGCGCGGCGGCGGACGGCCATGACTATTACGAGCATTGGCTGGCGGCGCTGGAAAGCCTGCTTGCGTCCAAGGGACTGGCCGCCAAGCCCGATGTCGATGCGATGGCGGCAGCCTGGGAACGCGCCGCGCATGCCACGCCGCACGGCAAGCCGATCTTGCTGGAGAACGATCCGCACGCTTCCAGGTGATCACGCGGAGCGTGTTCCCTTTACGTTCTCAATTGTGGCTGATAGGCTGGCCATGGGGAGCTCGCCGCCGATAATAGCGATGGTGTGGCGGCTATCTTGTCTTGCCTCGCGAATCCGGTCACACGATCCGATGGAATTTTCACCGCAACAGGATGAGGCGCTGCAAGCGGTCGCCCGCTGGCTCAAGGCCGGCCAGCCGCAGCTGTTCCGGCTGTTCGGCTACGCCGGCACCGGCAAGACGACGCTGGCGCGCTATTTTGCCGAACATGTCGACGGACAGGTGCAGTTCGCCGCCTTCACCGGCAAGGCCGCGCAGGTGCTGCGTTCCAAGGGAGCGGTCAACGCCCGCACCATCCATTCGCTGATCTACAGGCCCAAGGGCGAGGAGTCGGTCGAGGACGAAGTCACTGGCAAGACCTCGATGTCACCGACCTTTTCGCTCAACCGGCAAAGTCCGATCTCGCGCGCCAAGCTGGTCATCATCGACGAGTGCTCGATGGTCGATGAGCAGCTTGGCCGTGACCTGATGAGTTTCGGCACGCCTATCCTGGTGCTGGGTGACCCGGGCCAGTTGCCGCCGATCTCGGGCGGCGGCTTCTTCACCGATCACGAGCCGGACTTCCTGCTCACCGAAATCCACCGGCAGGCGCGCGACAATCCGATCCTGCGGCTGGCGCTCGACGTGCGCGAGGGGCGCGAATTCATGCGCGGCGACTATGGCACGGCGCAGGTGATCGGCAAGGAAGACGTCAACCAGGAACTGGTGCTGAAGGCCGACCAGGTGCTGGTCGGCACCAACCGGACGCGCCGCCGCTACAACCAGCGTCTGCGTGAACTCAAGGGGTTCAACGCCGATTATCCGCAGGCTGGCGACAAGCTGGTGTGCCTGCGCAACGATCCCGCCAAGGGGCTGCTCAACGGGTCGCTTTGGAAAGTGATGACTTCATCGCGCGAGACGGTGAAGCCCGGCATCAATCTTCTGGTGTCGCCGGAAGAGGACGATCCGGACCGCGGCGTCGCCAAGATCAAGCTGCTCAAGGCGGCGTTCGAGGATCCGGACGCCGACATCCCCTGGCAGCAGAAGAAGCGCTTCGACGATTTCGACTATGGTTATGCGCTGACGGTGCACAAGGCGCAGGGCTCGCAGTGGAACGAGATCGTGCTGTTCGACGAAAGCTGGGCCTTCAAGGAAACGCGCCAGCGCTGGCTTTATACGGCGATTACACGGGCCGCCGAACGGCTGACCATTGTCAGGTAGAGGGGGTTGGCGGGTAGCCGGGAGAACCGTTTCATCCTCTTTCTGGAGCGGCGGTCGCCGCCTCACTCGTCGGCCGCGCCCCGAGCCACTCCCAGGCAGCGGCTTCGTCCTCGAGCTCGAAGTGCTTGAATTCGACGGGCGATGAAGCAGGCAAGGCGTGTCGTGCGTTCGGCGTCCAGTCAGGGGCGCCGATCGCAGCGCAACGGCCAATATGTTCCAATGCGTGGACGGCACCCTTCTTGATGGTCTCATCGGAGATATCGGCCCAATCGACGCCCTCGTGATCGACTATGCGCACGGCCACGTCGATCCGCGGATGGAGCAAATAGGCCGCCTCCAGCAGGCCGAACAGGTTCTCGGCATCGGCGGCCGAGACATGGCCGACCACATCGATGGCAAAGAGGTCGTCGCGGCTGGTCTCGATGCGGCGGATCGCCGGCACGGATTGGAGGAAATTCAAGGTGGTGCCTCCGTTTCGTGGAGTATTTGGTCTTCTGGAACACCGGAAAGGCCCTATCTGTTCCCGTCAAAGACGCTATAGATGCGCCGTCTCAATGCGCCGTGCCGGAACGAATGAGCGTGGCGCGCCTCGATCGCCTGTTTCACGGACGCCAAACCATGCCCGCCAAGCTTTCTGTCAACCTCAACGCCATCGCCATGCTGCGCAACCGGCGCGACCTGCCATGGCCTGATATGATCGGGCTTGGCCGCATCGCGCTCGCGGCTGGAGCCCATGGGCTGACCGTCCATCCGCGTCCCGACGAGCGTCACACGCGGCGTTCCGACCTGCCCAAGATCAGGGCACTGATCGACGATGAGTTCCCCAAGGCGGAATTCAACATCGAGGGCCATCCAACCGAGGATTTCCTGGCGCTTGTGGAAATGCACCAACCCGAGCAGGTGACGCTGGTTCCCGACGATCCGGCGCAGGCAACCTCCGACCATGGCTGGAACTTCGTCGCCGACGCCGCGTTCCTGTCACCGATCGTCAAGCGTCTGAAGAAGGGCGGTTTCAGGGTGTCGCTGTTTTCCGATGCCGATCCCGCCGGCATTGCGGCCGCGCGTGATACGGGTGCCGACCGGATCGAACTCTATACCGGTCCCTATGGCAGTTACCATTCCGATTCCGCAAAGGCGGCCAAGGAGCTGGAAAGATTGGGGAAAACAGCCGACACGGCATTTGCCGCCGGCCTTCAGGTTAATGCCGGGCACGACCTGACGGTAGGCAATCTGCCTGACCTTGTCCGACGCATACCGGCATTGGCCGAAGTGTCGATAGGACATGGGTTGACAGCCGACGCGTTGGAGTATGGCATGGCCGGTACGGTGGGTCGGTTCCTGAAGGCCTGCGGGTGGTAGGGGTAGCTTCGCTTTGCGGATATTGGCGGCCATGGCGTGCAATTGATATCGTATCGCAGCATGCATGAAGCGCCCCGAGCTTGTCAGGGAGTGGTCGATGGACCTTGCCAATCGCGGTAGCGAGGCTGAACCCGTCGAGCAATCGAGTCATTCCGGGGTTGAGCAGCACAGCACCAAGGTTCTGATGCTGGGCGCGCTCGGCGTCGTCTATGGCGATATCGGCACGAGCCCGATTTACGCCTTCCGCGAGGCGCTCCATGCTTCGCCAGGCATCGATACACGGGTTCACGTGCTTGGCGTGCTGTCGCTGATCGTCTGGGCGCTGACGATCATCGTGACCATAAAATATGTCGCCTTCGTGCTTCGTGCCGATAACAAGGGCGAAGGCGGCACGCTCTCGCTGATGTCCTTGGCGCGCAGCGCCTATCCCAAAGGCGCGCGACTGATCCTCGCTATCGGCCTTTGCGGGGCGGCGCTGTTCTTCGGTGATTCGATCATAACGCCAGCCATCTCGGTGCTGTCCGCGGTCGAAGGCCTCGAAGTGGTGACTCCGACATTGGATGCCTATGTCGTGCCGATCACGCTTCTCATCCTGGCCGTCCTGTTCTCCGTGCAACGCTTCGGCACCGGAAAGGTGGCGGCGGTGTTCGGGCCGGTGACGGCGTTGTGGTTCCTGGCCATCGGCGTTGCGGGGCTCTATCACCTGATGGATGATCCATCGATCCTCCTGGCCATCAATCCCTATTACGCGGTTGCTTATCTCGTCAGCACACCCACAGCTGCCTTCGTCACTGTCGGCGCGGTGTTCCTGGCGGTGACCGGGGCCGAGGCGCTCTATGTCGATCTCGGCCATTTTGGACGCAAGCCGATCGTGCTGGCATGGTTTTCCGTGGTGTTCCCCTGCCTGCTGCTCAACTATTTCGGGCAGGGCGCGTTTGTGCTCGCCAATAACGGTAAACCGACCAATCCATTCTTCCAGATGCTGCCTGACTGGGCACTGATGCCGATGGTGGGGCTGGCCACGGCCGCGACGGTCATTGCCAGTCAGGCGGTCATTTCGGGTGCCTTTTCGCTGACCCGCCAGGCGGTGCAGCTCAACCTTCTGCCGCGCATCGAGGTGCAGCATACGTCCGAAATGCAGCTTGGGCAGATTTATATGCCCCGCGTCAACCTGCTCATCGCGTTGGGGGTGATGCTGCTGGTGGTCGGCTTCGGCAGTTCGAGCTCGCTGGCCTCCGCCTACGGCATCTCGGTGACCGGCGAAATGCTGATGACGACGATCCTGCTGTTCGTGGTGATGCGCAAGATGTGGAAATGGAAGCTGGCGCTCGCTTTGGCGCTGACTTTGCTGTTCGGCGTCATCGACAGCGGCTTCTTACTGGCCAATGTCGTCAAGATCCTCGAAGGCGGCTGGGTTTCGATCACCGTTGCCTGCCTCATGGGGCTGATCATGTGGACGTGGATACGCGGCAGCCGTTATCTCTTCGACAAGACGCGTCGCAACGAGATCCCGCTCGATTTCCTCGCCGGCAATCTGTTGAAAAAGAAGCCGCAGCTGGTTTCCGGCACCGCCGTGTTCCTGACCAGCGATCCGCTCAGCGCGCCAACCGCGCTGATGCACAGCCTGAAGCACTATAAGGTGCTGCACGAGCAGAACGTCATCCTTTCGGTGGTGACGGCGCCGCAGCCGGTGGTGCCCGACAGCGAGCGGGTCAAGATGGAGACGGTCAACGAGCTGTTCATGCGGGTGACACTGATCTTCGGCTACATGGAACAGCCCAACATTCCGCGCGCGCTGGCCATCTGCCGCAAGCAGGGCTGGAAGTTCGACATCATGACGACATCCTTCTTCCTGTCGCGGCGTTCGCTGAAAGCCTCGCCCAATTCCGGCATGCCGGTGTGGCAGGACCGGCTGTTCATCGGCCTGGCGCGCACGGCGGCCGACGCGACCGAATATTTCCAGATTCCGACGGGCCGCGTCGTGGAAATCGGCACGCAAGTGGCTATTTAAGGCCTATGCGGCAAATCCTGCTGGCGACAGCCACGTAGCGTCGGTGGTTTTGGTCCGCGCATGTCGGGTGCCCGGCCGTTGCCGAGCAGCCCAGCGCTTCCGGCATGGGAGCCATCACGCAGCGGCACTTGATATTGCATTGCAGCAAGCGTAGAGCACCGCGCGCTTATCGGAGTGTCGTCCATGGCCCTTGCCAACCCTGGTAGTGAGGCAGAACCCGTCGAACAGTCGAGCCATCCCGAAATCGAACAGCACAGCACCAAGGTGTTGATGCTGGGCGCGCTCGGCGTCGTCTATGGCGATATCGGCACCAGCCCGATCTATGCCTTCCGCGAAGCCCTGCATGCCTCGTCCGGTGGCAATGTTGCCAATCGTGCCGATATTCTCGGCGTGCTGTCGCTGATCATCTGGTCGCTGACGATCACGGTAACAATAAAATACATCATGTTCGTGCTGAGAGCGGATAACCGCGGCGAGGGCGGGGTGCTGTCGCTGATGGCGCTGGCGCGCGGCAGTTTCCCAAAACGCTCGGCTGTCATTCTCGGCATCGGCATCGTCGGCGCCTCATTGTTTTTCGGCGACGCCGTCATCACGCCGGCGATTTCGGTGCTGTCGGCGGTCGAAGGCATGAATGTCGTCACGCCCGCGTTCCAGCCCTATGTCGTGCCGCTTACACTGGTAATCCTTGCCGCAGTGTTCGCGGTACAGCGTTTCGGCACCGGCGGCGTCGGGCTGGTCTTCGGCCCGGTGACCGCTGTGTGGTTCCTTGCCATCGGCCTTTCCGGCGTCAACCACATCGTCGCCGACCCGGAAATCCTCTGGGCGATCAGCCCTCATCATATCGTCGCCTTCCTGATCCATTCGCCCGACGTTTCCTTCGTGACGATCGGCGCTGTTTTCCTGGCTGTCACCGGCGCCGAAGCGCTTTACGCCGATCTCGGCCATTTCGGCCGCAAGCCGATCGTGCTCGCCTGGCTGTGGATCGTGTTTCCTTGCCTGCTGCTCAATTATGCCGGACAGGGAGCTTTCGTGCTGGCCAATGGCGGCATCGTCGGCCATCCGTTCTTCGAAATGAACGAGGGTTGGGCACTGATCCCAATGGTCGTGCTGGCGACCGCTGCGACGGTGATTGCCAGCCAGGCGGTGATTTCGGGCGCTTTCTCGCTGACTAGGCAAGCGGTGCAGCTCAACATGCTGCCGCGTCTGGAAATCCTGCACACGTCGGAAAAGCAGTCCGGCCAGATCTACATGCCGCGCGTCAACCTTCTGCTGGCGCTGGTGGTGATGATGCTGGTGGTCGGGTTCGGCGAGTCCAGCAGGCTGGCGTCGGCCTACGGCATATCGGTTACCGGCAACATGCTGGTGACGACGACGCTGCTGTTCGTCATCATGACGCGAATCTGGAAATGGAACCTGTGGCCGGCGATTGGATTGACGGCGCTCTTTGCGCTGATCGACGTCGGTTTTTTTGCCTCCAACATCGTCAAGGTGTTCGAAGGCGGCTGGGCCTCGCTGGTCGTGGCCTTCGCGATCGTGCTGGGAATGTGGACCTGGGTGCGCGGCAGCCGCTACCTCTTCGACAAGACGCGTCGCAACGAGATCCCGCTCGATTTCCTCGCCGGCAATCTGTTGAAAAAGAAGCCGCATCTGGTTTCCGGCACCGCCGTGTTCCTGACCAGCGATCCGCTCAGCGCGCCAACCGCGCTGATGCACAGCCTGAAGCACTATAAGGTGCTGCACGAGCAGAACGTCATCCTTTCGGTGGTGACGGCGCCGCAGCCGGTGGTGCCCGACAGCGAGCGGGTCAAGATGGAGACGGTCAACGAGCTGTTCATGCGGGTGACGCTGACCTTCGGCTACATGGAACAGCCCAACATTCCGCGCGCGCTGGCCATCTGCCGCAAGCAGGGCTGGAAGTTCGACATCATGACGACATCCTTCTTCCTGTCGCGGCGTTCGCTGAAAGCCTCGCCCAATTCCGGCATGCCGGTGTGGCAGGACCGGCTGTTCATCGGCCTGGCGCGCACGGCGGCCGACGCGACCGAATATTTCCAGATTCCGACCGGACGTGTGGTAGAGATCGGAACGCAGGTGGCGATCTGACGAGCTCGATCATCAAGCGTGGTTCAGGGGCCTGAACCACTTTGATTTCTGGGTTTAGGCAATTCCGAACGGAAAACCGCACGCACTTTTTCCTGGAATTGCTCTTGACATGAACAGATGCGGAGGCGGGCATGAGCGGCGAACTGGTGCTTGTCACCGGCGGATCTGGTTTCCTAGGCGCCCACTGCATCCTCGAATTGCTGAAGGCGGGCTACCGCGTGCGCACGACAGTGCGCTCCGCCAAGCGTGAAGCCGATGTCCTGGCCATGATCAAGGTTGGCGGCGCCGAACCGGCCGACAGGCTGTCCTTTGCCGTCGCCGACCTCATGAGTGACACTGGCTGGCTGCAAGCGGTGACCGGCTGCGTCTATGTGCTTCATGTCGCTTCGCCATTTCCGCCCGGCGTGCCCAAGCATGAGGATGAGCTGATCGTTCCGGCGCGTGAGGGTGCATTGCGGGTATTGCGGGCGGCACGGGACGCCGGCGTCAAACGCGTCGTGCTGACCTCATCCTTCGCGGCCATTGGCTATGGCAAGATGCCGCCCGACGGGCGGCCGTTCGCCGAGGAGAGTTGGACCGATCCGACGGGCAAGGTCAGCGCTTATGTGAAATCGAAGACGCTGGCCGAGCGCGCGGCTTGGGATTTCATCGCCGCCGAGGGCGGCAGGCTGGAGCTTGCGGTCGTCAATCCTGTCGGAATCTTCGGGCCGGTTCTGGGATCGGACCATTCGACCTCCACCGAATTTGTCCAGCGCATGATGAATGGCGCCATGCCGGGGCTGCCGCGCCTGTCCTTCGGCGTTGTCGACGCACGCGACGTGGCGGAGCTGCATGTGCGTGCCATGACCAATCCCGTTGCCAAGGGGCAGCGGTTTCTCGCCGTCGCCGGCGATTTCATGACGGTGCGGGAAATGGCGCGGACCTTGAAAACGCGGCTCGGCGGTGCGGCGGCGCGCGTCTCGACAAGGCAGCTTCCCGATTGGCTGGTGCGGGTGGTCGGATTGTTCAACCCGGAAGTCGCGCAGCTCGTGACGGAATTGGGCAAGGTCAAGAATGCCACCAACGCCAAGGCGGTCAGCATGCTCGGCTGGGTGCCGCGGTCTCGGGAAGACGCGCTGGCGGCGACCGGCGAAAGCCTGATCCGGCTTGGCCTGCTCAAGACATCGAAATAGCGCGGCGGGAATCTAATCCGATTCCCGCCGGGCCGACTTGGAGCGTTCAGCGTTCGATAGAATCGTCGACCCGCTCTAACTCCTTTTTTTACGCAACCCCGAACGGGGAACCGCTACGCAATTTTCCTGGAATTGCTATAGCCCGCCAGCACGGACTCGTTGGCCTTCAGGAACTGCTTCAGCGACGTCGACTTGCGGCCGGACAGCGTTTCGACCGAATCCGTGACCATGCCGAGATCGCCGGCGCGGGTGGCGGCATCGAAGGAGACGAGAAGCCGGGCAATCGGGTCCGGCAAGCCTGCCGCCTTCATTCCCTCGGTCAAGGCCTCGTCGGACAGTTGCACAACCTCGATCGACTTGCCGGTGACGTCGCTGACAAGCGTCGCGACCTCGGCGACAGTGTAGGCCTGGGGGCCGGTCAGTGTGTAGGTCTTGTTCTCACCGTTGCCGGAGGCGAGCCCGGCGGCGATGGCGGTCGCCATGTCGTCGCGTGCGCAATAGGAAATACGGCCGTCGCCGGCCGAGGTATACCAATGTCCGGACGCCAGGATCTGTGGCAGGGCCATAAACAGGTTCTCGGCGTACCAGCCGTTGCGGAAGATCGTGTAGGCGATGCCGGTCGCCTTGATGGCCTGTTCCGTGCCGTAGTGGTCGGGCGCGAAGAGCACGGGCGAACCGGGCTCGGTGTTGGGCAAGGAGGTGTAAAGCAGGTGCTTGACGCCGGCCTGCCTCGCTGCCGCGACCGCTGTGACCTGCTGCGCGCGCCGCTTTCCCTGGATAGCCAATTCGTTGGTCGAGATGATCAGCGCGCGGTCGGCGCCCGCGAAGGCCGTTGGGAGGGATGCCTGATCGTCGAAATCGGCTGCCCGCACGGTGACGCCGCGCGCGGCGAGATCTGCAAGGCTCGCCGGCGTGCGGGTGGTGGCGATGATCCGGGATGCCGGCACTTTGAAGGTGTCCAGCAGGTGGTTGACGACGCTGCAGCCAAGCTGGCCGGACGCGCCGGTGACGAGAAGGGTTTCGGGCATGGAAGGATCCTGATTTTGTGCCGAAGCGGCGGGATGCTCTTTGGTCTTCTACTGGTCTCTAAAAGAGACCAGCGCTAAAATAGGAATTGACCCGTCGCCGTAAAGAAGGCAGTTTTTCGGGAGGTAAGCACATGCAGGGAACCAGCCATGGACAGCCGGATCGTCAGCCTGAAATCGAAACTGGACATCTACAAAGCGATCACCGGCGGAGGCGATCTATCCGACTGCCCGGTCCGAGACGTGATCCAGGGTCTTAGCGGCAAATGGAGTTCGCTGCTGATGGCAGCGCTCGCCGAACAACCCTATCGCTTCGGCGAACTGCGGCGGCTGGTGCCTGATATATCGCAGCGCATGCTCACCCAGACACTCTATGATCTGCAGCGCGACGGCTATGTGCATCGCGAAGTGTTCCCGACCAAGCCGCCGAGCGTCGAATACAGCCTCACCGATCTGGGCCGGTCGATGTTCGGCGCCCTGCATCAGCTGCTCCAGTGGGCCGAGCTCAACCACGATGCAGTGCGCGAGGCGCGCAAGGGATTTGATGCCGCCCAGGCCTGAGCCCGGCTTGCGCCTGATGTGAGCGTCAAAGCGCCAGCTTGCCTTAGCTGCCTTCATGAGGGATTGTGCCGCCAGTTGGCGCACGATGAAGCTTCCCGTCGGCCGGAGGTAGGCTGTCATCGGCGATGCCGCGCATTCGACGAGCCCCAACCCGGGCAAGGGCCAACGTGGCGCTGCCCTTTCATCCGCGACCGGCTGGTGGCGACCATCGCGAAGATCCCGCCGGTTCCGCGGTTCCTCGCCTCGATGGTCGCCGGCACGGCGATCGATCCATTCAGGCGGGCTGGGCTTGCCGAAGCGCAGTGGCCTGACCGTTTCGTTGGATGATGCTCGACGTCAGCCTAGACCACTGCCCCAGACAAAGGCCAGCGTCGCCAGCACGCCGAGTGCCAAGCGAACGAGGTGCAGATTGCCCCATTTGACGATCAGCGGCCTGGCCTGCGGATTGTCGGCGGCGACGTCCATCGCTTCCAACACCCTGTTGGTTGGCATCATCGCGATCAAGGTCCATGGCCATGGCAGGATGATCAATATCGCGCCAGCCAGGAAAGCGTGCCCGCCAGTCCGCCACCAGGCGACCAGACCAAGGATGCAGGCGACGATGGCGATCGACGCCTGCATCGCTGCGCCGCGCTTGTAGGAAGGTTGCCATTCCCGCAGCAGCGCCTCGTCATCAAGGCGAAGCCGCGCCGGCTGTTCGGCGACGCTGACATAGATCGCGGCGCCGGCGAAAACGGCGGCTATGGTCAAGGCAAGCAACCCGATCAGCATTTCTTCGCCCCAGGGGTGGCCGACAGCGAAAACCGTCCGGATAGAAATAGGGCTTGCAAGGTCCGGTGCAATACGCCATAGCAATGCCGAACCGTAACGTACGGTACGGTTGGCCTGCTGGCCAGCCCGCCTGCCCGAGGAAAGACTGTGTTGCTGGCAAACGCCGACATCGACAACAGCCAGGCGCTGACGGAGCGGCAGAAGGCCGTTCTGGACGCGGCATTGCGGCTGTTGGTCGAGGAGGGCGACAAGCTGACCATGACAGCGGTGGCGCGGCGGGCAAGCTGTTCGAAGGAGACGCTTTACAAATGGTTTGGCGGCCGCGACGGGTTGCTGACGGCGACGGTGCAGTGGCAGGCCTCGAAGGTGCGTGTTGCTTCGGTCGACGGCAAGGGGCTGGATCTTGCCTCGCTGACGGCGAGCCTCGAGCGCTTCGCGTCTGACTGGCTCAGTGTCATTTCCAGCGATACCTCGATCGCACTGAACCGTGTGGCGGTCAGTCATGCCGGATCGGGGAAGGACGATCTTGGCGCCGTCGTGCTGGAGAATGGCCGTTTCGCGCTGGCGAGACGGCTGAAGCCGGTGCTTGAAGCCGGGCGCAAGGCCGGGCTCCTGGAGTTCGCGGATGCCGAGACGGCGTTCCGTACCTTTTTCGGGCTCGTAGGCCGGGACGTGCAGATCCGTCTGCTGCTCGGCGGCCGGCTGGAATTGACTGAGGCGGCGATCGGCGGCGACGCCGCCCGGGCGACGCTGCAGTTTCTCGCTCTTTTCGGAGCAAAAACCGGGCCACGGGGCCTTTGACCTTAGAAAACGGGAAGGAAGTAAAAATGCGCGTTTATTACGATCGTGATGCCGATCTGAACCTGATCAAGGGCAAGAAGGTCGCCATCATCGGCTATGGCAGCCAGGGCAGGGCGCATGCGCTCAACCTGAAGGATTCCGGCGCCAAGGAAATCGCCATCGGCCTCAAGGCCGGCTCGGCGACCGCCAAGAAGGTCGAGGCCGACGGGCTCAAGGTGATGAGCGTGGCCGATGCCGCCAAATGGGCCGATCTGATGATGATGGCGACGCCTGACGAACTGCAGGCCGACATCTACAAGAACGAGATCGCGCCGAACATTCGCGATGGCGCGGCGATCGCCTTCGCACACGGCCTCAACGTGCATTTCGGCCTGATCGAGCCGAAGTCGACCGTCGATGTCGTGATGATCGCGCCGAAGGGCCCGGGCCACACGGTGCGCGGCGAATACCAGAAGGGCGGCGGCGTGCCGTGCCTGGTCGCCGTCAACCAGGATGCGTCGGGCAATGCGCTCGACCTGGCTCTGTCCTACGCCTGCGGCGTCGGCGGCGGCCGTTCGGGCATCATCGAGACCAATTTCCGCGAAGAATGCGAAACCGATCTGTTCGGCGAGCAGGTCGTGCTGTGCGGCGGCCTGGTCGAACTGATCCGCGCCGGCTTCGAGACCCTGGTGGAAGCCGGCTACGCTCCGGAAATGGCCTATTTCGAGTGCCTGCACGAGGTCAAGCTGATCGTCGACCTGATCTATGAAGGCGGCATCGCCAACATGAACTACTCGATCTCGAACACCGCCGAATGGGGCGAGTATGTCTCGGGTCCGCGCATCATCACCGCCGAGACCAAGGCCGAGATGAAGCGCGTGCTGAAGGACATCCAGACCGGCAAGTTCACCTCGGAGTGGATGCAGGAATACCGCGCCGGCCTGTCGCGCTTCAAGGGCATCCGCCGCATGAACGACAGCCACCAGATCGAGGAAGTCGGCGCCAAGCTGCGGGCCATGATGCCATGGATCTCGAAGAACAAGCTGGTCGACAAGGCCAAGAACTGAGGGCTTCGCCCAGCGCGGTCGCAGGCATCTTCAGGACCAAGCTGGTGGACCAGGCCAGAGACCTGGGCGATATCAAGCCAAAAACGGCGCCTCGCGGCGCCGTCAGACTGCTGACGAACCCCGTCGATTTTCGGCGGGGTTTTGTTTTGCGCGTTGATTGAGCTTTGTAAATTGGTGTC
>NZ_VFVA01000061.1:0-18522 GCF_006442155.1 Mesorhizobium sp. B2-4-14 | reverse complement strand
GACATCACCGTGGCGATTTTGATCTCGCCATTCCTGACCACCGCCCGCTCCTCGCCGGCGCCAACCGCCAGGATCGTCGCATGCGGCGGGTTGATCACTGCGGCGAAGTCCTTGATGCCGAACATCCCAAGATTGGACACCGCAGTAGTGCCGCCCTGATACTCTTCCGGCTTCAGTTTGCGGCTGCGGGCACGGCTGGCCAGATCCTTCATCTCGCTGGAGATGGTCGACAGCGTCTTTTCGTCCGCCCTGCGGATGATCGGCGTGATCAGGCCGCCGGGGATCGACACGGCGACGCCCACATCGGCATGCCTGTGCTTGACCATGGCGCTCTCGGTCCAGGAGGCATTGGCATCCGGCACCGCCTTCAAGGCCATGGCCATGGCCTTGATCACCATGTCGTTGACCGAGAGCTTGTAGGCCGGGGCTTCACCCTTATCGGTCTTCCTTGTCGGCGCTGCCGCATTGAGCTGCGAGCGCAGCGCCAGGAGCGCGTCGAGTTCGCAATCGAGCGTCAGGTAGAAATGCGGGATGGTGGTCTTGGCCTCGACCAGCCGCCGCGCAATGGTCTTGCGCATATTGTCGTGCGGAACGAGTTCGTAGGAGCCGGGTTCGAACAGCTTCAGCACTTGGTCGTCCGACATCGCCTTGGGTGGTGCCGCAGGGGCCGGCGTGATTTCAGCCGCGACCGGCAATGCGATCTCGGCGCCCGGTTGCGCAGTGACTGCCGAGCCCTTTGTGGCGACCGCGGCCTCGACATCGGCGCGTACAACGCGGCCCCGGGGACCGCTGCCCCTCACATCGGCAATCGCAAGGCCTGCCTCACGGGCTAAGCGGCGAGCCAGTGGCGTTGCACGCGCAACGGACGACAATTGGCTGATCTCCCCCCCTGTGGGGGAGATGCCCGGCAGGGCAGAGGGGGGCGCGACAGAATGAGAGGCTGGCGGGACGGCGCCCCCCTCTGTCGACTTCGTCGACATCTCCCCCACAAGGGGGGAGATTGGCGCATAAATCTCATCATCGGCATAGATCCAGGCCACCGGCGCGCCGACCGGAATATCGACGCCTTCCCGGCCGGTGACATCGCGCAGGATGCCGCTGGCCGGCGCGTCGATCTCCATCGCCGCCTTGTCAGTCTCGATCTCGAACAGCACGTCGCCCTTCTTGACCTGCTGGCCTTCCGTGGCGAACCAGCGCGAGATCTGTCCGGTCGCCATGTCCATGTCGACCTTGGGAAGAATGACTTCGGTCGGCATCTTTCAGCGAACCCCTTTCACCAGGTCGCGCGCGGCGGTGATGATGTCGGGAACCTGCGGCACTGTGGCCTTTTCCAGCTCCGGATTGTAGGGGATTGGCGTCTCGGCGCCGCCCAGCCGCACGATCGGCGCGTCGAGATAGTCGAACGCCTCGCTCTCGGCGATCATGGCGCTGACCTCGGCACCGATGCCCAGCGTCTTGACCGCCTCGTAGACGCACATCAGTCGCGACGTCTTCTTGACGCTGTCGATGACGGTCTGCTTGTCCATCGGCCGGATGGTCCTCAGGTCCACGACCTCGACATCGATGCCTTCGGCTTCTAGCGTGGCGGCGGCGTCGAGCGCCTTCTGCACCATGATAGAGGTGGCGACGATGGTGAGGTCCCGGCCCTCGCGGCGGATGTCGGCCTTGCCGATCGGCACCGTATAATAGCCTTCGGGAACCGGCCCCTTTGCCTTGTAGAGCAGCTTGTGCTCGAAGATCATCACCGGGTCGGGGTCGGCGACCGCCGCCAGAAGCATGCCCTTGGCATCATAGGGTGTCGCCGGCTGGATGACCTTCAGGCCCGGCACATGGCCGAGCCACGCCTCGAGGCTCTGGCTGTGCTGTGCCGCGGCACCCGTACCCGAGCCGGCGGGAAAGCGCATCACCACGGGCACCGAAACCTCACCACCCAGCATGAAACGCATCTTGGCCGCCTGGTTGACGATCTGCTCCATGGCGAGCGTGGCGAAATCGGAGAACTGGAACTCGAAGATCGGCCGCATGCCGGTAAGCGCCGCACCGACCGCGACGCCAGCGCCACCCAGCTCCGAAATCGGTGTGTCGATCACCCGCTCGGTGCCAAAGCGATCGACAAGATCGCCCGTCACCTGGAAGGCGCCGCCATAAACGCCGATATCCTCGCCCATCAGGAAGACGCGTTCGTCCATGTCCATGGCGATCGCCATGGCCTCCTGGATCGCCTGGGCGTAGCTCAGTTCACGCACCATCGCGTCCATCACGCCTGCTCCGTATACACGTAGTTTCCGGTCTCGCGCACATCCGGCGACGGGCTCACCTTGGCGAACTCGATGCCATCGGCGATTTCCCGCGCCACCGCCTCGCGAATGGCCTCGATGCCCTTGTCGTCGATGAAGCCGAATTCGCGCAGCTCGTTCTCGAACAGCGTGATCGGGTCGCGGTTCGACATCCAGTCCTCGATCTCCTCCTTGGTGCGATAGCGGTTGCGGTCGCTCTTGGAGTGGCCGCGATGGCGGTAGGTCTTGGATTCGATCAGCGTCGGCCCCTCGCCCGCCCGCGCCCGCTTGACGGCCTTGTGCGATGCCTCGGCGACTTCGGAGAAGATGTTGCCGTTGACAATGACGCCAGGCATCGAATAGGCGGCGGCGCGGTCGGCGATGTTCTTGACCGCGGTGGAGCGGGCCGTAGACGTCGACATGCCGTAGCCATTGTTCTCGCAGACAAAAATGACCGGCAGCTTCCACACCGCCGCCATGTTCAGCGCCTCGTGGAAGGCGCCCTCATTGTTGGCGCCGTCGCCGAAGAAGGAGACGACGACCTTGCCGGTCTTCATCATCTTGGACGAGAGCGCCGCGCCGACGGCGATGGGAATGCCGCCACCGACGATGCCGTTGGCGCCAAGATTGCCCTTGGCGACATCGGCGATGTGCATCGAGCCGCCGCGCCCCTTGCAGTAGCCGGTGGTCTTGCCGAAGAACTCGGCGAACATGCGTTTCACCTCGGCCCCCTTGGCGATGCAGTGGCCATGGCCGCGATGCGTCGAGGTGATCTGGTCATCCTCGCCGAGCGGCATGCAGATGCCCATGGCGCTGGCTTCCTGGCCGATCGACAGGTGCATGGTGCCGTGGATCAGGCCACGCATGTAGCTTTCCTCGGCGCCCTCTTCGAAGCGGCGGATAAGGTACATCTTGTAGAGCACCTGCTTGAGCTGTTCGGCGCTGTACTGGCGATAGACGAACGGCAGGTTGGCGCGGCTGTCCGCGACGGCTTTGCTGGCTCCGGCCATGATCAGGCTCCCACGGTTCCGTAGACGAGCTTGTCCTGACGGGCGCGCAGTTCGGCGATCTTGGAACCCGCGGCCGGGGCCGCGTTGGCATAGGTGATGAGCTCGCCCTTCTTGATCGGCGCCGTTATCGAACCGCCCTGCAGCAGGCCGCACGGAATGGCTCTCGCCGCGTGCGCTTCCGGCGCCGTCATGATCCAGGCGCGGTAGCAATATTCGCCGATGGCATCGAGCTTTTCGCCCGGCTGCATGTCCTTCTTGGCCACCGCGCAGACCTCGGCCACCGGCTTTGCCAGCGGCACCATGTCGGCCTTGCCGTAGAGCACGACGCGGGCGCAGGTCAGCGGCACTTCCAGCGACGTCAAATGATAGGGGCGATGGAAAGTGAAGTATGGGCCCTTGCCCATCTTCAGATCTTCCATGCGCTCCGAAATGCGGGGATGCGACATGTCGGCGACGACGAAAACGCCTGGCGCGACGCCCTTGCCGATCGAATAGTCGACAACGCCAACCCTGGACAGCACGCCGCCATCCCTCTGCGGCACCAGCACCTTGTTCAGTTCGCCGAGCGTTGCCGCCGGGCCATGCATGCCGGCCTTGTCCGGCACCAGCCCGGTGGCATTGGCGATCGCCGCCATCTCGACCATCGTCTTCGAACCGTCAACGAATTCGACCAGCATGCGCACATTCATGTGCCGTCGCCTGGCCTCTTCCTCATAGTCGGGCGGCGTGGCGTCGATGTTGAGCGGATTATTCTTGCCCTTGCCGGCGGCGACGATCGGATGGCCCATGGCCGAGACGAATTCGATCAGCTCCATGCAGGAAGACGGCTCGTCGCCGGCGCCCAGCGAATAGGTGACGCCGAGCCGATCGGCCTCGCTCTTGAGGTAGGCGCCGATCGTGACGTCGGCCTCGACATTCATCATCACCAGATGCTTGCCGTGCTCCATGGCGCGCAAGCCGATCTCGGCGCCGACGGCGGGAACACCGGTCGCGTCGATGACGACGTCGATGAGATCATTGTTGATGACCAGGCTGGCATCGTTGGTCACCGCCACCTTGCCGGCCTCCATGGCAGCCGTCATCGCCGAGGCGTTCGACACTTCGCGCGCGTGCCCGGTTTCCTGGAAGGCGATGTCCACCGCCTTGCTGGCGGCGGGCAGGTTGAGCTCCGAGATCGCGCCGATCTCGATGCCCGACATGTGCGCGACGCGGGTAACGATGTCGGTTCCCATTTCGCCGGAGCCGATCAGGCCGATGCGGATGGGCTTGCCCGATTTGCCGCGTTCCTCGAGATCACGGGCAAGGCCCGTCAACGAAACATTCGAAGCCATACCGCTCTTCCTCCCACATTGCAGGCTCATTCAGTCACTTGACGGGTATTGAACATCTGTATTTCTGTCAAGACTAATGTCCAAAATCAGCGCACTTCGTGAACCCTTCGAAGGCCTCCGGCAGGCGCGGAACAGCCGCCGGAAGAAGCCGTGTCCTGTGCGATGCGACAGACTGTGGAAGCAGAAAGATATCAAACAGCTCCGCGAACCGGGCGGATCATCGTCGAGATGCTGTCGACGCCCCGCGTGTTATCCGACGATCGGCAACTCTCGGAAGTGCACGATCACCCCATCCGCGTCGATGAAGATGACCGCGTAGGCGGGCGACTCATGGCCCAGGCTCCAGCTGTCGGAAAAATCGAGCGCGGTCTGGTGGTTGGTGCTGCGCAGCGTGCTGACCGGTATGCCGCGCCAGCTGCCGGCGATCAGCCGGTGGACATGGCCGGCGAAGATGTGGCGGACATTGCCATGGCGCGCTAGGAGATCGTGGAATGTATCGGCGTCGGCGAGCTTGACCGCGTCGAGCACCGGCATGTGTATCCGGAACGGCGGGTGGTGCATGAACAGGAAGACCGGCCGGTCATGCGCCTCTTGCAGACGTTCGTCGAGCCAGCCGAGGCGCGCGGCGCACAGCCTGCCCTCGACTTGGCCACTGTCCAGCGTATCAAGCAGGATCAGCCGACCTTCGCTGCCGTCGAAAACGCTCTGCACGAACCCTTGCTCGGCGGCATGGGGGAACATTTCAAGGAAAACCGCGCGGTCGTCGTGGTTGCCGAGCATCAGCCGGCAGGCCGGAGAAAATTGCGCCAGCCTCTCCCGCAACGCCGCATAGGCGGCGCGCTCGCCATCATTGGTCAGATCCCCCGATATCACCACCAGATCGGCATCGGCATGGTTTTCGCCGATATCCGCCAGGCAGGCGTCCAGCCTGGCGAGCGGATCGGAGCCGTAGAGAAGGCCACCCGGCGCCATCAGATGCGGGTCGGAGAGCTGGATGATCTTCATGGGCATCGACCTCGGGACTTCAGGAGGAATTGTTCGAAAGCCGCTCAGCGTCATGCGGGACAAAACTGCCGCGCACGACCAGCGGCACGGCCAGACGCTCGCGAATGGGCGCCATATCCGGTTTCCGCTGGCGCAGGTCGAGCAATGCGACGGCCCTGGCAGCCATGGTCTCCGGGTCCTGACGGAAGGTGGTCAGCCGGTAGGCAAGCCAGCCGGCTTCCGGCACATCGTCGAAGCCGATCACGCAGAGATCGCCGGGAATGTCGAGCCCGACCTGACGGGCATGGTCCATGACGCCGAAAGCAATGAGGTCGTTGACGCAGAAGATTGCCTCTGGCCGGCTCTGGCCGTCGATCAGCGCCCTGCCCGCCTGCAGTCCGCCGGCATAGTCCGTATCCCTGCCGCGCGCGATCACGACCTCGGCCCCCAGGCGCGCCGCCTCGGCGCGGAACGCATCCTCGCGCTCGGTGATGGTGGGCGTGCCCGACAGCGAGCCCGCCAGGCCGAGCTTCGTCATGCCGCGCGCGACGAACAGCGCCGCTGCCAGCTTCGCAGCCGCGCGGCCGTCGGTCTGGATGTGATCGGCCTCCGGTTCTGAACGGCCGATCACCACAAGCGGCTGGCCGTTGCGCCGCGCCAGTTCGAAGAAGGATGATGGCGGCGAGCCGGACAGGATGATGGTCGCCTCGGCGCGATGGCCGAGCAGCGTCTTCTGGGCCGATATCAGCTCCTGTTCGGTCTGGCCGGTGTTGATCATCACAGGAACATTGCCGCGATGAATCAGGGCCTTGGTGAGCGCCGCGGCGAGATGGGCGCGAAAACCGACTTCCGGCTTGGTCACCACCAGCCCCACCAGCCGGCTCTGGTTGGCGAGCAGGCCGCGCGCGAGGTCGTTGACCTGATATCCGAGTTCCTCGGCCGCGCGCATGATCTTCTCGCGCGTTTCCGTGGCGACGCTGGCGCCCGGCGTGAAGGCGCGCGACACCGCCGAGCGCGAGACGCCGGCCTGGCGCGCGACATGCAGCGCGCTGACCGAGCGAAGCTTGTCCGAGGTCTTATCCACCGTCATCGGTCGAAGCTCATGCCGACGTCCCTTTTTTGCACAGCTGTGCATTGCCGCACGCAGGCAGGCGTTCTCCGGGTATCTCGAATAGGAGGTCCAGGTAACGGATTGATGACGGCTCGAAGGGAAAGCCTCTCCTCTCTCCCTTCTTTAGCCGGTCACTCGTCACGGCGCATCGCTGCCGAACAACTCCAATCATCCTGCGGCGATTGGGAATTGCTGGCGATCCAGCCAGACGGCGCTACTGCGCCGTCCAGCCGCCATCCATCGGCAGTGTGGTGCCGGTGATCTGCTTGGCGGAATCCGAGCACAGGAACAGCGTCAGCGCCGCAAGTTCTTCCACGGTGACGAATTCCTTGGTCGGCTGCGCGGCGAGCAGCACATCATGCTTGACCTGTTCCTCGGTCATGCCGCGCGCCTTCATCGTGTCGGGTATCTGCTTCTCGACCAGCGGCGTCCAGACATAGCCGGGTGCGATGGCGTTGACGGTGATGCCGTCCTGCGCGACTTCCAGGGCCACAGTCTTGGTCAAGCCCGATATGCCGTGCTTGGCCGACACATAGGCCGACTTGAACGGCGAGGCGACCAGGGCATGCGCGGAAGCCGTGTTGATGATGCGGCCCCATTTGCGCGCCTTCATGCCGGGCACCACCGCCTTGATGGCGTAGAAGGCCGCGAGCAGATTGATACGGATGATGGCTTCCCACTTGTCGTCGGGGAATTCCTCGATCGGCGCGACATGCTGGATGCCGGCATTGTTGACCAGGATGTCGAGGCTGCCGAACGCGGCCTCGGCGTCATGCACCATTGCGCTCACCGCCGCGCCGTCCATCATATTGGCATCGGAGTAGCGGCACTTGACGCCGAAATCCTTCTCGATGCCGGTGCGCTCCTGCTTGATCGCGGCGGCGTCGCCAAGGCCGTTGATGGTGACGTTGGCGCCCTCGGCGGCGAAGGCACGGGCGATGGCCAGACCGATACCGCTGGTCGAACCGGTAACGAGGGCATTCTTCGAGGACAGGAAACCCATGATGATCTCGCGAAGTGGGAGGGGAATAGGACGATATAAATTGTGCGTCGCAGCATGACAATGACAGAGCCATGTGTCGGTGCGATTACAGCCAGACGACAGCGCCGGCACGCTCCCCGCGGTCCGGAACCACGGCCGTCAGGCTGACACGGCACTGTCATGGTGCCGTGTCACATAATTGGTGCGCCTTCGCGCGGTCATTCCTGAACGCAATTCGCCTGACGAAACTTCACCTGACAAAACCTTGGGGGTGCAGCTTGGAAATCGCCGATGTCTTGAAGCGCGCCTATGCGATGCCGCTGACCAACCCGTCTTTTCCGCCCGGCCCCTACCGTTTCTTCGACCGCGAATACATCATTATCACCTACCGCACGACGCGCGAGGCGCTCGAAGCCGTCGTGCCGGCGCCGCTGGAGATCGACGAGCCGCTGGTCAAGTACGAATTCATCCGCATGCCCGATTCGACCGGCTTCGGCGACTACACCGAGACCGGCCAGGTTATCCCGGTGCGCTACAAGGGCCAGCATGGCGGCTACGTCCATTCGATGTATCTCGACGACGACGCACCGATCGCCGGCGGGCGCGAGCTGTGGGGGTTTCCAAAGAAGCTGGCCAACCCCAAGATCGTCCATGAGGGCGAGGTGATCGTCGGCACGCTGCACTATGGCAGCGTTCTGTGCGCCACCGGCACGATGGGCTACAAGCACCGCGAGGCTGACCACGATTCCGTGCTTGCCTCGCTCGCCGCGCCCAATTTCCTGATCAAGATCATCCCGCATGTGGACGGCACGCCGCGCATCTGCGAGCTGGTGCGCTATTACCTCACCGATATCACGCTGAAAGAAGCCTGGACGGCGCCGGCCGCGCTCGATCTGCGGCCCCACGTCATGGCCGACGTGGCGAAGCTGCCGGTGCTCGACATCGTGTCCGCCGTCCACTTCAAAGCCGATCTGACGCTCGGGTTGGGCGAGGTGGTCCACGACTATCTTGCCGGTTACAGCCAGCTCGCAAACAGCACAACCCTGCCGGAGAAAATTCGTGCTTGAACGCAACCGAAACAAGGAAGCCGCCGCCACCATCGAGGAGATCTCGGCGCAATACGACCGCATCGCTCTGGTGTTCCAGGGCGGCGGTGCGCTCGGCGCCTACCAGGCCGGCGTCTACCAGGCGCTGGCCGAGGCCGGCTGCGAGCCGAGCTGGCTGTCCGGCGTCTCGATCGGCGCCATCAACGCCGCGATCATCGCCGGCAATGAGTCCAGCCGCCGGCTGCAGCGGCTGGAGCAGTTCTGGCAGACGATCTCGGGCCGCAAGATCTGGTCGTATACGCCGGAGGGCGACATCTACCGCGACATCCGCAACCGCACCTCCTCGTGGATGACGATGACCATGGGCCAGCCCGGCTTCTTCAAGCCGCGCAATCCCAATCCCTGGTTCGAGCATACCGGCGCCGAGGGCGCCACCAGCTTCTACGACACCGCCGAACTGAAGGATACGCTGGAGAGCCTGATCGACTTCGATGTCCTGAATGACGCCAGGAAGCGGTTGAGCGTCGGCGCGGTCAATGTCCGGACCGGCAACTTCGTCTATTTCGACACCGACAAGGTGCGCATCGGACCCGAGCACATCATGGCCAGTGGCGCGCTGCCGCCCGCCTTCCCGTCGGTCCGCATCGAGGGCGAGTACTACTGGGACGGAGGCATCGTCTCCAACACGCCGCTGCAGTATCTGCTCGACCAGGAAGAGGACCGCTCCTCGCTGGTGTTCCAGGTCGACCTGTTCAGCGCCCGCGGCGTCCTGCCACGCGGCATGGCAGACGTGCTGTCGCGCCACAAGGACATCATGTATTCCAGCCGCACGCGCCAGAACACCGACAATTTCCAGCGCATCCACGCGCTCAAGATGAAGCTGCTCGAGGCGCTGAAGCGCGTGCCTCCCGAATTGCTGAAAGACGGCGAGAAGGAGCTGATCGCCGACTATTCCGACGCCGGCGTTGTCAACATCGTCCACCTGATCTACCAGCACAAGGGCTACGAGGGACACGCCAAGGACTATGAATTCTCCGGCACCTCGATGCGCGAGCACTGGGAGATGGGCCTGGAGGACACGCAGCGCACCTTGCGCCATCGCCAGTGGCTGACCCTGCCGACCAATGTCGAGGGCGTCGCCATCCACGATCTGCACCGCGAGGACCCGACCTAGCCAAACCCGCGCGGTGATTTTTCACCGGTATCAGACCTATTGTCGGCGAGATTCCAGTCGCTCGGACGACGAGGCGATGGGCGTTTCGCGCCAATCTCCAAGGCATGAGCCCCTTCAACGTAAATGCGCATATTCTCTTGAAGACTTGCCCCTCGCTCAAAGAGAAAGGCAGCGCTGGTCGCTGGCGCTGCCTTTGTGTTCGAGAACCTTCGGCTCCGCTCAGAACACCTGGCGGAAGACGATGAACAGGACGAAGGCGAGCGCGATCGAGCACGGCAGCGTCAGCACCCAGGCGAGCAGCAGGTTGCGCACCGTGGACCACTGCAGGCCGGAGCCGTTGGCCGCCATCGTACCGGCGACGCCCGACGACAGAACGTGGGTGGTCGATACCGGCAGTCCGAGACGGTCGGCCATGCCGATGGTCACCATTGCAACGAGTTCGGCCGCCGCGCCCTGGCCGTAGGTCAGGTGGCTCTTGCCGATTTTTTCGCCGACGGTGACGACGATGCGCTTCCAGCCGACCATCGTGCCGAGTCCGAGAGCCAGCGCGACAGCCACCTTCACCCAGAGCGGGATGAACTTCGTCGCATTGTCGACGGCCTTGTGGTAGTCGGTGACTGCCTTCAGGTCGTCGTCCTTCATCGGCAGCAGCTTCTTCTTGTCGATCAGCTTCAGCGCTTCACCGATCAGGTAGATGTCGTTGCGCGCGTTGCTGACCAGATCGGTCGGCACCTTTTCGACCGAAGCATAGGGCTGCAGCTCGGCGGTGGTGTTGTGAATATAGGTCTGCAGAGCAATGGTCGTCTGATCGGTCCACGTCTTGCTGCGCACGGCTTCCTGCACGGCAGCCTTTGCAGCATTGGCATCGGCAACGGTGACGCCGGGCTTGACATATTTGCCCAGCGCCGTCTCGACGTTGACGGAAGCCGACTTGTAGGCCTCGAGATAGTTGATGTCGGGCGTGCGGTTGAGCGCGTAGGCGGTCGGCACGACGCCGATCAGGATGAGCATGATCAGGCCCATGCCTTTCTGTCCGTCATTGGAGCCGTGCGCGAAGCTGACGCCGGTGCAGGTGAAGATCAGCAAGGCGCGGATCCACCAGGGCGGCGGGGCATTGCCCTTCGGCGCTTCATAAAGAGCCGGGTTGCGCACCAGCAATTTCATCACATAGAGCAGGATGGCGGCGGCGAAGAAGCCGATAATCGGCGACACCAGCAAGGTCGTGCCGACATTGGTCGCCTGCCCCCAATCGACGCCGCTGGTGGCGCTTCCGGCTGGCGCCATGAACTGGTTGGCGAGGCCGACGCCGATGATCGAGCCGACCATCGTGTGCGAGCTCGACGCCGGCAGGCCGAGGAACCAGGTACCGAGGTTCCACAGGATCGCCGCGACGAGCAGCGCGAACACCATGGCGAAGCCCGAGGAGGAGCCAACCTGCAGGATAAGCTCGACCGGGAGCAGCGACAGGATGCCGAAGGCGACCGCGCCGCTTGAGGTGAGCACTCCGAGGAAATTGAAAACGCCTGACCACATCACGGCGAATTCGGCCGGCAGGGAACGCGTGTAGATGACGGTCGCCACCGCATTGGCGGTGTCGTGGAAACCGTTGACGAATTCGAAGCCGAGCGCGATCAGCAGGGCGATGCCGAGCAGGATCCACGGCACGGTCTTGGCCACCGCCAGATCCTGGCTGAGCGCGTAGCCGACATAGATGATGCCAACCAGCACCAGCACACCGAACGCAGGCAGGAACCACTTGGCGCCGCCCGATTGATCCAGCGGATGATCCGGCCTCGGGATGCCCGCTTCACTAGAAACTATGTCCACCATGTCCCACTCCTTTTGCATTGCAGCAAAGACCTGGGAAAGACGCTATGTCCGCACGATGAACCCTGTATGACGCGAAGAGGCGGCTTTGCGCCTATGCCGGACCAGCCCTGAGCAGGCCGCGCGAGAAATCCGCTCCAGCATGCGCGAAGGCGCGACCTTCGTCGTCAAGCGCGGACCGCGAGGCGCCATCGCCATTGGCCCCGACGGCGCGCTTGTCGAGGCGTCGCACCCGATGTCCGCGTTGTCGACACGATCGGCTCCGGCGGAGGCATCCAGCGTGGAGACCGGGTGCTTTCGACTACCACCCGATAGGGACGCCGTCGAACGTCTGGAAGGAGCCGCTGTCTCCAGGCGTCGCACTATCGATGATGGTGCGCAGGCCCCGCGCACTGTCCTCGACCGCCAGAATCGCCTGATCGCCTCCCATATCCGTCTTTACCCAACCTGGATGGAGCGACAACACCGTTATCCCGTCGACGCGCAAATCCTGCGCCAACTGAGCGCAGACCATGTTGAGCGCTGACTTCGAGCAGCGGTAGGCATAGTCGTCGTCATAATCATCGAGTAGCCCTTCAGCCATCGAGCCGGCCCGACTGCCGATATTGGCGATGACGCGCATGCGCCCCGCAACCAGGTTCGGGCGCAGCGCCCTCGCCAGCAACAACGGACCGAGCGTGTTCGTCCGCACGACCTTCAGGAATTCATCCGGGGCAAAGCTGTGCAGGCCAGGGATTTCGCTGCGGATGGCGGCGTTGTTGACAAGCACATCCACGGGCCTGCCGGCGAGCCGCGTGGCAAGGTCGCAAATGGAAGCGGGATCGGCGACATCGAGCGGCTGGAACTCGATTCGACCTGCGCAACCTTGAGCCGGATGCGTGCGCCCGGAAGCGATCACACGCCAGCCATGGTGGGCGTATTGCACCGCCAGCTCGTGGCCGAGCCCGCGCCCGGCGCCAGTTATGAGGACCGTTGCCGCCACGCCCTTCCGCAGCCAAGTCAGGCGCTCTTGGCAACCGGCACGGTTTCCTGCCGGGCAATCATGGCGTAGACCTCGCCGGAATATTTGATCTGGCGTTGCTGCGTGGCGAAATCGACATGGGTGATGCCGAAGGGCGTCGTATAGCCATAGGCCCATTCGAAATTGTCGGTCAGTGTCCAGGCGAAATAACCCCGCACCGGCACGCCCTCGACCGCCGCCTTGGCCACTTGCTCGAGATGATCGACATAATAGGCGGCGCGCAGATCGTCCCAGACACGCCCGTCGTCGCCAACCTGTTCCGGCGTCGTGGCGACGCCGTTCTCGGAAATGTAGATTGCCTGCGGCGCATAGCGGTCGTTCACATAACGCAGGATGTCGTACATGCAGCGCGGCCATATCTCGTAGTCGACCGCCGAATAGATGCCTTCCGGTTGCACCCGTCGATAGCTTAGCGGCGCGAGTTCGTCACCCGCCGCGATCACCGAGCGACGGTAGATGTTGATGCCCAAATAATCCACCGGCGCGGCGATGATCTGATTATCCCGCGCATCGATCGGCGGCAGCAGATCGCCGTAGAGCTCCAGCATGTCTTGTGGGTATGTGCCCTTGAAGACGGCATCGAGAAACCAGCGGTTCTGGGCGCCATCGAAGCGCCGTGTCGCCGCGACATCGCGCGGATCATCGGTAGCGGCCTCCGCGACGTTGAGATCGAAGACGATGCCGATTGACGCATCCGCCACTTCGGCCCGGATGACTGGAACAGCCAGGCCATGCCCCAGCAATGCGTGATGACTGGCGGTCACGCCGCCTTTCACACCATCGCGCAATCCCGGCGCATCCTCACCGGTTGCATGTCCCGACCAGCAGAAGGTCCAGGGCTCGTTGAGGGTCGTCCATTTCTTGACGCGATCGCCGAAGCTGCGGGCGGCAAGCCCGGCATAATCGGCAAAGGCGGTGGCGGTTTCGCGACTGTACCAGCCGCCACGGTCTTGCAATGCCTGCGGAAGGTCCCAGTGGTAGAGCGTTGCATAGGGCTCGACGCCGGCTTCAAGCAGATCGTCGACCAGCCGGTCGTAGAAAGCGATACCCTTGGCGTTGGCGTCGCCTCGACCTTCGGGAAGAAGCCGCGTCCAGGCGAAGGAAAAGCGATAGGCGCCAAGGCCGAGCGCCTTGAGCACACCGATATCTTCCTTCCAGCGATGATAGTGATCGCAGGCGACGTCACCGCTCGAGCCATCCACGATCACGCCGGGAACCCGGCAGAACCGGTCCCACATGCTTTCGCCCTTGCCGTCCGCGTCATGCGCACCCTCGATCTGATAGGCTGCGGTCGCGGCGCCGAACACGAAGCCTTGCGGAAAGACCAGTCCGGCGGCGCGGGCTTCGAGGGTCCGGCGTGCGTTATCGATGCTTGATGTCATATTTTCTCTCGATGGTGCTGACGAGGCTTGCCGCCGCCAACGTCAGGAAAATGTAGAAGATGGCGGCTGAGTTGTAGGGCGCGAACGGCAGGAAACTTGCCGACTGGAATTCCCGCATACGCTGCGTGATGTCACGGATCGACAGGATCGAGAGCAGGGACGTGTCCTTGAGGATGGCGATCAGTTCGTTGCCGAGCGGCGGAATGATGATGCGGAAGGCTTGCGGCAACACAACCAGCCGGGTGGTACGCCAGCCATTGAGGCCGAGACTGTGCGCTGCCTCGATCTGGCCCGCAGGGATTGCATTGATGCCGGAACGAAATATTTCGGCGAGATAGGCCGAATAGGCCAGCGCCATGGCGGCAATGCCGCGCACCAGGTTCGGCGGATCGACCACGCCCTGCGTCGCGTCCTTGAGCGCGCCGGCGAGCGGCAGGCCGACATAGAGAACGATAACCAGCATCGGGATGCCACGGATCGTGTCGACGATGAATTCCGAGCCGATGGAGAGCGGGTGCCTGCGGTGGATATGACCGCCGAAGGTCAGCAGCCCAAGCACGATCGCCAGCACCGCGAGCGTAATGCCGAACGCCTTGTCGCGATCGTTCAACGCCTCCGCTTGCCACAGCACGGGCAATGCGCCCGGCGCCGTTGCGGCGGGGACAAGTGCCGCGCTGATATCGGGAGCCTTGCCGATTGCGTCGAGCGCTTCCGGCGCGCCACGAAAGGTGCGCAGCGGCACGTCGCGGTCGGGACCTCCGGGAAATTGCCCGTAGCGGACGGGACCAAGTATCCCGGACGGGGTACCGGCCGTGACAGCGACCTTCCCGGCGAGAGACCCCACAAGCACATAGCTGTCGCGCGGCTGGAGCAGGAACCACGCGGCAGCGCAGATCATGAGGATGGTTGCCGCGATGCAGGTTAGGTCCGCCCGCCAGCTGTATTTGAGCTTGAGGAGCCCGACCCAGAGCAACCCCATCATTGCCGCCAGCATATAGGCGGCGACGGCCGCCCGGATCGTCGTGGCGACACCCGCCGCGAATGCGATATGCGCGAAAAGCAGGATGAAAGCCAACCCGGCGCCGTTCACCGCCGCAAGTGCGAAGCGGGCACAACCGTGCGTCGCGTTGCCTGTGCCATTGCGGGCGGCGATGAAGAATGCACCGAGGATCACGATCGTCAGGCCGAAATAGGCTCGCAACAGGAGTGCGGCCTGGCCGCGCACCATGAGGTCGGCGGCATCCGTCAATCGCCGCGGCGTAAGGCCCTGAACCACCAGATTGGAGGTGAACGGATCGACGGCGTTCGCCACGACCGATGCCACGAAGGGATAGGCCACGCCGGTTGTCGCAAGCACCATCGCGGCGGCAAGGTTGACCCCGGCCGCGACGATCGCGAGACGCGGTGACCTGGACGAAGCACGCGAGAACCCGACCACGGCAAGGCCGGCGAAAAAGGCGACAGCCAGCGCCAGAAAGCCAGGCACGAAGACCGACGAGCCGTTCTCCACGCCCAGGATGGCGCGAAGCGAGCGCTGATAGTTAATCGACGAAGCGAAGAGATAGACGATGAACGGCAAAGCCGCGACGATGATCAGATTGCTGGGCCGCAGGCGCATCAGAAACTGCATCCGGTCCCGTCCCTCCCTCACGGCGGCTCCGGTGCCCAGCACCCGGAGCCAAAGTCTTTCAAGCGGCTATTTCACGCCCCAGTATTTGGCGATCAGCGCGTCGAGGCTGCCATCGGCCTTGATGGCCTTCAGCCCTTCGTTGAAGGCGGCGACATTCTCGTCACCCTTGCGGAAGACCAGCCCCAGGGGATCGGATTGGAGATTCCTGATCGGCACCACCAGTTCGCCCGCGAATTCCTTTTCATACGCGGCAGCATTGGCGCCATTGATCACGACGCCGTCCACGTCCTTGTTCTTCAGCGCTATGACGGAGGCCGCGAAACTGTCATACGCGACCACATTGTCCTTGCCGACAATGCTTTCGGCGACCTGTGAGTCGGTAGTGTTGGCTTGCGCCGAGAGCTTCTTGCCTTTCGCCTTGAAGTCGTCGAGCGACAGGCCCTCGTCTTCAACGCGCATGAGGACGGCCTGACTGTTGATGATGTAGGGGTCCGAGAAATCCATCGCCTTCTTGCGTTCGTCGGTGATGGATACGCCGGAAGCGACCAGGTCGAAACTTCCCTGGTCGAGAGCGGCGAAGATACCATCCCAGCCGGTGGTGACGAATTCAGCCTTGCAGTTGATCTTGCCGCAGACCGCCTTGATCACATCGACGTCGAAACCGACGATCTGGCCGCTCGCCGCGTCGACGCTTTCCATCGGCGGCGAGGTGGTGTCGGAACCCACCTTCAGCACCTTTCCTCCGAGGTCGGCGGCGCCGGCAGTGCCGGCCGCCAATAGCGCCACCGCAAGTCCGATCAGAATCTTCTTCATGCTCTTTCCTCCCATGTCATGATTAGCGGCGGTTTCGCCCGCCGAGATTGTCCGGCTGCCGGCCGATGAGCTCGGGTCTCGAGACCATGGTGAGCCTTGCCGGATCCTCGCCCGCCATGCGTCGCAGCAGAAACTCCCCGAGCTTGCGGCCGAGGAGTTCGATTGGTTGGTAGAATGTCGTGATCGGCGGGGTGAAGTACGCGCTGACGTTGATATCGTCATAGGCGATGACGTCGACATCCACCCCGACGCGCCGGTCGAGGCTGCCCAGCGCCGACAGGACGCCCAGGGTGGTGGATTCGTTGATGCACACCAGGGCGGTGGGCGGGCTGGGCAAGCCAAGAAGTCTGAGCGCGCTGTCACGGCCGAAGCGGGTGGACAGATCGCCGTCGGCCACAAGGTCCATCGATGTGGCAAGCCCTGCCTCGTCGAAGGCGCGCGAAAAGCCGTCAATCCTGTCCAGGGCATAGGAAAGACGGCGATCCGCGTTGATCAGCGCTATCCGCCGATGTCCGCCCGCTATCAGCCGGGCCGTGGCGGTGAATGCCGCCCATTCATTGTCGACATCGACATGGGCATAGGTGAGCGGCTTGCGGCATCGGCCGAGCGACACGAACGGAAAATCGCTTTCGACCAGCAGGTCGATACGCGGATCGTCGGCCTGCACGCCGGAAAAGATCAGGCCGTCGGCCGCGCTCTGGTCGACGATGCGACGGGCTGTGTCGAAGGCGTCGCCGAAATCCCGGAAACCGTGAACGGAGAGCTGATAATCGCTGTTTTCCAGCGCCTGGCTTATGCCGCTCAGGATCTGTGTGTATTCAACGCCGTCCCACTCATAGCCGGCAGCGGACGTTATCGGCATCAGCACCGCCGCCCGATAGGTCTTGCCGGTCCTCAGCGCCATGCCTCGGATGTTCGCCTGATAGCCCAGATTTCGCGCGGCGGCGACGATGGCGTCCCTGGTCTGCTGGGCGACCACGGGGGAACCGCGCAGAGCCTTCGAGACGGTGGCGATCGAAAAACCCGTATGGGCCGCCAACGTCTTGATCGTCGGCGAAAGTTCCCGGTGTTCAGATTTTTTGCTCGCTGCCATGGACCGCTGCTAACCCAAGAGGTCAGCATCCGTAACATCGGGTAAAAACGTTTTCAAGAATAATAAAAACGTTTTTATACACCGCGGATTCGAACATCGATCGAAGGACAAGAGCGGCGATGATGCGCGACGGCACAGATCACCGCTCCGTTCCGTGAAGTGGAATGGCCGGGCAAGGAGCCCAAGGCCAGCTGCCGGCCCGGCACCAAACAGGCGTTCGGCTTTCAGGCTTAGCGCGCGGGCGGCGCATACATCAGGCCGCCGGCATTCCACAGCGCGTTGATGCCGCGCGCGATCTTCAGCTGGCTCGACTGGCCGAGGTTGCGTTCGAAGATCTCGCCATAATTGCCGACCTTGGCGACGATGTTGTAGGCGAAGGCCGGCTCGAGCCCGATCTGCTTGCCGTTGTCGCCCTCGACACCGAGGAACCGGCGGATCGTCGGGTTCTGCGACTTCAGCGAGGCTTCCGCATTGGCTTGCGTGATGCCGTCCTCTTCCGCCTCGATCAGCGAGAACAGCGTCCAGCGCACGACATCGAACCACTTGTCGTCGCCCTTGCGCACGGCCGGACCCAGCGGCTCCTTCGAGATGATCTGCGGCAGCACCGTGAAAGCCGCGGGATCGGTCAGCTTCAGGCGCTGCGCATAAAGCGCCGAAGCGTCCGTGGTGTAGACATCGCAGCGGCCGCTGTCGAACGCCTTGATGATGCTGTCGGCGGAATCGATGACGACCGCCTCGTACTTCATCTTGTTGGCGGTGAAGTAGTCGGCGACGTTCTGCTCGGTGGTGGTGCCTTGTTCCGCACACACCGTTGCGCCAGAGAGCTTCAGCGCGCTGTCCAC
>NZ_VFVA01000060.1:0-20599 GCF_006442155.1 Mesorhizobium sp. B2-4-14 | reverse complement strand
CCTCCCCTCTCTTCTTGAGAAAAATCTTGGTGGTCTCCTCTGGTCACCAAGCCATCGACGCTACATGGGCAATATGCCCAGTCCTAAGCAGCTTTCCCGTCTCGGAAGGTCTGGAGTTCATCGACCGAATGACGGCGGGTGAACCAGTCGGGCATGAGGTCTTGAGTGTCCGCTGGGCGTTGAGTACCAGCGGCTACGATCTCGGCTATCTGGTCATGTTCCAGGTAGACCGTGTCGGAAGGGAGCCACCCGAGGAGCCGGAAGGACCAGAGGGTCCCAAGGATTTCCTTGATGACATCGACGTGGATACGGTGGTTGCAGCGAACCCTCTCCATGTCCTTGACGCTGCACCCTTCCGGCACCATTCCACCAACGTGGGCGAGGCGGCGGGTGGCGCGGGTGATGCGGACTGGTAGGGGAAACTCACGGCCCCAAGGGCGTTTCCTGGGGGACGGGAAGGTCCTGGCGAGGCTTGGAGTGGTCGTTGGGGTGCGGATGGCTTCACGGAGGGCGAGCAATTCGGCATCGCCAGCCGCACCCGCAGGGGCAGTGTGGGTCATTGGTCCTACATATTGTGATGATCAGTGGTGTAAGCGCCAGATGTAGCGTCGATGGCTTGGTGACCAGAGGAGACCACCAAGATTTTTCTCAAGAAGAGAGGGGAGGAAACAGGCGTGGACGGGTGCCCGTGAACTTTCCCTGTCTCTCTATGACGACATTAGATCAGGCTAATGTTCGTCTTGCCCTTCCCTGTATGGCGACATAAAGCGAACGCTAATGTGAGGAAGGTCTAATACGCCTCTTCTATTCCCTGGATGAGGCTCTAATCTCGTGACTGCTGAGCAAAGGAGCTTGGGGCTCTCTATATGGGCGGCTAATTAGCCGGGCTCGCCACTGCTGTCGAAGACGATGGCTTGGGTGGGGCGGCCTCGCATCGTGACCATGGCACGCCTAAGAGTCTTGCTGTCGCTCTCAAGCTCTATGCGCTGCACAAGGTTCCCGAGGAGCCTTTGGGCCTCCTTGCGGTCCTCCGTGGCTAACCGTTCAATCTCCTGCTGGTCCAACTCGAAGTCGGCCAGGGCGGTCGAGGCATCCGCATTCCGTGCGATCTCCTCGCGGAGCCGGATGAGTTCACCGCGCTTGACCTCGATCTCGGAAGTCAGGGCGGCTGACTGGTCGAGTAGGAACTTACGTGACGCGGCGTCGGTGGCCTCAGCCATACCAGCAAGGATGTTGCCCTGCTTGGCCTCAAGGGCATCTATGGCGTCGTCCAGTTCCGTTGCCTTGCCTGCCGAACCCGCCCCTGCTTCCTCCGGTATAGGAACGGCCAAGAAGCCGACGCGAGAAAGCATCGCAGCCTCGAACTCCGAGTACCTCCAATTCGGAGCTTGGCATTCCGTCCGCTTTGACATCTTGCCTGTGCATGTCAGGTAGCCGAAGGACCGACCACCACGCTTGACCGACGTAACGGCCATAGAGGAGCCACAATGCGCGCAATAGACCATGCGGCTGAACAGGTTCGTTGTGTTGCCCACCTGACGGCTGTGTTGCCGCTCCTTGGTCCTGCTGCGCGAAGCCAGCCACTCGGTCTCGGTGATCAGGGCAGGGAAGTAGCCTGGCACCTCATCACCTCGAAACACAAACGTCCCAAAGGCCGCTGGATTGCGCAACGTCTCGCCCACAACCCCCTGGGACCACGTGCCCCCCGAGGGACTTAAGATACCCCGCTCATTCAGGGTCTGGGCGATTGCCAACTGCCCAAGGCCTTGCTTTGCCAGATCGAACAATAGGCGAGCGTCTGAGGCCCTGGCGTTAAGCTCTTGGGTCTCGTGGTCAATCCAGAAGGGAACCTTGGCGAGCTTGACGCGGCCAGCCCTGGCCCTTTCTGCCTTGCGGCTCAAAGCCTCTTTGACACGCTTGGAGAGCTTTTCGCTGTACTCATTTGCTGACTGCATCGAGAGGATGGATTGGACCATATGCATGAAGTTCGCGCGGTAGCCCTCTATGGTGTGGACGCGCTGGTCGTGCATGGTCACGATGGTTAGGCCGGTCTTGAGGACGGCAAGGAAGTACTCATTCGCGTCCAGATAGTTGATACGGGATATGCGGTCGACGTTCTCGACCAGCAGCACCATGTCGGACGGGATCACACCATTCTTGATGTCTGCCACCAGCTTGCCAAAGGATGCATCGAGGTTCGCGCCCTTGAAGGCCGAGATGCCATCGTCCACCAGTTGGCGGTCCAGCGTGAGACCATAGGCTCGGCAGAAGTCCTCAGCGTTCTTGGTCTGACGATCGAGGCTGTCGCCGTGGGCCTGCTTGCCGGATGACCAGCGAGCATAAGAGATGGCGGTGCGGCCTTTGAGGTCTCGGGGTTCTCTGGGCTGAAACATGGTGTGGCGTCTCCGTCTGTCTTTGGAAACGCCTTGATAGCAGTCTGTAGAGCTACTGTCTATGCCAGGTCTGGCTCTTGCAGATCAGTCCGCCGAGCACGCAACCGCTCATCTTGAGCGAGGTGCCCGACAATGTCGCCTTACCCGAATAGGTCTTGTCGTTTGCCGGATCGGTGATGCTGCCGGCATATTTGTTGTCGCCGGCCGCATTGAGCGAGCCGATGGTCTTGCCGGCATATTTGCCGGACTTGAGCGTGATGGAGAATGAGCCGCCGCCTGAAATGGCCGCGGTGTCGCCGGCTTGCGTCTTCCAGTTGCCCTCGATCGGATCGGCCCATGCCGTCCCCGCCATGATCAATGTGGCTGCAAGGGCCAGGCTCATTTTTCGAAACATGTTCTTCTCCCTATGGATAGCCGGCCGCATGCTCCGCCTCGCCGGTCTGCCGCTTACGCAAACGTAAGCTAGTCCAGCTCCCGCCAAAACAAAAGTGGTGCCGCAACGGAAGACTTTGGGATTCTGAAAACGCCTGAATTCGGCTCGTCGGAGAGGAAATGAAAAACGGTCGGCGCTTCGTGTTTGTTTCCCGTGGTTAGCGGAGTGTTGATTCCGCTCCCGCAAATTTTCGTCAAATTTGGCGCAAACCGGCTGAACTGCTGGCTTCGTATCCTTAACGAATTTTTGCGTTTACCTATTGTTTTAGCTTTGTTTTCCTCAAATTAAGCACGCCATTTAACGACGGATTCAAGCCTGCGCGGCATTCTCGAAAGCATCGAAAGAGCAGCCCGGACAAGACAAACGGAGGCAGCTCTCGGGAGCCAGACAGGGGACTAAAATGGCACGTTTTGAAATGCTGGAAACAGGCTTCGGCGCCATGGGGGCAACTGCCCAGGCCGACATTCTTTTCGAACTGGGCATGATGTATGCGACTGGCCGCGATTGCGAGACCGATGTCGTTGCCGCCCACAAATGGTTCAACATCGCCGCCATCAAGGGTTCGGCCCGTGCCGCGGAACTGCGCTCGGAACTGTCTGCGGCCATGTCGAAGGTCGAGATCGCCAGGGCGCTGCGCGAAGCCCGCGAATGGATGACCATGCACTGAGTTTCCGCCAGACGGGGAGATATTGGCCAAGGCCGCGCAAGATGGCCGGGCCGCAACAGGGAAAGGCTGCGCAGACAGTCGAACGACAAGAACAAGAATGCGGCAGGCGCGACAGGCCCAGCCGCGCGACGGACCATGATCGCCAAAAGCGGACTCCGGCTTTCGGACAAGATCAGGGCCGATAGAAGACAGGGATGGCCAAGGTGGGGTTCACGGCGGGGGCGTTGGGGAAGCAGCCGACAGGCAAAAAAGCCACGACCAGCCGGAACAAGGCTGGCGTGGCTTTTTTGCGTGGACGAGGCCATGCAGGCCCAATCGAGTGACGTCAATGCGCCTAGACAGGTTCGATGAAGGATGAAATTGTCCGGCCTCTCTGGAAGAAGCGTGGCCGGGGCGGCCGCGCGCGAGTGGAGGAGTTCTATGTCATGAAAAGAATGAGTATTTTGGGCGCGGCCATTTTCGGGCTGATGATGAGTGCGCCGGTTGCGCTCGCCGACGACATCACTTTCGCCGTGGTCGGTCCGATGACCGGACAGCTCGCCACCATCGGCGATCAGTTCAAGCAGGGCGCGCAGGCCGCCGCCGATGCCATCAATGCCGCGGGCGGCGTCAACGGTTCGATGATCAAGCTCGACATCGAGGACGACCAGTGTGATCCGAAACAGGCCGTGTCGGTCGCCAACCGCATCGTCGCCAACGGCGTCAAATTCATCGACGGCCACGCCTGCTCGGGTTCGAGCATTCCGGCGTCCGCTGTCTATGCCGAAGCGGGCTCGCTGATGATGAGCCCGGCGTCCTCGAACCCGGTGCTCACGGACGACGCCGCTAAAAAGGGTTGGTCGACAATCATGCGCCTGTACACACGTGACGACGCGCAGGGCGCCTTCATCGGTCCGTGGATCGCCAAGAAATATGCCGGCAAGAACGTCGTCATCCTGCATGACAAGAGCGCTTACGGCCAGGGCGTGGCGGATGCCGTCAAGTCAACCATGAATGCCGGCGGCCTCAAGGAAGTGTACTACGACGCCATCAATCCCGGCGAGAAGGACTATTCGGCCCTCGTCACCAAGCTGAAGGACCTCAAGGCCGATGTCGTCTATTTCGGCGGCTATCACCCTGAAGCCGGCCTGATCCTGCGTCAGTCGGCTGAGCAGAACCTGAAGTTCCAGCTGATCATGCCCGATTCCATCGCTTCGCCGGAGTTCTGGCAGGTTGCCGGCCCGGCCGGCGAAGGAACCATGTTCGTGTTCCCGTCGGATCCGCAGGCAAAGCCGGAAGCCAAGGCCGCTGTCGAGAAGATCAAGGCCGGCGGCTTTGTGCCGGAAGGCTTCACGCTGTTCTCCTACGCCGTGGTTCAGGCTTTCGCCGAAGGCATCAAGCGCGCCGGCAGCGACGATCCGGGCAAGGTTGCCGAAGCGTTGAAGAACGGTCAGCCGATCAGCACCGTTGTCGGTGAAGTCACCTTCGACGAGAAGGGCGACCTCAAGAATGCCAGCTACGACATCAATCAGTGGCATAACGGCAAGTACGCGCCGATCGCGCAGTAATCTCAAGTAATGAATCCAACGAAATGGCCGGGTCGTCCCGGCCATTTCTTTTGTGCCGGCAATGCGCTCTACGCGTTCTGATCCTCAACGAAGCGGACAAGTACCGTTCCGTCGGTGACCTGTGCACCTTCCGTGGCGATCTCGGCGATCACTCCGTCATGCGGCGCGGCGATGGTGTGCTCCATCTTCATGGCCTCGAGGATCAGCAGCGGTTGCCCCTTGATCACGGTATCGCCCTTTGCCACGCGCACCAGCTTGACCAGACCCGGCATCGGCGCGCGCAGGCTGCCCGAGGCGGCTGCCGCGTCATCGCTTTTGGCCAAGGGGTCCGGCACCGCGAAGGTATAGCCGACAGCGCCTTCGAATACGGTGACGTGGCCAGGCCAGCGGGCGAGGCGAGGAAGGACGCGCAGGTCGTGCGAATTGGCGCCGTCATAGGGCGCATCGAGCGCCACCTGGAAGCGCCCGTCCGCGCGTATCGAAACCTTGGCAAGAATATCGTCCTCGCCGAATTTCAGCCGCGTGCGCCGCGCCACGCCGTGAAAATGTGCGTAGCCGGAAAGCGACGACCAAGGATCGTTCGATGGCGGCAATGCCTCGGCGCCGGAGGCGGCGAGGGCGGCTGCCGAGATGATTGCGCCGGTTGGCGGCGCGATCCCGGTCAGTGCATCCTGATGCCTGCCGATCAGGCCGGTGTCGACGTCGCCCGCACAAAAATCCGGATCGGCGGCAAGAGCGGCAAGAAAGGCGGTGTTCACGGTGGAACCGGCAATTTCGGTTTGCGACAGCGCCGCGCCGAGGGCTTCCAGCGCCTCTTGCCTGTCTTTTGCGTGAACGATCAGCTTCGCGATCATTGGATCGTAATAGGGTGAGATCGCATCGCCGGCCCGTACGCCGGTCTCGATGCGTATCGTGGCCGCGTCGGGTGCCGCCTCGGGAAATTTCAGATGATGCAGCGTGCCCGTCGCGGGCAGGAACCCTCGTGCCGCATCCTCCGCATAGATGCGCGCTTCGAAGGCATGGCCGGCAAGCGCAATCTCGCTCTGTGTCTTCGGCAGTCTTCCGCCGCTGGCGATCCGCAACTGCCACTCGACCAGATCGGTGCCCGTCACCATCTCGGTGACCGGGTGCTCGACCTGCAGGCGCGTGTTCATTTCCATGAACCAGAAGCGATCGGCTTTCAGTCCTTGCGAGGCGTCGACAATGAACTCGATGGTGCCGGCGCCGGAATAATTGATCGCCTTGGCGGCTTTCACCGCCGCTTCCGTCATCGCCTTGCGCAAAGCCGACGTCATGCCAGGGGCAGGCGCTTCCTCGATCACCTTCTGGTGCCGGCGCTGCGCCGAGCAGTCACGTTCGTAGAGATGCACGGCATTGCCGAAGTTGTCGCCGAAAACCTGCACTTCGATGTGCCGCGGCTTGTCGACATACTTCTCGACCAGCACGCGGTCGTCGCCGAAAGCGGCCTTTGCCTCGCGCCGAGCGCTGGACAGCGCCTCGGAGAAATCATCGGGATGCTCGACGCGCCGCATGCCCTTGCCGCCGCCGCCCGCGCGCGCCTTGATCAGCACGGGATAGCCGATCTCGCGTGCCTTGGAGGCGAGCAGCACGATTTCCTGCGCCTCGCCATGATAGCCCGGCACGACCGGAACGCCGGCTTTCTCCATCAGCCGCTTGGCGGCGTCCTTCAGCCCCATGGCGCGGATCGAGGCCGCCGACGGACCGATGAAGGTGAGGCCTGCCGCAACCACCTGGTCGACGAAATCAGGGTTTTCCGACAGGAAGCCGTAGCCGGGATGGATCGCCTGCGCGCCCGTCGCCAGGGCGGCCGCGACAATCCTGTCGCCGCGCAGGTAGCTCTCGCCGACGGGCGAGGGGCCGATATGAACCGCCTCATCCGCCATCTCGACATGCAGGGCCTTGGCGTCGGCATCCGAATAGATAGCGACCGTGTGCACGCCCAGCTTCCGGGCCGTGCGAATGACACGGCAAGCGATCTCGCCCCGGTTGGCGATCAGGATTTTGCTGAACATGGAGCCTCCCGGATTTGCGTCGGGCGGCGCCATGTTGGTGGGCGCACGCCTATTTCGAGGCGGCGATCTCGCAGGCGCCGCCATTCGTTACTTTGTAATGCGCGCGCGTGGCCACGCAGGATTTCATGGCAAGCTCTTCCGCCACCTTTCGCGATGGCGCATTCAGGCGCGCGCCGCACAGGATGTACAGTGAAACCACCCTTGAATATGGCGTGGTGGCGTAGGCGGAATGGCCACTGGCCGCCACATAGGCTTTGTAGGCCTTTGTGCATGGCGATTTCGGATCTCCCGACAAAGTCGGCGGGAAGTGCTTGTCTCCCACGCGTCCCGCTAGCGATCCGGCCGTGCTCGCGCCAGATGCCGCGAATAGAAGCAATGCCGAAAGTATTGAGGTGGACACCCTCCGAAAATATTTCAGTTTCATTTTTGCCCCATCCCCGCTGCAAAGTGCAGGATGAGCAATAGCGAACTTTTTCCGATGCCACCAGCTCTGCAGGGATGGCTCGCAATGTCGTGAGTGGACGAAAAGTCTGGTTTGTAAAGTTCAATTGTCACCCAATGCAGCAAGGGCCCGCCGGTATATTTCCGCCATTGGTTCGTCCAAGCAGCAGAAAATAACGATTTCGGGAACCGCGCTCCGTTCGATGAAGTCACTGACCGCATCGACGGCGATTCCGGCCGCAGCCTCTTTCGGATAGCGGTAGACACCCGTCGAGATTGCTGGAAATGCCACTGAGCGGCAGTCATTGGCGACGGCTATTTCGAGCGAATGCCGGTAGCAGGAGGTCAGCAGTTCGGCTTCGCCCTTGCCGCCGCCTTGCCAGACTGGCCCGACCGTGTGGATGATATGCCGAGCCGGCAGTTTATAGCCCTTGGTGATCTTGGCCTCGCCAACCTTGCAGCCGTTTAGCATCCGGCACTCGAATTCGAGCTCGCGGCCCGCCGCGCGGTGAATGGCGCCATCGACCCCACCGCCACCGAGAAGCGAGGTGTTGGCGGCATTGACGATGGCGTCGACATCCAGCTTCGTGATGTCGCCGGTGCGGATGCCGATCCTGTCCAGCGCCTGCCTCATCTCACATCCTGAACACGCCGAAGCGCGTCTCCTCGATTTCGGCGTTGAGTGCCGCGGAAAGGCTCAGTGCCAGCACTTCGCGCGTCTTCGCCGGGTCGATGATGCCGTCGTCCCAGAGGCGGGCGGACGAGTAGAGCGGATGGCCCTCATGCTCGTATTTCATCAGGATCGGCTTCTTGAACTTCGTCTCTTCCTCCGCGCTCCACGCGCCGCCCTTGCGCTCGATGCCTTCGCGCTTGACCATGGCGAGCACGGTTGCCGCCTGTTCGCCGCCCATCACCGAGATACGCGCATTAGGCCACATCCACAGAAAACGCGGCGAGTAGGCGCGGCCGCACATGCCGTAATTGCCGGCCCCGAACGAACCGCCGATGATGACGGTCACCTTCGGCACCTTGGCGGTGGCAACGGCCATGACCAGCTTGGCGCCGTCCTTGGCAATGCCGCCTGCCTCGTATTTCCGGCCGACCATGAAGCCGGTGATGTTCTGCAGGAAGACAAGTGGAATCTTGCGCTGGCAGCACAGTTCAATGAAGTGCGCGCCCTTCAGCGCGCTTTCGGAAAACAGCACGCCGTTGTTGGCGATGATCCCGACCGGCATGCCATGGAGATGGGCAAAACCGGTGATCAGAGTTGTGCCGTAGTTCTGCTTGAACTCATCGAACTCGGAGCCGTCGACAAGACGGGCAATGACCTCGCGCACATCGTAAGGCTGGCGCAGATCGGTCGGCACCACGCCATAGAGCTCGTCCGTCGGATGAAGTGGCGGAATCGGTTTGTGTAAGTTCAGGCTTATGGCCTTGTTCCGATTCAGGTTCTTGACGATGCGGCGGCAGATGGCGAGGGCATGTTCGTCGTCCATCGCATAATGGTCGGCGACGCCGGAAAGCCGTGTGTGCACGTCTGCACCGCCCAGATCCTCGGCGCTGACATCCTCGCCGGTGGCCGCCTTCACCAGCGGCGGGCCGCCGAGGAAGATGGTTGCCTGGTTGCGCACCATGATCGTCTCGTCCGACATCGCCGGCACATAGGCGCCCCCGGCAGTGCAGGAACCCATGACGCAGGCGATCTGCGGGATGCCGGCCGCCGACATATTGGCCTGGTTGTAGAAGATGCGGCCGAAATGCTCGCGGTCGGGAAACACCTCGTCCTGGTTGGGCAGATTGGCGCCGCCGCTGTCCACCAGATAGATGCAGGGCAAATTGTTCTGCAGCGCAATCTCCTGCGCGCGCAGATGCTTTTTCACCGTCAGCGGATAATAGGTGCCGCCCTTCACCGTGGCATCGTTGACGACGACCATCACCTCGGTGCCTTCGACACGGCCGATGCCGGCGATGATGCCGGCCGAGGAAATCTCCTCGCCATACATCGACCACGCGGCGAACTGCCCGACCTCGAGGAAGGGCGATCCGGTATCGAGCAATTGCGCGAGACGTTCCCGAGGCAACAGCTTGCCGCGGGAAATGTGCCGCTCGCGCGCCTCGTCCGAGCCGCCGCGCTCGACGGCGGCGGCCTTCTCGGCGATGTCGGCGACCAGTTCGCGCATGCGTTCGGCATTGGCGCGAAAAGTTTCGGAAGAGGGTGAAATCTGGGTTTGAAGGACGGCCATATCACACCCCTTCCGCCATGATCTCGCGGCCGATCAGCCAGCGGCGGATTTCGCTGGTGCCGGCACCGATCTCGTAGAGCTTGGCGTCGCGCAGCAGGCGGCCGGTCGGATAGTCATTGATATAGCCATTGCCGCCGAGCAGCTGGATGGCATCGAGCGCCATCTGCGTTGCCCTCTCGGCGGCGAACAGCACGCAGCCAGCGGCATCCTTGCGGGTTGTCTGGCCGCGGTCGCAGGCCGCGGCCACGGCATAGACATAGGCGCGCGCGGCGTTCATAACCGTGTACATGTCGGCAAGCTTGCCTTGCACCAGCTGGAACTCGCCGATCGGCTGGCCGAACTGCTTGCGCTCATGCACATAGGGGATAGCCACGTCCAGGCACGCGGCCATCAGGCCGATCGGGCCGCCGGCGAGCACGGTGCGCTCATAATCGAGCCCCGACATCAGCACCTCGACGCCGCGCCCTTCCTCGTACAGCACATTGTCGAAGGGAACCTCGACATTCTCGAACACGAGTTCACCGGTGTTGGAGCCGCGCATGCCGAGCTTGTCGAGTTTCTGCGCCACGGAAAATCCGGCCATCGCCTTCTCGACGATGAAGGCGGTGATGCCGCGCGATTTGCGTTCCGGATCGGTCTTGGCGTAGACGACCAGCGTTTCGGCGTCCGGGCCGTTGGTGATCCACATCTTGGTGCCGTTGAGCACATAGCGGTCATTGCGCTTCTCGGCGCGCAGCTTGAGCGAGACGACGTCGGAGCCGGCGCCGGATTCCGACATGGCCAGCGCGCCGACATGTTCGCCCGAACACAGCGCCGGCAGGAATTTTTCCTTCTGCGCCGGCGTTGCCCAGCGGTTGATCTGGTTAACGCAGAGATTTGAGTGAGCGCCGTAGGAGAGGCCGACCGATGCCGAGGCCCGCGAAATCTCCTCGACCGCGATCACATGCGCGAGATAGCCCATGCCGCTGCCGCCGAAATCGGGGTCGGCGGTGATGCCGAGCAGGCCGAGTGAGCCGAGTTCGCGCCATAGATGCGCCGGGAATTCATTTGACCGGTCGATGTCGGCGGCAACAGGCGCGATCCTGTCCTGGGCAAAGCGCCGCACCATGTCGCGCAGCGCTTCGATCTCCTCGTCATGCCCGAAGCCGAGCGTGTTCGTATACATGCCGTTCCTCCGCATCACCGATCCTGACGCCGACCAGGCGCATTGTCATCGAAAGATATGTCGCCGTCACTTCAGTGATCGATAGCCGCTCGCCCGGGCGAAACCAGACGATGACGCCGGTCATCATCTGGATCAGCGCCATGGCCGTCAGCCCGGTGTCCTCGACATTGAAGGTGCCCGCCTCGGCGCCGTCGCGCAGGATGGCGCGCAGCTCCTTTTCGTAGGCTGTGCGCAGGCGCAGGATCTGCGTCAGCCTGTCGGGCGACAAGCTGCGCAACTCCATGTTCGACACATGCGTGGCGTGCCGGCGCTCGATATGGAAAGTGATGTGATTGCGCACATAAGCAGCAAGCTGCGCGATCGGATCGGCATGGTCTGGCCTGGCGTTTTCCCAAGCCTGGCGAAGCCCTTCCATATGCTCGCGCATCAGCGTGAACAGCAGGTCTTCCTTGGTCGGGAAATAGCGGTAGAGCGCGGCGGCCTGCACGCCGACCTCGGCGGCCAGCTGGCGCATCGACATCGCCTCATAGCCGTAGCGTGCGATCAGATTGACCGCCGCCTCGCGGACTGCCGCCTCGGTTCGTTCGCCGTCCGATCCTGTGGTGCGCGCCATGGTTGCCTCGTCAGGGCGGCAATAATAAAACGAACGTTCAATTAATTCAAGGATAACTTAAGACTGCCTATGCGACGATCCTGAAATCTCCAGGCGTGGTCCAACTCTCGAGTTCCTCCACATCCACCCTTGAGACCGCTGAGCCCGCCGGGCCTTGCCAAAGCCGTTCGACCATAGCTGAAATCGCCGCGTCAGCCCCGGAAAGCCACGCCGTCACCGAGCCGTCTCTTTCGTTGCGAACCCAGCCCAACAGCCCAAGTCCGGTCGCTTCGCCTCGCGCCCAGATCCTGTAGCCGACACCTTGCACCTTGCCGTACACGCGCGCCTGCACTGCTCTTGTCCGGTCATCCATTGCTCACTCCCTTGCCTAGAGTCTGGCGCAGGATCGAACGAAGGCAACTGCTGACGGGATTATGGCCATCAAATTGATGAGCCACGGGACGCGGGCGGGCCGCCCGGCCGGCCATCAGGGGAGCGGCGGAGTTGTCGCACATACCAGCACATCTGCCCGGCAGCGATGGCTTCCGGGCGCTTGGAAACGCGCTAGTTTCCGCGCGCCGCCGCCAGCGCGCCGGGCAGTTCCTCGGCGAAAATGTCCAGTTCGTGGTCGAGGCCGACACTGACGCGGATGCAGCGGTCGAGCCTTGGCGCCATCGGCTTGCGGATAAACACGTCGCGCGACAGCAGCCCCTGCAGCACTTTCAGCGCGAAGGCACCGTCATGGCCGCAGTCGACGGTGACGAAATTGGTGGCCGAGGCAAGCGGCTTCAAGCCGTTCTGCTCGGCGATCGCCGCGATGCGGCGGCGCCCGGCAGCCACCCGCGCCACTACCGTCTCGAGATAGGCCTGATCGGCAAGCGCCTCGACACCGGCGATCTGCGCCATGCGGCTGACGCCGTAATGGTTGCGGATCTTCTCGAAGTCGCGGATGATCTCGGCTTCCGCCACGGCGTAGCCGCAGCGTATGCCGGCAAGCCCATATGCCTTTGAAAAGGTGCGCATGCGGATGACGTTCGGGCGCGAGACATCGATCGGCGGCAAGGCCGAGGCCGGCCCCAATTCGCCATAGGCCTCGTCGAGCACCAGCATCGTGGTTTCCGGCAGCGCCTCGATGAAGCGGATGATCTCATCGGCTTCCCACCAACTGCCCATCGGATTGTCGGGATTGGACAGATAGACCAGCGGTGCCTTCTGCTTGACGACCGCCGCCAGCAGGCCATCCAGGCTTTCCCTGTTGTCCTCATAAGGGACCGTGACCAGCCGCCCGCCGACGCCGGCAACATGGAAGTTGAAGGTCGGATAGGCGCCGAGCGAGGTGACCACGGCATCGCCTGCCGCCACATACATGCGCGCCACCAGGCTGAGCAGCCCGTCTATGCCTTCACCGACAACGACATTCTCGACAGCCACGTCGTGATGCGCCGCAGCCGCCACCTTGAGATCGTAATTGTCGGGGTCACAATACATCCACTGGTCGCGCGCGACCCTCTCCATGCGAGCGATCACGCGCGGCGAAGGGCCAAAACTGCTCTCATTGGCGCCGATACGGGCGCGGAACGCCCGCCCGCGCTCGCGCTCCTGTGCTTCGGGACCGACAAAAGGCACGGTCGACGGAAGCGCGGCGATGACCGGCGAGAGGGGAGGGCGCAAGTGCATGACGGAAGCTCGCATGGAAAGGGAGCTTCTTGCTAGCGTGAGTGAAAGGTGGGTGCAAGTTGCATTAAGAAGCGGAAATGGACATAGTTGACGGGGCTACGCCGCCTGTCGATGCGCTCGGCAAATGCCGCCTAGGCGTGTCTCGATGAACGGAACCCAAGACGTGGCTGCCGGGCCTACCTGACGATACCGTTTTCGCCATGGGCGATGCCTCGTCCGCGACACAAACTGCATGCTCCGACTGGATTCCTCCGGCCGCTTTTGCTAGCGAAATACAATGAGCAATCGATTGCCGCCAGCTTGGGCAAAGCACCTCAAGACCCAGTCGACATCGCGCACGGTCGTATCGCCGAAAACTGCACCACCGCAAAGGCAGCCAAAAGCCGGTTCGGCTCGCGGCCATTCCGACGATATGGCACTGAGGCAAGCGCTCGAGCTTCAGAAAGCCGAGCAACTGCCTGAGGCAGAGGAACTCTGCCTTCGCGTCTTGGCGCGTACGCCAAATCATCCGCTGGCTCTGTATATCCTGGGAACGCTCGGCCTCGGCTACGACGACGAGAAAGCTTTGCGATATTTCGCCAGGGCGGTCGGCGAAGAGCCTGGAAACCCTTACTACCACCTTAGCCTCGGCGAAATTTATTTGAAGCTCAGCGAATTTACGCCGGCGATCAAGCACATTCAGCAGGCCTTGGCCTTGAAGCCGGATCTGGTGGAAGCGCTTTGTGCATTGGGTGATGCTTACAATGCGTTTGACAAAGGAGAAATGGCGCTGCCGCTCTTCGAGAAGGCGCTCAAGATCAATCGAGATCATCCTCTCGCCCGGATGGGGCTGCCCCACGCGCTCGCAAGTCTCGGTCGTATGGACGAAGCCGCGGTTCATCTGAAAGAGGCAGTAGAGAAGCGCATTGCCATGCCGACCGCGTACAACGCACTTGTACACACGCGCAAATTCACCGAAGAGCCGCCGGAACTCACGGCAATCCTGACGGAACTTCGAGACCCGGCCCATGGAGCGCAAGGAGCGGCAGCGCTCCATCACGCGGCTGGAAAGCTGCTCAACGACCTCCGTCACTACAAGGAGGCGATGGATCACTTCAAGAAAGGAAATCAAGCCGGAGGCCAAAAATTCGATCTGGAAAACTACCGCCGGTGGGTGGATGCCATGATCGAAACTTTCACTCCGGAAATGGTTGCCTCAATGGCGGCTCATGGCAGCCCGTCGGAGGTGCCTGTATTCGTTGTCGGAATGCCTCGCTCGGGCACGACACTGACCGAACAGATCTGTGCCAGCCATCCCAATGTTCATGGCGCCGGCGAGCTCAGCAAGCTCAGACGAATGGCCAAGGGGATCGGCCTCAAGGGCAGCTCCGAGACAGACCTCGGCAAATCGATCGCGACGATTACTCCCGAACTGACCAAGATGTTGGCAGCAGAACATCTTGCCTATCTACGTCAGCGAGCGCCTGACGCGCTGCGAATCGTCGACAAGATGCCCCACAATTTCGAGCTGATCGGCCTGATCGGCATTCTTTTTAGCAATGCCCGCATCATTCATTGTCGTCGCGATGCCATCGACAATTGTGTCTCCTGCTTTGTTCTGCAATTCAGTACAGCGCACAGCTACAGCGCCGACCTTCAGACACTAGGTCTTTACTACCGCGAGTATGATCGTCTGATGCGGCATTGGACAAAGGTTCTTCCGGGTCGCATCTTTGAAAATCGCTATGAGACGTTGATTGAAAACCAAGAGGAGCAGTCGCGTCGTCTCATAGATTATCTTGGCTTGCCATGGGACAACGCCTGCCTGCGCTTCTTTGATAGGGACAGCTCGGTAAATACCAACAGCCGCTGGCAGGTTCGCCAGCCGATCTACAAGTCCTCCGTCAAGCGATGGAAGAATTACGAAAGCGAGATTCAGCCGTTGATCGACGCTTTGGGAGATTTGGCTCAGGTTTAACAAACATTTGCATCGCTTCATCATCTTAGGGTCTAGACCCAAACAAGGTTCATCTGATTCAATGGCTTGATCGAAAGTTGGAGATCAAGGCGGTGGATGCGAGCTTGTTTGGTCAACGATGAGCAGTGGGCGAAGATTGTCTCGCATTTGCCGACAAACGTCATGACGATCGGCTGCCGCTGGCAGGATTCCCCGAAGGACTGGTCCGCACAAGACGGTCTACAACCGCTTTGCGCGGTGGAGAGAGGGAGTTTGGCAAAAGATATTCGAAAGCGTCGCCACGCCTGACGATCCGCCTGAACAGGCGGCCTTGGATTCCAGCCGTGTAAAGGTTCACCGCTGCGCTCACGGCGGAAAAGGGAGCCGATTTTCAGGCGATAGGCCTCACGAAAGGCGGCCAAACAGCAAGATTCACGCGATAATCGACGAATCCTGCCGACCTTGGGCGCTCATCCTCACGCCCGGCAACACTGCTGATTGCATGATGGCTTACAAGAACCGCAACGCCGTCGAGCGCTGTTTCTGCAGCTCAAGATTGGCGTCGCATCGCCACGCGATACGACAAGCTCGCGCAAAACTTCTTTTCGGGCCTTTGCTCCGTCGCTACCCTGCCGAGTCCGGACCCCAAGCGAAGCGGAGCGCAGACCCTGGATCCTGTGACTTTGCCGAACGGCCCAGTGGTCCAGAACCGGGTACCCTGCGTCGAGTTCCTTCTCACCCCTTCGCAGCAGCTGCGCCGCCGCTGCGGAGGGCGGGCAGGCCAGAGGGGCTGTCCCTCGGGCGCCGCGCAATATCCCGTGCCGCGGCTGCACTCGCGGGCCAAGGCATGAACTGCCGGGCCTGCGCGGTTCGCGTCGCTACCGCTCCGCGCTAGGATGAGGAAGCCCTGGACTGTCGCTCGCGCGACCTCGATCCAGATAATCGCGTCGCCTAATATGAAAAAACCCGGCGGTTGCCCGCCGGGTTCGATTTCAGTCAGACGCTGCTGATTAGAACGAGCGCTGGAAGCGGAGCATGCCGCCGACGCTGTTCTTTTTGTCGGCGCCGGTCCAGTTGACGTTGGTGAAGCTGGCCGGATCGTCGAAGCGACCATAGTGGTCGTAGTCAACTTCGGCCGTGACCGTGAAGCCTTTAACGATGTCGTAGGTAACGTTCGCCGCAACGCCGTAGTTCTTGTCGTCGTCACCCGACACCTGGAGGTTGAACGCGGTCTTCTCGTTGAACTTGTACGTGCCGCCGGCCCACCAGGCCCAGTTGCCGCCCCATTGCTTGTAGAAGCCGCGGCCACGCGCCGAAATCACGTTGGCCGGGTCATTGAGGTTGTTGTCCGAGCCGTAGCCGAACATGGCGAACAGCGAGATCGCGTCATTGACGTTCACGTCCAGGCGGACCTTGCCGGCGGCTTCTTCGTAGTTGCTGTCATAAGCAACGACGCCGCTGATCGCACCCCAGCCTTGCGTCCACTTCACACCGCCGACGACATGCGGAACATAGCTGTCGATGGTGCCGACAGTGCCGGAGCCTTCTTCGAGCGAGACCACGGCCGAGAAGCCGTTGCCGGCGTCGAAGTAATACTGGACGACGTTGGTGTCGAAGTCGCCATAGGGGACGATCGTGTCGTTGATGACGTTGCCGGCGTAGCCGATGAACGTATCGAAGGCCGATTCGTCCTTACCGACACGGAGACCGCCGAGCTGGATCCAGGCGAAGTTCAGCGAAATGCCGCTGTTGCCGGCCGGATTGTCGTTAACCACGGCGGGAGCCAAAGTAGTAGCCGGAGTGAAGGAGGCGCCGCGGTTGTGGTTGCCGAAGTTGAAGCGGGTCTCGGTGTAGGTCTTCAACGTGCCAAGCTCGGTTTCCTGGCCGGTCCAGGTCTTCAGCGTGAAGCGCGTATGCTTGAACCAGGTGTTGTGGATGTCGCCATCCTGGTGGTCGACTGACCTCGCGCCGTCGAACGAGCCGACGTCGCCAAGGCCGATATCGTAACGGACGTAGCCGCCGATGCGCAGGCAAGTTTCGGTGCCGGGAATGTAGAAGTAGCCAGCGCCGTAGACGTCGCAGATCTTGACGTATTCAGCGGGTTCCGGCTCGGCGACGACGACGGCGTCGGCGGCGCGCGCACCGGAAACTGCGATCAGGGCCGCAGCGGAGCCGAGAAGAAGGCTCTTGATGTTCATTTTCTGACCTCCAGTCAAAAGTTAAAAAACGGGTCTGGGTATTCTTTGCTGAAGGACAGCGTTCCCTGCCCCATCCCCACTACCGAAAAAGATGCGCACCGCGCCGCTCCTTCGAACACGACATTACCCATGAGGCGGCGGGGTTCAACAACGATCGTACCGGCGAAAGGGCTGTTCGGCTGCTATCCCCTGGCGTTGTTGCACAAATGACACGATTTGGCCTCACTCAGAAAGCTCTCGTTAACCATCAGGCCCGCCGCAACCGGCGATTTCCCGCCGAATCCGGCGATCGGCCGACGGAATCATGGCGGCGTTCCGATTCGCCAGCCAGGGAATTGCCGCAGAACCGCCGCATCGCGCAGAATCGCGGTCCGGCGCGTTGTTATTTTTCCATATAATGGCGCGGGCTTGTTGATTGTGCCGGCGCTTTTCTTTATCCAGCGGCGCAACGGAGAGGTGGCCGAGTGGTCGAAGGCGCTCCCCTGCTAAGGGAGTAGAGGTCAAAAGCTTCTCGTGGGTTCGAATCCCATCCTCTCCGCCATCTTGCTTCGCAGCACTCGTGAAGCCTCCGCGATTTTCCAGCAATAACAAAGCGATATTCAGAAACGAAGCCGCTCCGACAGCTTCGCCAAACACCTTTCGGGCCGCTGTTTCGTTCGATTCTGACTGGAGGTCAGAAAATGAACATCAAGAGCCTTCTTCTCGGCTCCGCTGCGGCCCTGATCGCAGTTTCCGGTGCGCGCGCCGCCGACGCCGTCGTCGTCGCCGAGCCGGAACCCGCTGAATACGTCAAGATCTGCGACGTCTACGGCGCTGGCTACTTCTACATTCCCGGCACCGAAACTTGCCTGCGCATCGGCGGCTACGTTCGTTACGACATCGGCGTCGGCGACGTCGGCTCGTTCGACGGCGCGAAGAGCTTCGACCACGAGTCCGGCGAAGAAAAGAGCACCTACGCCAAGAATGCCCGCTTCACGTTGAAGACCTGGACCGGCCAGGAAACTGAACTCGGCACCTTGAAGACCTACACCGAAACCCGCTTCAACTTCGGCAACCGTAACGGCTACCCCTCGCTGGACAATCCGGCCACGCCAGCCAATGAATTTAACTCCAACCCTGCCGGCAACAAGAATGTCTCGCTGAACTTCGCCTGGATCCAGCTCGGTGGTCTGCGTGTTGGTAAGGACGAATCGGCCTTCGACACGTTCATCGGCTACGCCGGCAACGTCATCAACGATACGCTGGTTCCTTATGGCGATTTCGACACCAACGTCGTCCAGTACTACTTCGACGCCGGCAATGGCTTCTCGGCCGTGGTCTCGCTCGAAGAAGGCTCCGGCACGGTCGGCACCATCGACAGCTATGTTCCGCATGTCGTCGGCGGTGTGAAGTGGACTCAGGGTTGGGGCGGCATCTCAGGCGTCGTTGCTTATGACAGCAACTACGAAGAAGTCGCCGGCAAGGTCCGCTTGGATGTGAACCTGTCCAACGAACTGTCGCTGTTCATCATCGGCGGCTACGGCTCCGACGACAATCTGAATGACCCGCTCTACGCGATCGCAGCCGGAGGCCGCGGCTTCTATAAGCAGTGGGGTGGCAACTGGGCGGTGTGGGGCGGTGGCACCTACAAGTTCAACGAGAAGACCTCGTTCAACGCCCAGATCTCGTATGACGAATGGAAGAATCTCGGTATCGCCGCGAACATTGCCTACGATGTCGTTCCCGGCTTCACGGTCACGGCCGAAGTTGATTACCTCAATGCTGGTAAGTTCGACGATGCCGACTTCTCGAATTGGACCGGTGCTGACAAGAAGAGCAGCGTCGGCGGTATCCTCCGCTTCCAGCGCTCCTTCTAAGGGCTGGTTCCTTACAGGTGAAATCCAGCCCGGGCGCACAAACGCCCGGGCTGTTTTGTTTTCGTGACTGGGTCAACGCAAACGCAAGGAACAGGGGGAATCGATAGCTGAACATATCCGTGGGGACGATCTCGTGGGATCCGCAGATGGGCGGATGAGATCACATCCGCGTGATTTAATCTCTTGAAAGGACGCTTCCAAGCGGATAGGGCTGACCTATTCACTCGGGGGTGTGACGGAAAATGACCAACGAAGCGATTCAAGAGGGGTTTCCCTCTGATCAGTTTTCGAGCTTTTCTTCTCAGAATTCCGAGATCAAGTATACCTACAACAAGATAAGAGAAGTAAAGTCGTACAAGGTCGGAGAGCTTTTTTCAGCCTATCGCGACATATTGTGGGATGACGGGCGGCATAAATACAATGTCAGCTCTTTCATAGGCGAGATAGATGAGATTCTCCTCGGGGAGCGTTTCAGCGCCTTCGACCAGAGTACCCTGGATAACCTTATCGGCACCTTGCGCCAGCGCGGCAACAGCAACGCAACCATCAATCGAAAGATGGCTGCCCCTTAGCAAACTGCTGCGCAAGGCGTACAAGATGGGAGACATCCACAGCCTGCCCGAGTTCCGCCGCCAGAAAGAGCGGGCGGGACGGATTCGCTTCCTTGAAAGAGACGAAGAGGCGAGGTTGTTTGCTGCCATCAGGAGCCGAAGCGAAGACGCTTACCGGCTTTCCGTTTTCCTGGTCGACACCGGATGCCGTCTTGGCGAGGCGCTCGGGCTGATCTGGAACGACATCCAGGAACATCGGGTCAGTTTCTGGATCACCAAGTCCGGCCGTAGCCGCACCATTCCGATGACCGAGCGGGTCAAGGAAGTCATCAAGCTGCCCCCGACCGAGGGGCGCCGGCCCAAAGGCCCGTTCACCAAATTGAGCCAGGCCCAGTACCGTGCCATCTGGAACGAAGCGAAAGCCGAAGTCGGCCTTGGTGCTGACGACCAGGTCGTGCCGCATATCTTGCGCCACACTTGCGCCTCGCGTCTTGTCCAGGGCGGCATAGACATCAGGCGCGTCCAGATGTGGCTCGGCCACCAGACGCTGTCGATGACCATGCGCTACGCGCACCTTGCCACCAATGATCTCGATGGGTGCGTCACCGTGCTCGAAACGCCTCGGAGCAGCGGTGCCGATAGCGATTTGGTAGTCCCGGCAGCTCCCGCCAAGACACCTGACAAGGCACCTAAGCAGAACAAAAAGAACGAGCCGGGGGAAGAGAAATCTACACCCAAGGCGGCACAAAGAAGTTCGAAATCCCGGTAAACCGGCCGAATGGACAGAAAGCCTAGTCCCCTGGAACAAAAGTAAGCTTCATTTTGTTTGGCTTCTGTCACAAGAGCAGGAGTTTGATTCATGACTGG
>NZ_VFVA01000006.1:0-212735 GCF_006442155.1 Mesorhizobium sp. B2-4-14 | reverse complement strand
CTTATGCCGGCGCACCTGAGATTCGAGGAAACCTCTATCCGCGTCGCTTAGAACGACAAGGTCCGCCTGCCTGCCAGTCATGAATCAAACTCCTGCTCTTGTGACAGAAGCCAAACAAAATGAAGCTTACTTTTGTTCCAGGGGACTAGAATGACGAAGGATAGGGCGGCGTTCTTCGCTACGCTGCAGATAACGCCACCTCCAGCGCCGCCACGCCTCTCACGATCGCCGCCCGTTCCTCCGCACTCAGCCTCGCCAGCAACTCCCTTTCAAACGCCTTTGCCAGCGGCACCATCTCCCGATAGGCCGCGAGACCCGCTTTGGTCAGCGCCAGATGCTCGACACGGCGATCATTCTCGTCCGGCACACGCGTCAACCACCGCCGCCGCTCGAGCTCGGCGACCGCGCGCGACACCTTGGTCTTGTGCATGGCCGACTGCTCGCCGAGCTCCGTGGCCGTCATCGTGCCGCGCTGGCCGATCCCGGAAAGGGTACGCCATTCCGGCCGGGTCAGGCCGTGGCGCTCCTTGTAGATGCGCGAGAATTCGCGGCTGACTGCGTCGGCAAGCCTGTAGAGCCGATAGGGCAGGAAGCTTTCAAGTTCTAGGATTTCGGGTTCCATGATACGCACCGAGGATGCAGCGTTCGCCGTTGATAGTTACATTTTCAATGGTTACAAATGAAACCAATTTGGTCAATCGGGGAGGAAGCGATGGCCTTTTCCTATATGCCGGGTTTCGGCAACGACTTCGAAACCGAGGCGCTGCCCGGCGCGCTGCCGCAGGGGCGGAATTCGCCGCAGCGGCCAGCCTACGGGCTCTATGCCGAGCAACTCTCGGGCTCACCCTTCACCGCGCCGCGCGGCACCAATGAGCGCTCCTGGCTTTATCGCATCAGGCCAAGCGTAAAACACACTGGCCGATTCAAGCCGGCTAACTATCCCTTATGGAAGACAGCCCCCAATGTCGGCGATCATGAACTGGCGCTCGGCCAGTATCGCTGGAACCCGGTGCCGATGCCGAAGGAGCAGACCGATTTCATCCAGGGCATGCGCACCATCACCACGGCCGGCGACGTGCTCGGCCAGACCGGCATGGCAGCCCATGTCTATGTCGCCAACACATCGATGATCGATGATCATTTCTTCAACGCCGACGGTGAGTTGCTGATCGTGCCGCAGGTCGGCGCCTTGCGCCTTGTCACCGAGATGGGCGTCATCGAACTGCGGCCAGGCGAGATCGCCGTATTGCCGCGCGGCCTCGTGTTCAAGGTCGAATTGGTCGACAAGGAAGTACGCGGCTATGTCTGCGAGAACTACGGCGCCAAGCTGACCTTGCCCGACCGTGGCCCGATCGGCGCCAATTGCCTTGCCAATCCGCGCGACTTCAAGACGCCTTGCGCCTGGTTCGAGGAGAAGGAGACACCGTGCCGGCTGACCGTGAAATGGTGCGGCAATTTCCACGTCACCGACCTTGGTCATTCACCGCTCGACGTTGTCGCCTGGCACGGCAACTACGCACCCTACAAATATGATCTGGCGACGTTTTCGCCCGTCGGTGCGATCCTGTTCGACCACCCCGATCCGTCGATCTTCACCGTCCTGACGGCGCCGAGCGGCGAGGAGGGCACCGCCAATATCGACTTCGTCATTTTCCCGCCGCGCTGGCTGGTGGCGGAAGATACGTTCCGGCCGCCCTGGTACCACCGCAACATCATGAGCGAGTTCATGGGCCTGATCCACGGCCAGTATGATGCCAAGGAAGAAGGGTTTGTGCCCGGCGGCATCAGCCTGCACAATCTGATGCTGGCCCATGGCCCGGATGCGCCTGGCTTCGAAAAGGCCTCGCGCGCGGACCTGAAACCGGTCAAGCTCGACAACACCATGGCCTTCATGTTCGAGACGCGTTTTCCGCAGATGCTGACCCGCTACGGCGCCGAACTGGAAACCCGGCAGGACAATTACATCGACTGTTGGGCGGATCTGAAGAAGCGGTTCAATGGCACGCCGGAGGGCGATTGGTCTTGAGGTTCGTCCGATGAGCGACCGGCTGGTGCTGCTGGGCTCCAAGGGCGGTCCGGCGCTGAGGCCTGGCGGACCGTGGCCGAGTTCATCTCTGCTTGAGATCGGCGGGCGAGCTATCGTCGTCGATTGCGGGCTTGGCGTGACGCGCGGTCTGGTCGATGCCGGCATCGGCCTGAAGGCGCTCGACCTGATCTTCATCACCCATCTGCATTCCGACCATGTGCTGGAACTCGGGCCGCTGATCCATACCGCCTGGACGGCCGGACTGGCGACGCTGGTCACCGTGTTCGGTCCGCCCGGCACCGGCCACTACTGGCAGCGCTTCTGCCAGGCGATGGAATTCGACATCGAGATCCGAATTGCCGATGAGGGTCGGCCGGACATCCGCGAACTGGTTTCGATTGAGGAATTCGGCGAAGGCCAGGTGGTCGAGCAGAATGGCCTGAAGGTGACCGCGCTTCGCGTCGATCATCCGCCGGTGACGGACTGCTTTGCCCTGCGCTTCGAGCACGCCCCCAAATGCGTGGTGTTCTCCGCCGACACGGCCTTCTTTCCGCCGCTCGTCGATTTTGCCACAGGTGCCGACATCCTCGTCCATGAAGCCATGCTGGAGCAAGGCATCGAGAGTGTGGTTGCCAGAACCGGCAATGGCGCGCGGTTGAAAGAGCATCTGCTCGCCAGCCACAGTTTTGCCGGGGACGCCGGGCGCATCGCCAGCGATGCCGGTGTGAAGAGGCTGGTGCTCAATCATCTCATTCCCGCCGACGATCCCGGGATCAACGAGGCCGATTGGATCGCCGCTGTCAGGAAAACATGGGCCGGCGACTTGACGATCGCACGCGACGGCCTTGTTGTGGAACTCGCATGATCCCGAAAAGTGGGAACCGGTTTTCGGAAAGGATCATGCGTAAAGCAAAAGACCAAAGCAGCAGCAAAGCTGCACAAGGAGGGGAAATCGCATGAAGCTTGCCACATTGAAGGACGGGACGCGCGACGGAAAACTCGTTGTCGTCTCGCGCGACCTGACGCGCTTCACCGATGCCTCGTTCCTGGCGCGCACGCTGCAGGCCGCCCTCGACGACTGGCGCAGGATTTCCCCGCATCTGGCGACCATCGCGGAATCGCTGGAGAACAATGCGATGCCGTCTGCCCGCTTTCACGAGCACGACGCGCATTCGCCGCTGCCACGCGCCTATCAATGGGCTGATGGATCGGCCTATGTGAACCACGTCGAATTGGTGCGCAAAGCGCGCGGCGTTGAGATGCCGGCGAGCTTCTGGACCGACCCGCTGATCTACCAGGGCGGGTCCGATTCCTTCATTCCACCCCGCGATCCGATCCGCATGGCCGACGAAGCCTTCGGCATCGACATGGAGGCGGAAGTGGCCGTCGTCGTCGACGATGTGCCGATGAGCGCCAGCCTCGATGAGGCGCGCGCCGCCATCCGGTTGGTCATGCTTGTCAATGATGTCACGCTGCGCGCGCTCACCGGGCCGGAGCTGGCCAAGGGCTTCGGCTTCTTCCAGTCGAAACCATCCTCGGCCTTTTCGCCGGTCGCGGTGACGCCGGATGAGCTGGGCGACGCCTGGGACGGCGGCAAGGTCAGCCTGCCGCTGCTTGCCGATCTCAACGGCAAGCCATTCGGCCGCGCCAATGCCGGCGTTGACATGACCTTCGATTTCCCGGCGCTGATCGTGCATGCCGCCAGGACAAGGCCGCTGGTGGCCGGCACCATCATCGGCTCGGGCACGGTCTCCAACAAGCTCGACGGCGGCCCCGGCAAGCCCATCTCGGCTGGTGGCGCCGGCTATTCCTGCATTGCCGAACTGCGCATGATCGAGACAATCGAGACCGGTGAGCCGAAAACGTCGTTCCTGCGCTTTGGCGACACGGTGCGCATCGAGATGAAGGACAAGGCCGGGCATTCGATCTTCGGCGCGATCGAGCAGAAGGTCGAGAAGTACGAGGGGGTAGGGGCTACGAGAGGTTGAGGTTTCATTGATGAACCTTCTGAATCACATGCGCCGCATGGCCGGCAACAATCTCTGGTCGAACGACCGGCTCTATCGTGCCGTACTGTCGCTCCAGCCGGGTGAATTCGAGGCCAAGCGCACCAGCTTCTTTCCGTCGATCAAGGAGACGCTCAACCACATACTGGCGGTGGACCGTCTCTATCTCGATTTTCTGGAAGAGGGCGGCGTCGGGGCAGCAGTCTATGACGATTTCGTGCCGTTCGACGACCCCGTGGACCTAGCGGCGGCGCAGGCCGATTTCGATCGCAGGCTCGTTGCTTTCTGTGATGGGTTGTCGGAGCTCGACCTCGACCGCCGCGTCAACACCGACCGGCGCGAGGATGGCATGATTCCGGAAAAGATTGGGGACATCCTCGCCCATGTCCTCCTGCACGACATCCATCATCGCGGTCAGGTCCATGCGATGCTGTCCGGCACCTCGGTCGCACCGCCGCAGTTGGACGAGTTCCTGCTCGATTATGACGTCAAGGTTAGGCAGGAGGAGGTTGAGAGGCTTCGGCTCTGATACCAACCGCCTGGCTAATCACGCTACAGCGACATCGTAACGGGCCAGATGCGGGTCGGAAGTAAGGATGGTCAAGTTTTCCACTTGCGCCTGCGCGATCAGCAATCTGTCGAACGGATCGCCATGGTGGTGGGGTAGGCCGCTGATGGCATTCGCATGCTGTAACGTCACAACGAGCGGCTGAAATCGCATCTTTGGAAGCAACGTCGGCAGATCATCCGGCGCATTGAGTTTTCCGATCGATCGTTTGATGGCAATTTCCCAGATGCTTGCCGCGCTCGCAAACACCACCGCTTCCGAAGCCAAGATGGCGCGGTGATGCTCGCTGAGACGTCGATCGTCCGAAATCGACCAGAGGATGATATGTGTGTCGGCGAGAAAGGGGCCGACCGTCATTTTACGTACTCGTCCCATTCGGGACCGAGTTCGTCAAAATCGTCCGCAATCCAGATTTTGCCCTTCAATGCGCCGATACGGGGCAGAGGTTCGGCCGCTGCCGGAGGTACAATGCGCGCTGCGACCTTGCCGTGCCGAGTGAGTACGATCTCCTCACCTGCTTCCGCGCGGCTGACGAGTTCGGACAATTTGGCCTTGGCTTCGGCGATAGAAACATTCATGTGCTCGACCCTTCATGACTAGAATTTAGGTCATAATCGGTCGAGCCGCAAGAACTCCCATCTATTCCGCGGCCTGCACTTTGATCACGCCGCGTTTGATCTGGTCCTGCTCGATTGACTCGAACAGGGCGCGGAAATTGCCTTCGCCAAAGCCCTCGTCACCCTTGCGCTGGATGAACTCGAAGAAAATCGGCCCGATCACGGTTTTGGAAAAGATCTGCAGCAGGATCTTGGTCATGCCGCCATCGACCACGCCCTCGCCGTCGATCAGGATGCCGTGCTTCTTCATGCGCTCGATCGGCTCGTCATGGCCGTTAACGCGTTCATGCGACATCTCGTAATAGGTGTCGGGCGGACCTGGCATGAATTTCAGGCCGTTGGTGGCGAGCTTGTCGGTGGCCTCGTAGATTTCGTCGGTGCCGACGGCGATGTGCTGGATGCCTTCGCCATTGTACTTCTTCAGATACTCGGCGATCTGGCTGGTCTCGTCCTTGGATTCGTTGAGGGGAATGCGGATCTTGCCACAGGGCGAGGTAATGGCGCGGCTGACAAGGCCGGTGATCCTGCCGTCGATGTCGAAGAAATGGATCTGCTTGAAGCCGAACAGATTGCGGTAGAAATCCCACCATTTGTCCATCTGGCCGCGATAGACATTGTGGGTGAGGTGGTCGAGGAAATAGAAGCCGACCCCTTGCGGCCGCGGGTCGCGCGCACCGAGCCATTCGAATTCGGCATCATAAGCCGAGCCCTTCTTGCCATAGGCATCGATGAAATAGAGCAGCGAGCCGCCGATGCCGACGATGGCGGGCACGTCGAGCGCCTTGTCGTCGCCTTCGTAGGGCGTCGCACCCTTCGAGACGGCATGCTCGAAAGCATGCCCGGCATCGACCACGCGCCAAGCCATCGAGGCGGCGCAGGGGCCATGCTTGTCGACGAACCTCATCGCATGCGAGCCTGGTTCGGCATTGACGACATAGTTGATGTCGCCCTGGCGCCAGACGGTAATGTCTTTGGTGCGGTGCTTGGCCACCGCCATATAACCCATCCGGGTGAACAGTTCGGCCAGCTTCTGCGGTTCTGGATGCGCGAACTCGACGAACTCGAAACCGTCGGTGCCTGCGGGGTTGTCTTTACTGATTTTTGCGGGCGGGGCGTCGTGCGGGAAGGGACCCATGGCTATCCTCCAAAAATGTGAGGTGGCCGCGTTGGACCACACATAGCGTGAGGATAATGCAAATAGGCTGCACGGTGCTTGCATTCAAACGCTTGAAATGGTCATGTCGTGCGTGAAATATGCACGATAGGAGAAAAAATCGTGGATGAGGCGCGCATCGATCAGTTTGACCGCAAGATAATGGCGCTCTTGCAGGGCGATGCGCGGCTGACCAACAATGATCTATCGGAGCGGGTAAACCTGTCGGCATCGCAATGCTCGCGCCGCCGCCAGCGCCTCGAGGAAGACGGCTATATCAAGGGCTATCGGGCGGTGCTCGACCGCGACAGGCTAGGCTTCTCGCTGGTCAACGTCATTTCGGTGACCTTAGCCACCCACAACCGCGACAATGCCCGGCGCTTCGGCGAATTGGTGGCGCGGTTGCCGGAAGTGCAGGAGGCGCACGCGCTGACCGGCGAGATGGATTACATCTTGAAAGTGGTGACGCCCGACCTGAAGTCGCTGTCGGAATTCGTCAACGGCGTGCTCCTGCCGCACGAATCCGTGCAGCACGTGAAGACGGCGATCGTGCTGGAGACGCTTAAAGAAACCGGCGCGCTGCCGATCTAACCTTTCGATTGCTGGATCAGCCCGTATAGATTGGTGCAGCGGGCGCCGGAGCGGCAATAGGCGAACACCGGGCCTTCCAACTCGTCCAGCGCCTCGGCCTGATCCTCGACATTCTCGGCGGTGATCTGGCCGCTGATCACAGGGATGTAGCGGAAGGCGAGCCCGGCGCCTTCGACCGCCGCCCTGAGCGTGTCCGCCGACGGCTGGCCCGGCTGCTCATCGTCAGGCCGGTTGCAGATGACGCTTCTAAAGCCGGCGGCCTTGATGGCTGCGACGTCTTCGGGCTGGATCTGGCCAGAGACCGAATAATCCTCGCTGATTTCGCGGTATTCCATGGCAGCATCCTCGCAATCTGGTTTGTCGGGGAGTCTTGCCACTCCCCGACGTGGCCGGCAATCCGCGCCGACAGAAATCGTTCAGCGCAGATAGATGTTTCCGGCGAGGAATCCAACTTAAGCCGATCCGGATGGAACGAATCTGTTCGGCATGAGTGGGTGATGGAGATGTTGTTACATCAGTCGACAAGCCACTCGGGTGGAATTGCGGCCTCGAACAGCTTCCTTTCTGGTCCAAGGGGATTTGGCGCCGGCGGCCTTGCCCGAAGCCCATGGCGACTCTAAACAGGCGCGACCCTCAAAACGAAGGAACTTCCCATGAGTATTCGTCGCATCGATGTTGGCCCGCGCATGAGCCAGATCGTCATCCACAGCAACACCGTCTATCTGGCCGGCCAGGTCGGCGAGCCCGGCGGCAACGTCGCCTCGCAGACCCGCGACATCCTGGCGACCGTCGACGAATTGCTTGCCAAGGCCGGCACCGACAAGACCAAGATCGTTCAGGCAATCATCTGGTTGGCCGACATGGGCACTTTCGCCGAGATGAATTCGGAATGGGACAAGTGGGTGCCGCAAGGCCACACGCCCGCCCGCGCTACTGGCGAAGCCAAGCTCGCCGGCCCGGAATATCTGGTTGAGATCATTATCACGGCGGCGATTTAAGCCGACAATGAAGCCGCCAATCTCCCCTTGTGGGGAGATGCCTGGCAAGGCAGAGGGGGGCGCTGTCCCGCCAGCCGTCCCGTCTTCTACATGAGTTCCCGGCAGGCACATTCGAAGTTCGCGCTCTACGGCGTCCTGGCCTGCCGGCCATCTCCCCCCACCAGGGGCAGATCACTCATCCCTGCGAAGGCGTGAACCTTGCCACCAGCGTGTGGCTTTCCGCCGGATAGACGAAGCGTACATGGGTGACCGGGTGCTCCGCGCTCCAGGTGCGGCGCTCGACCACAAGGCAAGGCGCGCCGGGATCGATGTCGAGCGCATCGGCGATAAGCTCATCCGCCGCCATGGCGCGTATCCGATGCTCCGCCTCGCTCCATGGTACACGGCCGATCAGCCAAGGTCCGGCGGCAATTTCCAGAAACTCTTCGTCCCCGGCTTCCGAAACCGCCGAAAGGTTGATCAGGCGCTGCTCGAGCGCGAACGGCCGCTCGCCCGCGAAATGCAGGCCTTCAAGCCATAGCACCGACCCTGCGGCGGACGGTCCGAGCAGCGCCCTGTCTTCAGCGTTGCTGCGCCGCTTCAGGCGCTCCAGCCGCTCGTAGCGGTAGGGCAGGCCGAGCGCTTCGACTTCGATCCTGATGTCGTGGAGTTCCAGCACGGCCGCCTGCGACTGCGGCCGGCGGACAAAACTGCCCGAGCGGCGGCGGCGTTCGATCAGACCGGATTTGGCGAGTTGCGACAGCGCCTTGTTTACCGTCATGCGCGAGCATTTATATTCGGTGGTCAGCTCATGTTCAAACGGGATACGGTGGCCGGGCGCCCAGGTTCCGGACAGGATCTTTTCGCGGATATCGGAAAGAATGCGCTGATGCAGCGAGACTGTCTCGCTGTCCTCCATCTCCGTCGTTTCGGCCATGTTCATCTGGAATCAGCCCTCGGAAAGTGCCGTCATCACCTTGCGGAACCGCTCGCCAACCGCTTCACGGTTCAGGTGCTTGCCGCCGCTCACCTGTTTCTGCCCATGCGCCCAGACGCAGTCGACCTTGCTGCCATTGGCGAAGATCCAGGCGTCGAGGATCGCGTCACCGGTCTTACCGGCCAGCGAGGGGTTGGCGGCGTCGAGCGAGACGAGATCGGCGGTTGCGCCGACGGCGATCTGCGAGGCGCCGGCACCGAGCGCGGTGCTGCCGCCGTCAAGCACGGCGTCGAACAAGGCACGCCCGGTCGAACCGCCGGCCACGGCAAGCACATTGCGGGCGCGATGGGCGAGGCGCTGCGAATATTCGAGCTGGCGCAATTCGTCGGGCAGGCCGATCAGTACGTTGGAATCGGAGCCGATGCCGAAGCGGCCGCCATGCTCCCTGAACAGCGGTGCGGCAAAAGTGCCGTCGCCAAGATTGGCCTCGGTGATCGGGCAGAGGCCGGCGATGGCGCCGCTTTTGGCCATGCCGATGGTTTCGGCGCCGGTCATGTGGGTGGCGTGGATCAGGCACCAGCGCCGGTCGACATCGGCAGCCCCAAGCAGAAATTCGACCGGGCGCGCACCGGCCCAGGCAAGGCAGTCCTCGACTTCCTTCACCTGTTCGGCGACGTGGATGTGGATCGGCCCGTTCGGCGCCAGAGCGGCGACCTCTGTCAGTTCCTCCGGCGTCGCGGCGCGCAGACTGTGCGGGGCGACGCCGACGACAGCGTGATTCAACACGCGAACCGATTCGCGGCTTTTCTCAACAAGCCGCGAGAACCGATTCACATCATTTATGAATCGCCTTTGGCCTTCATTCGGCGCGGCACCGCCGAAGGAGGAATGCGCATAAAACACCGGCAGCAGCGTCAGGCCGATGCCGGTTTCGCTGGCCGCGGCAGCAATCCGTTCCGCCATCTCGGCAAGGTTGGCATAGGGTTGTCCATCGCGGTCGTGATGCAGATAGTGAAATTCGCCGACGCGGCAAAAACCGGCCTCCAGCATCTCGACATAGAGCTGCGCGGCAACCGCCTCGACCTGATCCGGTGTCATCGACAGCGCGAAACGGTACATCACCTCGCGCCAGCTCCAGAAACTGTCGGCGGAGGGGCCGCGAAGTTCGGCGAGCCCGGCCATGCCGCGCTGGAAGGCGTGGCTGTGCAGATTGGGCATGCCGGGCAGCACAATGGCATGACGCTCGTCGTCGGCATGCGCGGCCACGCCGGCATCGATCGCGGAAATCAGCCCTCCGCTCATGGCGATCCGAACATTATTCTGCCAGCCTCCCGGCAGGAGTGCCTGTTCCGCGAAGATTGTCGTCACGCTCGTCTCCGAATCCGGTTCGCCGATAACAATAGCACTTGCAGTGCAAGTTAATATGTATATACATAATCGCCATCCTTTCAAATGGAAAAGATAATGGCTGGAGAGAGCAGGGCAGGAGGACTTCGTCTTTGGCGCAATGCGCGCCTGGCGACCATGGCCGAGAGTGCGGCCGGACTCGGCATCGTCGAGAAGGGCGCGGTCGCGGCGCGAGATGGGCTGATCGTCTATGCGGGCGCCGAGGCCGAAATGCCGATGGCGTTCGCGGGAGGGGAAACCGTCGACTGCGAGGGCCGCTGGATCACGCCCGGGCTGATCGACTGCCACACCCATCTGGTCCATGCCGGCAACCGCGCCAACGAGTTCGAGATGCGGCTGGCCGGCGCCACCTATGAAGAGGTCGCCAGGGCCGGCGGTGGCATCGTGTCATCGGTCAAATCCTTGCGGGCCGCCAGCGAGAACGAACTGGTCGCCCAGTCCCTGCCCCGCCTCGACGCGCTGATCGCCGAGGGCGTAACCACCGTGGAAGTGAAATCGGGCTACGGACTCGACCTCGAAAACGAGCAGAAATCGCTGCGCGCGGCCCGCCAACTTGGCGATCGGCGGCCGGTGACGATCCGCACGACCTTCCTCGGCGCCCATGCGCTGCCGCCGGAAGCCAAGGGCGACAAGGACGCCTTTATCGATCTGGTCGCCAGGCAGATTCTCCCTGCCGTTGCCGCCGAAGGACTGGCCGATGCGGTCGACGGTTTTTGCGAGGGCATAGCGTTTTCGCCGGAACAGATGGCGCGCGTCTTCGACGCCGCCAAGGCCGCAGGCCTGCCGGTCAAGCTCCACGCCGACCAGCTGTCCAACCTGCACGGCGCCGAACTCGCCGCCCGCTATGGCGCGCTGTCGGCGGATCATCTCGAATACACCGATGAAGCAGGCGCCGTGGCCATGGCCAAGGCGGGAACCGTGGCGACGATCCTGCCCGGTGCCTACTACTTCATTCGCGAGACGAAGAAGCCGCCGATCGACCTGTTCCGCCGGCATGGAGTCAAGATGGCGGTCGCCACCGACAACAATCCCGGCACTTCGCCACTGACCTCGCTGCTGCTGACCATGAACATGGCGGCGACATTGTTCGGCATGACGGTCGATGAATGTCTTGCCGGCGTTACCCGCGAGGCCGCCCGCGCGCTGGGGCTGTTGAAGCAGACCGGCACGCTGGGAGCGGGAAAATCCGCCGACCTGGCGATCTGGGACATCGAGCGTCCCGCCGAACTCGTTTATCGCATGGGCTTCAATCCGCTGCATGCCCGTATCTGGAGAGGACAATGAACGAACTGACCTTGAAGCCCGGCAATGCGACGCTGGCCGACTGGCGCGCCATTTACCGTGGTGCCGTGCCGAGACTTGACGATGCTTGCCGTCCAAAGATCAAGGCGAGCGCCGAAGCGGTCGCCAGGATCGTTGCCAAGGGTGAGCCTGTGTATGGCATCAACACCGGCTTCGGCAAATTGGCCAGTGTGCGCATCCCGGCTGGCGATCTCGAAACCTTGCAGCGCAACATCGTGCTGTCGCATGCCGCTGGCGTCGGCGAGCCGATGCCGGTGGCCGTTGCCCGCCTGATGATGGCGCTGAAGCTTGCCAGCCTGGCGCAGGGTGCATCCGGCGTGCGACCCGAGACCATTCAGCTGCTCGAAGCGATGCTCGCCAACGACGTCATCCCGGTGGTGCCGGCGCAAGGCTCGGTCGGCGCGTCGGGCGATCTGGCGCCGTTGTCGCACATGACGGCGGTGATGATTGGTGTCGGCGAATGCTTTACCCCGCATGGCCGTTTCCCGGCCAAGGTTGCCTTCGTCTCGCATGGGCTGGAGCCGGTCACATTGGGCGCAAAGGAGGGTCTGGCGCTGCTCAACGGCACGCAGTTTTCGACGGCCTATGCGCTGGCCGGCCTGTTCGAGGCCGAAGTGCTCTACCAGTCGGCGCTGGTCGCGGGGGCGCTGTCGACCGACGCGGCCAAGGGTTCCGACGCGCCTTTCGATCCGCGCATTCATCTGTTGAGAAAGCACCATGGCCAGATCGAGACGGCGGAGGCGCTGCGCAATCTGATGGCCGGCAGCGCCATCCGTGAATCGCACCGCGTCGGCGACGAGCGCGTGCAGGACCCGTACTGCCTGCGCTGCCAACCGCAGGTGATGGGCGCCGCGCTCGATGTGCTGCGCAAAGCCGCCGATACGTTGGAAACCGAGGCCAATGGCGTCACCGACAATCCGCTGATCTTCGCCGAGGACGACACCGCGCTTTCCGGCGGCAATTTCCACGCCGAGCCGGTCGCTTTTGCCGCCGACATGATCGCGCTGGCCGTCTGCGAGATCGGCTCGCTTTCGGAACGCCGGATCGCCATGCTGGTCGACCCGGCGCTGTCGGGCATGCCGGCCTTCCTGACGCCGAAGCCCGGCCTGAATTCCGGTTTCATGATCCCGCAGGTGACGGCGGCTGCTCTCGTTTCGGAAAACAAGCAGAAAGCCTATCCGGCCAGCGTCGATTCGATCCCGACCTCGGCCAATCAGGAGGACCACGTTTCGATGGCCGCGCACGGCGCGCGCCGGCTGATCGGCATGGTCGAGAACGCCACGGCGGTGATCGGCATCGAACTGCTGGCTGCCGCACAAGGCTGCGATTTCCACCAGCCATTGGCGTCGAGCGATCCGTTGGAGGCCGTGCGCAAGCTGGTCCGGGCCGAAGTTCCCCATCTCGACAACGACCGGCATTTCCATCCCGATATGGAAAAAGCCATCGCCATGGTGCGCAGCGGCGCAGCCGCCAAGGCCGCTGGCGCGGTGGCGCTGCCGTCGATCGCGGGAGCAGCGTGATGGCTGCCGCTCCCTGGCTCACCGTCAGGCAAGGCACGGCGCCGCTGCTGGTGTCGATCCCGCACACCGGTATCGACCTTGCCGACATCGAGAGCCGGCTTGTCTCGACTTGGCTAGGTCGGCGCGACTGCGACTGGTGGATCGACAAGCTCTATGATTTCGCCACCGACCTTGGCGCCACCGTCGTGCACACCGCCATCTCGCGCACCGTCATCGACGTCAACCGCGACCCTTCCGGCGTCTCGCTTTATCCCGGACAGGCGACAACCACGCTTTGCCCGACCGACACGTTCGACGGCGATCCCCTCTATCGCATGGGCGAGGAGCCGACCCCGTCCGAGATCGACCAGCGCCGCGAGACCTATTTCAAGCCCTACCACGCCGCCCTTAAAGCCGAGATCGACCGGCTGCGCGGCATGCATGAAAAGATCGTGCTCTACGATTGCCATTCGATCCGCTCGGTGCTGCCGCGCCTGTTCGAAGGCACGCTGCCGGTATTCAATCTTGGCACCAATGACGGCAAGAGCACGGATCCGGTGTTGCAGGAAAAGGTAGCCGCCATCCTCGCGACGACTGGCGAGACATGGGTGGTCAATGGCCGCTTCAAGGGCGGCTCGATCACGCGCACCTTTGGCCAGCCGCAAAACGGCGTTCACGCGCTGCAGATGGAGCTTTCCAACCGTGGCTACATGCGCGAGCCGGCGGAGAAGGGTTCGCCGGAGAACTGGCCGGTTCCCTACGATCCGACTTATGCCGCTCCAATCCGCGCCACGCTGAAGCAGATTCTCGAAACCGCCATTGACTGGGCCGGGCGCTGACGCGCCGCCATCCGAAAGGGACAATGATGACCAATCCTCGCCATAACATTCGCGAAGTCCGCGCGCCGCGCGGTGACAAGCTCAATGCCCGGTATTGGACGACCGAAGCGCCGCTGCGCATGCTGATGAACAACCTCGATCCCGACGTTGCCGAAAACCCCAACGAGCTGGTCGTCTATGGCGGCATCGGGCGGGCGGCGCGCACCTGGAACGATTTCGACCGCATCGTCGCTTCGCTGAAGACGCTCGGCGAGGACGAGACGCTGCTGGTGCAGTCGGGCAAGCCGGTCGGTGTGTTCCGCACCCATCCGGATGCGCCGCGTGTGCTGATCGCCAACTCCAACCTGGTGCCGCACTGGGCGACCTGGGAAAAATTCAACGAGCTCGATAAGAAGGGCCTGATGATGTACGGCCAGATGACGGCCGGCTCCTGGATCTACATCGGCACGCAGGGCATCGTGCAGGGCACCTACGAGACCTTCGTCGAGGCCGGCCGCCAGCATTATGGCGGCGACCTGAAGGGCAAATGGATCCTGACCGGCGGTCTTGGCGGCATGGGCGGTGCCCAGCCGCTCGCGGCCGTCATGGCCGGTGCCTGCTGCCTGGCGATCGAATGCAACCCGGATTCGATCGATTTCCGCCTGCGTACCCGCTATGTCGACGAGAAGGCCGAGACGCTCGACGAGGCGATGGAAATGATCGAACGCTGGACCAAGGCCGGCGAGGCGAAGTCCGTCGGCCTGCTCGGCAATGCCGCCGAGATCGTGCCCGAGATGTTCAGGCGCGGCATCCGCCCCGATATGGTCACGGACCAGACTTCGGCTCACGACCCCATCAATGGCTATCTGCCGAAGGGCTGGACCATGGCCGAGTGGCGCGAGAAGCGTGTCAGCGATCCGAAGGCGGTCGAGAAGGCGGCGCGCGCCTCGATGCGCGAACATGTCGAGGCGATGGTGGCGTTCTGGAATGCCGGCGTGCCGACGCTCGACTACGGCAACAACATCCGCCAGGTGGCCCTGGAAGAAGGTTTTGAGAACGCCTTCGCCTTTCCGGGTTTTGTGCCGGCCTATATCCGCCCGCTGTTCTGCCGCGGCATTGGCCCGTTTCGCTGGGCAGCCCTTTCCGGCGATCCGGAGGACATCTACAAGACTGACGCCAAGGTGCGCGAGCTGACCCCTGGCAATACCCACCTGCACAACTGGCTGGACATGGCGCGCGAGCGCATCTCCTTCCAGGGCCTGCCGGCGCGTATCTGCTGGGTTGGCCTCGGCGATCGCCACCGGCTCGGTTTGGCCTTCAACGAGATGGTGGCCAGGGGCGAGCTCAAGGCCCCGGTCGTCATCGGCCGCGACCACCTCGATTCCGGCTCCGTCGCCTCGCCGAACCGTGAGACCGAGGCGATGAAAGACGGTTCCGACGCCATCTCCGACTGGCCGCTGCTTAACGCGCTTCTCAACACGGCGTCCGGCGCCACCTGGGTGTCGCTGCACCACGGCGGCGGCGTCGGCATGGGCTTCTCGCAGCATGCCGGCATGGTCATCGTCGCCGATGGCACGCCCGAGGCGGCAAAGCGGCTGGAGCGGGTGCTGTGGAACGACCCGGCGACCGGTGTCATGCGCCATGCCGATGCCGGGTACGAGATCGCCATCGAATGCGCCAAGGAGCACCAGCTCGACCTGCCCGGCATTCTCGGATAACGGGCTGACGTCATGCGCGTCCTGCGGGCAGCCGAATATAAGTCGATGCCATGGAAGAACGGCGGCGGGGTGACGACGGAAATCGCCGTCTCGCCCGCTGGCGCCGGGCTCGACGATTTCGACTGGCGCGTGTCGATGGCCCGCGTCGAAAGCAGCGGGCCATTCTCCCGTTTTGCCGGGATCGACCGCACGCTGTCGGTGCTGGAAGGCGAGGGCATCGTGCTTGATATCACCGGTCAGCCGTCGACACGGCTGGCGCCGGCTACCGCGCCTTTTTCCTTCCCAGCCGACCTGCCCACGAGTGCCGCCCTGATCGCCGGCCCGATCACAGACCTCAACGTCATGACTCGCCGCGGCCGCATGCTGCATTCGGTCGAACGCCTGGCGATTTCGCGGCCTGTGGAAATCGTGACCCGGGCCGGTTCGATCCTCATCCTTTGTCACGACGGCGAAGCCGTTTTTCCCGATGCCGGGCCAATTCGCCTAGGGCCTCTCGACGCGCTGCTGCTCGGGCCGGATCCTTCGGTCCTGCGGGCTGAGCCCGCCCGGAATGCGACGCTGTTCGTGGTCCGGATAGCCGCTGCGGCCTGATGCCTTCGCGCTAACGGTTACCGCCTGTTTCCAAACATGATCGCGATGTCGGCGAAATATAGCGTAAGCTGTCGGCGGCACCACGAAAAAGCCTGAATCCTCGCCGCCGATCAGTGCCGACGGGAGCGAGGGGCGCTCGTCTTAGAATCTTGTCGAGAGATGACGCCCTGTCGTGGTGCGGAAACAAACTTTCGGCAAGTGGGATTATGCAACCAATTGCATTTGAATCGGTTTTAGGGCCATTGCCGTGGCGGTGACGCCGCTGAGTGCTCCGCTTACGGAATTTTCAATGAATATTCAGACGAACCCAGCCCAGATCGAGAAGACAAGCGCGAGCTTCCCGGTCATCACGGAAGAGCCGATAAGATCGACATTCCTGCCGGAGGAACGCCTCCGGCTGCTTGGCGAAAGCCTGGCAAAGGGGGACCTCGCCGACCTGTTCGGCCTCATCCCATTCGATTTCCAGGCCCGCATCCGCGACAGCGCCAAGAAAATCCTCGAAGTCTATCGCTCGACCAATGCGGCGCAGGCCAAGGGCGAGACGATCACTCCGGCCGCGCAATGGCTGCTCGACAACAATTATCTGGTCGAGGAGACCATTTTCCAGGTCAAGCGCGACCTGCCGCGCCGCTTCTATCGTCAGCTGCCGACGCTGAAGCTGCCCGATGGCGGCACCGTGCCGCGCGCGCTGGCGCTGGCCTGGACCTATGTGGCGCATTCGGACAGTTCCGTCTCGGCGACGATGTTCAAGGCGATCGTCCAGGGTTTTCAGTCGGTCGAGCCGCTGAAGATCGGTGAACTCTGGGCGCTGCCGTCGCTTCTGCGCTTCGTGCTGATCGAAAATCTCCGCCGGCTGGCCGTCAGGGTCAATCGCACCCGCCAGATGCGCCAGATCGCCAACGATGTGGCCGACAAGGTGCTGGCGACCGACGACAGCGCCGACCGGCAGGCGATCCTGGCCAATTTCAGCATGCACGCGCAGGACACCACCTTTGCCACCCAGCTTCTCTATCGCTTGCGCGATGGATCGCAGAACGCCGGCAAGGCGCTGGAATGGCTGGAAGGCGAGCTTGAGAAGACCGGCTCCGATGCCGAGGAGATCATCATCTCCGAGCATCACACGCTGTCCAGCGGCAATGTGACGACCGGCAACATCATCCGCGGCCTGCGCCTCATCAACGACGTCGACTGGACGGTGTGGTTCGAAGGCGTCAGCCGCATCGATACCGTGCTGCGCGAGCGCACCGATTTCGCCGCGCTCGACTTCTTCTCGCGCGACCAATACCGGACCGCGATTGAGGAATTGGCGCGCCGCTCGAGCCTGTCGGAATACCGCGTCGCCGAAAAGGCGATAGAATTGGCCGGTCATGCCGTCGGTGAGACCACGTCAGTCGGTAGCGAAGGCAGTGATGCCCCTGTCGCATCCGCCCATACCGATGTCGGATTTTATCTCGTTGGCCCGCGCCGGCTGGAGCTGGAAAGGGCGATCGGCTATCGGCCGACTGTCAGCCAGACGGTCAAGCGGACCTTCGCCAAGACCGGATGGCTTGGCATCGTCCTGCCGGTCTTCGCGCTGACCGTGCTGCTGCTCGTGCTTTCGGGCAATGCGCTGGCCAATCTCGGCCTGTCGGTGCCGTCGATCGTGCTGATGCTGGCGCTGTTCGCCGTGCCGGCCAGCGAGGGCGCACTCGCTTTCTTCAACACCGTGGTCTCGTTGTTCCTCAAGCCGACACGGCTGATTGGCTATGATTACAGGCACGGCGTGCCGCCAGAAGCGCGCACGTTGGTGGTGGTGCCGTCGCTGATCGGATCGCGCGACGATGTCGAGGAAAACATCCGCAACATCGAAGTGCACTACCTTGCCAATCTGGCGGACGAGATCCATTTCGCGCTGCTGTCGGACTGGCCCGACAGTAAGATTGAGATTGATGCGGCGGATACCGAAATCCTCGAATATGCCCGCGCCGAGATCGCCCGTCTCAACGCCCGCTATCCCTCGGAAGGCGCGCCGCGCTTCTACATCCTGCACCGCCGCCGGCTCTTCAATGCGGCTCAAGGGTCCTGGATGGGCTGGGAGCGCAAGCGTGGCAAGCTGCACGAGCTCGACCTGCTGCTGCGCGGCGACAGTGACACCACATTCCTGCCGCTCGATGTGCCGCTGCCGGAAAAAGTCGTCCACGTGATGACGCTGGATGCCGATACGCGCACCACCCGTGATGCCGTATCCAGCCTTGTCGGCAAGCTTTGCCACCCGCTGAACCGCCCGCATTTCGACGCGACCAAGCGTGTCGTCACCGCTGGCTATACGATCCTGCAGCCACGCATCACCGCCTCGCTCACCAGTGGCGACGAGGCTTCGTTCTTCCAGCGCGTCTTCTCGGCCAATCGCGGCCTCGACCCGTATGTCTTCGCCGTCTCGGATCTCTATCAGGATGTGTTCGGCGACGGATCCTTCACCGGCAAGGGCCTCTATCATGTCGACGCTTTCGAGGCGGCCCTGCAGGGCCGCATCGAGGAAAACACCATCCTCAGCCATGATCTGCTCGAAGGCGCGCTGGCGCGCGCCGCGCTGGTCACCGACGTCGAACTGGTCGAGGACTACCCGACCCGCTACTCGGTCGACGCCTCTCGCCACCATCGGTGGGCACGCGGCGACTGGCAGCTGCTGGGCTTCATCCTCGATCCGCGTTCGGGCGTTCCGGCCCTGTCGCGCTGGAAGATGGTCGACAATCTGCGCCGTTCGCTGACACCGATCTTCTGGGTGATGGCGGCGATCGCCGGCTGGACGCTGCTGCCTTTCACACAGGCCGCGCAATGGCAGGCTTTGCTGATCCTCAGCCTGTTCATGGCGCCGACCTTCGACGTGGTCAACGCCATCCTGCCCAAGAGCGGCGACCAGACGCCGCGCGGCCATTTCTCCGCGCTCGCGCGCGACGTCGCCTTCGGCACCGCCATGGTGGCGTTGAAAATCGTGCTGATGGCGCACAATGCCTGGATGATGGGCGACGCCATCGTGCGCACGCTTTACCGGCTGTTCGTCAGCCGCCAGAACCTCCTGGAATGGCGCACCGCCTCGCAGGCGCACAAGGCCGGCGACAACGACGTCGGCTCTTACTATGGCATGATGTACGGCGCCGTGATCATCGGCTTCGTCGGCCTCGCCATTCCGGTACTGGCCGATTCCACCGGTGCCTTCGTCGCCTTCTTCTTCGCCCTGTTCTGGATCGGCTCGCCGGCGATCGCCAGTTGGATCAGCCGCTCGGCCGAAACCGAGGATCGCCTGCGCATATCGCAGGCCGATATCCATGCGCTACGCACGGTGGCGCGGCGCACCTGGCACTATTTCGAGACCTTCGTCACGGCAGAGCATCACAATCTGCCGCCGGACAATTTCCAGGAAAGCCCGGCACCGGTCGTGGCGCCGCGCACCTCACCGACCAATATCGGCGTCTATCTTCTGTCGATCGTCTCGGCGCGCGATTTCGGCTGGATCAGCCTGTCCGATGCCATCACCCGCATCGATGCGACGATGACGACCATAGAGAGCATGCCGCGCAACCGCGGCCATCTCTTCAACTGGTACGACACCACGACGCTGAAGCCGCTCTACCCGCTCTATATTTCGGCCGTCGACAGCGGCAATCTCGCCGGCCATCTCGTGGCGGTGGCGGCTGCCTGTGCCGAGTGGGCGGAAGCGCCTTCCGTCCATCTCCAGGGCGATTTCGAAGGCATTCTCGACACGGTGACCATTCTTAGCGAAAGCCTGGACGAGTTGCCCGACGATCGCCGCCAGCTGCGACCTCTGCGCCAGCGTCTTGTTGACCGCCTGGATGGCATGCGGCGCGCCGTCGACACGATCAAGGCGCAACCGGAAATGGCCTCGATCCGCACCATCAATCTTGCCGTCTTGGCGGGTGAGATCCGCAAGCTGGCCACCGCCATCCACACCGAGGCGGCATCGGCCCAGAGCGACGTCATCGTCGACTGGGCGGCGAGGCTGGAAGCCACGTGCGAGGCGCATGTCCACGACGCCCACAGCGACGACAACGCCGTCGAGGCGCTGCGCGCCAAGCTCTTGACCCTGCGCGAGCGCACGCGCCGCTTCGCCTTCGAGATGGAGTTCGCCTTCCTGATGCGGCCGGAGCGCAAGCTGCTGTCGATCGGCTACCGGGTCGAGGAACACCAGCTCGACGAAAGCTGCTACGACCTTCTTGCCTCCGAGGCGCGGCTGACCAGCCTGTTCGCCATCGCCAAGGGCGACCTGCCGACCGAGCACTGGTTCCGGCTCGGCCGCCCGATCGTCGAGATCGGCTTCCAGGGCGCTTTGATGTCCTGGTCGGGCTCGATGTTCGAGTATCTGATGCCGCCGCTGGTGATGAAGGAGCCGCAAGGCAGTATCCTGAACCAGACCAGCAAGCTGATCATCAAGCGTCAGATCCAGTATGGCCGTCAGAAGAACGTGCCGTGGGGCATTTCGGAGGCGGCTTACAACGCCCGCGACCGGGAACTGACCTACCAGTACACCAATTTCGGCGTGCCCGGCCTCGGCCTGAAGCGCGGCCTTGGCCAGAACACGGTGATCGCGCCTTATGCCACCATCCTGGCGGCGCAGTTCAATCCGCGTGAAGCCGTGCAGAATCTTGCGCGTCTGCGCGAGATTGGGGCGCTTGGTCGCCATGGCTACTATGATGCCGTCGACTTCACGCCGCAGCGCGTGCCGGAAGGCACCAACCATGCCGTGGTGCAGAATTACATGGCCCACCATTCGGGCATGTCGATCGCCGCCGTCGCCGACGCCATCTTCGAAGGCCGCCTGCGCGATCGCTTCCACAGCGATCCGGTGATTGAATCGGCTGAACTGCTGCTGCAGGAGAGGGCGCCGCGCGATATCCCGACGGCGACCGTGCGCACCGAGGCGGACGAGCGCGCCAAGGACGAGACCGAAACCGAGAGCCCCGACACCCGCATCGTGCTCGATCCCTTGCGGGCATTGCGTTCCACCAATGTGATGTCGAACGGCCGCTATTCGGTGATGGTCACCGCGACCGGCTCCGGCTACAGCCATTGGGGCGATCTTTCCGTCACCCGATGGCAACCCGACCCGGTCGAGGATCGGCTTGGCTCCTATATCTTCTTGCGTGATGCAGCCACAGGCGATTGGTGGTCGGCGACGTCAGAGCCCAAGCGTGCGACCGAGGAAAGAACGCAGACCCTGTTTTCCGACGACAAGGCGAGCTTCGTCAAAACGGTCGGCACGCTGCGCTCCGAGGTTGAATGCATCGTCATCTCCGAAGGCAATGGCGAAGGCCGGCGCGTCACAATTTTCAACGAGGGCCCCGCTGACCGTCATATCGAGGTGACCTCCTTTGCCGAGCTGGTGCTGGGTTCGGAGGCCTCCGACAACGCGCATCCGGCCTTCTCGAAGATGTTCGTGGAGACGGAAATCGCCGCCAACAATGGCGCGATCTTCGCCACGCGCCGCAAGCGTGAAACCAGTGAGCCCGATGTCACCCTGGTGCATTTCGTCACCGATCCGTCGGGGCCGGCGCGCGATGCCGAGGCCGAGACCGACAGGCGCGCCTTCATTGGCCGAGGCCGCACCATCGTCGACGCAGCCGCCTTCGATCCAGGCGCCAGGCTCGGCGGCCATTCCGGTTTCACGCTCGATCCCATCGCTTCGCTGCGCCGCCAGGTGCGCGTGCCCGCCAACAAGAAGATCTCGCTGACCTTCTGGACCGTGGTCGGTGCCAACCGCGCCGAACTGGTGGAAGCCATCAACCGGCTCGACCATCAGGAGAGCTTTGCCCGCCAGGCCATGCTCGCCTGGACGCGCAGCCAGGTACAGACCCGCCATATGGGCCTCAGCCTGACCGATGCCGCCAACGTGCAGAAACTGGCGCGTTATCTGATCTATCCGGATTCATTCCTGCGCCTGCCGGCCGAATCCATCGCCTCCGGCCTCGGCAAGCAGTCAAGCCTGTGGCCGACCAGTATTTCGGGCGATTTCCCGATCTTCCTGGTCAGGATCGGCGATGTGGCCGACCTGGAGATCGTTGCCCAGGCGCTGCGCTTCCAGGAATATATGCGCACCCGTGGCATGATGATCGACTTCGTCGTCGTCAACGAGCAGGCCTCGTCTTACGTCCAGGATCTGCAGCGTGCGGTCGAGACGCTGTGCGAAAACAGCCGTTTGCGCGGCAAGGAGCTTGGGCCGAGACAGCACATTTTCGCGGTGCGTCGCGATCTGATGGAAGAAACCACCTACAAGACGCTGCTCGCCGTTGCCCGGGTGGTGCTGCATACGCGCAACGGCACCATCTTCGATCAGATCGAGCGGGCCGAGGCGGCTGCCCTGCAGGCGCGCGACGGACTGGTGCCGGCCGGATTGCTGGCTCCGCGCGAAATTCAAGCGACGGCTCCGATCGCGCATGCACATGCCTCGCAGGCCGTGACGGTTGCCAGCGCCGATGGCTCCGGCCTCAGCCAGTGGAATGGTTTCGGCGGTTTCGACGGCGACGGGCGGCACTATGTGGTGCGGCTGGCTGGCCGGCGCACCACACCGCAGCCCTGGATCAATGTCGTCTCCAACGCTTCTTTCGGCTTCCACACTTCGGCCGAGGGGGCTGCCTTCACCTGGAGCCGCAACAGCCGCGACTACCAGTTGACGCCGTGGTCCAATGATCCGGTTTCCAACCGGCCGGGCGAGGGCATCTACATCTATGATCAGGCAAGCGGCCGGGCGTTCTCGCCGCTAGCCGCGGTGGTGCGCGATCCCTCGGTGACCTACGAAGCCTGGCACGGCCAGGGTTTCTCGACCTTCCGCGCCAAGCGTGGGGCCTTGTCGATGGACCTGACCCATGTCGTCGATCCGGTCGATCCGGTGAAGATCACACGGCTGCGCATCCAGAATTCTGGCTCGGTACCGGCGCGGCTGCGCGTCTATGCCTATGCCGAATGGGTGCTTGGCGGGCATCGGTCCCGCACCGCGGCAACCATCGTCCCGTCCCGCGACGGGGCGACCGGCGCGTTGCTGGCGCAAAACCCCTACGGGCTCGATTTCAGCGAGCGGGTGGCTTTCCTTGCCGCCGATGCCGGCGTCCACTCGGTGACGGCCGACCGCTCGGAGTTCCTCGGCCGGCATGGTTCCAGCGAACTGCCGCAGGCGGTGCTGAGTGGTGCGGCGCTGTCGGGCCGCGTCGAGGCCGGAGACGATCCTTGCGCGGCGATTGCCCGCGACATCGAAATCCCCGCCGGCGGCGACGTCACGCTGCTCTGGCTGCTCGGCGATGCCGAGTCCTCGGCTCATGCGAGTGCTCTGGTGCAGAAGCATCGGGGCAAGGATTTCGATCAGCGCCTGGCCGACAATGAGCGCGAGTGGCGCGGCTTCCTCGACACCATCCAGGTCGAGACGCCGGATAAGGCGCTCGATGCCATGGTCAATCACTGGCTGCCCTATCAAAGCCTTGCCTGCCGCATCCGGGCCCGCTCGGCCTTTTACCAGGCAAGCGGCGCCTTTGGCTTCCGCGACCAGTTGCAGGACACGCTGGCACTGCTGGCGCATGATCCGACGCTGGCACGCGACCAGATCCTCAACGCCGCACGGCGGCAATTCCCGGAAGGCGACGTGCAGCATTGGTGGCTGCCGCGCACCGGAGCCGGCGTGCGCACCATGATCTCCGACGACGTGGTCTGGCTGGCCCACGCCACGGCGCGCTACCTCTCGGTGACCGGCGACGCCGGCATCCTGAAGGAGCAATTGCCTTTCATCGATGGGCAGGCGCTGGGCGAGGGCGAGCACGACGCGTTCTTCACCCCGGAAATATCGAAAAAGACGGTGTCGCTTTACGACCATTGCGCGCGTGCGCTCGACCTGGCCATCAAGCGCAGCAGTCCCGCCGGTCTGCCGCTGATCCTTGGCGGCGACTGGAACGACGGCATGAACCGTGTCGGCGAGCACGGCAAGGGCGAGAGCGTGTGGCTGGGCTGGTTCCTGCTGAAGACGCTGGGCGACTTCGCCGCCGTCGCCAAGAGCGAAGGCGACAGCAAGCGCGCCCAGGCCTGGGCCAAGCATGCCGAGGTCCTGAAGCGGGCTCTTGAAAGCACCGCATGGGACGGCGAATGGTACCGGCGCGGCAGTTTCGATGACGGCACGCCGCTGGGTTCCCGCACGTCGCAGGAGTGCAAGATCGACTCCATCGCCCAGTCCTGGAGCGTGCTTTCGGGCGAGGGCGACCCGGCGCGATCGACAACTGCGATGCAGCAGGCGACGAACCTGCTCGTCGACGACCAGCTCAAGATCGTCAAACTGTTCACGCCGCCTTTTTCGAAGACGGACAAGGACCCCGGCTACATCAAGAGCTATCCGCCCGGCGTGCGCGAGAATGGCGGCCAGTACACCCACGCCGCTACCTGGTTCGTCATCGCCCTCGCGGAGATGGGACTGACCGACGAAGCTTATCGCTGCTTCTCGATGCTGAACCCGGTCAACCACGCATTCGACGAGGTTTCGGCCGAGCACTACCGCGTTGAACCCTATGTGGTCGCGGCCGATATCTATGCCGGAGATGGCAGTGCAGTCGGTAACAAGGGCGGGCGTGGCGGCTGGACTTGGTACACAGGCTCGGCCGGCTGGCTATACCGCGCTGCGGTCGAAGGCATCCTCGGTATCGAGCGGCGCGGAAAGCAGATCACGTTCCGGCCCAAACTGCCCAGCCATTGGGATGGCTATGAAGCCTCGCTCAAGATGCTGGGCGCCGAGATCAAGGTTCACGTCGTTCGCGATAAAAAGACCAAGATGATCTCGCTTGAAGTCGATGGCGCGAAAACAAAGTCGGCGTCTTTCGAGCCCAAAGCCGGTGGTAAAATCGACGTCATCGTCAAGATACCGGCATAAATCAACAGCTTAGATCAAAAGATCGCGCGTCCTCCGGGGCGCGCGAAACCGCTTCCTGTTTACTTGCGTCCGATCTGTGACGGTGTCCGTTAAACACGCCCGATCCGACTGCGCAGGCCTGTTGTGCTCAAAAATGTGGCAGTGCTCGTCTATTGCCATGATTTTGCCGCAAGGCTGACATTTCACCTTTTATCTCAAACTGTTAGGTGATCACGTCAGATTTCGTATCGTCGTCATCTTTTGTTCGCTAAATGGGAACGGAAGCGATAGACGAGCATTGTTTTGCGACGCGTCAACCGTTACGTGTCGGGAAATGGTGCAGTGCACAATATTGGTATTGGGCACAATAGAGAGTTGGCGGAGTAGCTGAAGTGTCACTTCTGCAGATCTATTGGAGAGCGTTGGGGTATCTGGCCGCCGACAAGAAGCGCGTCGCGCTGATTTGTTCGGCCAACGTGGCCCTTGCCGCTGTCGCCATTCTCGAGCCGATCCTGTTTGGCCGGGTGATTGACGCAATCTCCGCGCATGGCTCGGTATTCTCCACGCTTGCCGTGTGGGCCGCCTTGGGCGCCTTCAACGTGGTCGCCTTCGTTCTGGTGGCACGCGGCGCGGACCGCTTCGCCCACGCCCGGCGCAGCCAGGTTCTGTGCGAATCGTTCGAGCGTGTCATCACCATGCCGCTCGCCTGGCATCACCAGCGCGGCACTTCGAACGCCCTGCACACGCTGCTGCGTGCCGTCGAGACGCTGTTCAGCCTTTGGCTCGAATTCATGCGCCAGCATTTGTCCACGGCTGTCGCCCTCGTCCTGCTGGTTCCGACTGCAATCAGCATGGATGTGCGCATGTCAGGGGTACTGCTTGCGCTCGGTGTCCTCTATGTCGGCATAGGCCGCCTGGTCATGAAGCGCACCAAGGAAGGCCAGGCCGCTGTTGAGCGCCACTACCACAAGGTGTTCGCTCACGTGACGGACTCCGTGAGCAACGTCGCCGTTCTCCAGAGCTACAACCGTCTTGGCCATGAGGCCGAGACGCTGCGCCGCTACGTCAAGAACCTGCTCGATGCGCAGAACCCTGTGCTCGACTGGTGGGCCATTGCGAACGCGCTCAATCGCCTGTCATCGACAATCTCGATGATGGTGGTGCTCCTGATCGGCGCCTATCTGGTCACCCATGGCCAGCTGCGCGTCGGCGATGTCATCGCCTTTACCGGTTTCGCCACGTTGCTGATCTCGCGGCTCGACCAGATGTCGGCTTTCGCCAACCAGATCTCGGAGGCTCGCGCCAAGCTCGAGGACTTCTACAAGCTCGAGGACTCGGCAGCCGATGCCGCCGAGCCGGATGGCCTGCGCGACCTCACCAACGTCACCGGCCATGTCCGCTTCGAGGATGTGCGCTTCGAATTCGCCAATTCGGGGCAGGGCGTCAGTGATGTGTCCTTCGAGGTTCAGGCTGGCCAGACGGTTGCCATCGTCGGACCGACGGGTGCGGGCAAGACCACGCTCATCAACCTGCTGCAGCGCGTCTTCTCGCCGTCCGGTGGCCGTATCCTGATAGACGGCATCGATACCCGCACGGTGACCCGCAAGTCGCTGCGCCATTCGATCGCCACCGTGTTCCAGGATGCCGGGCTTCTCAACCGCTCGATCGAGGACAATATCCGCGTCGGCCGTGCCGACGCCACCAATGACGAGATCCATGCGGCCGCCGACGCGGCCGCGGCCCAGGACTTCATCCTGGCCAAGAGCAATGGCTATGACACGGTGGTCGGCGAGCGCGGCGGCCAGCTCTCGGGTGGCGAGCGCCAGCGCATCGCCATTGCCCGTGCCGTGCTGAAGGATGCCCCGATCCTGGTGCTCGACGAGGCGACCAGCGCGCTCGATGTCGAGACCGAGGACCGCGTCAAGGAAGCGATCGACGAGCTGCGGCGAGACCGCACCACCTTCATCATCGCCCATCGCCTGACCACCGTTCGCGACGCCGATCTGGTCGTGTTCATGGACAAGGGCAGGGTGGTCGAAATGGGCGGCTTTGCCGAACTGTCGCTGCGCAACGGCCGCTTCGCCAGCCTGCTGCGTGCCGGCGGCCTGCTCAACGACGAGGAAGTCCGCCGCCTCAGCCGCTCCGTGCAGGGCGAGGCCGCCTGAGCAGATGATGGTTCTTCCTTCTCCCCTTGTTGGGGAGAAGGCGTTGCCGAAGGCGACGGCTGAGGGGGGCTCCAGCTGGCGGAACCCAAGTCCGCATAGAATTTTCCATCGCCTTATTCCTTCCAGCACCCCTCATCCATCTCGGCGCTGCGCGCCGATCCCGGGAAAAGGCAAGGCCTGCGACACCGCCGCTCGATTGCCCCAAACGCGACGGCGGTCTATGTAAGGCGGCATGAGTGACACCACTTCACGCCTGAGCGGCTGGACCGATCTTGCCAATCCGACGCGGTTCGTCGCGTTGGTAGACAGGCTTGTGCCATGGCTGGCGGCGATCGCCGCAGTTATCTTGGCCGTCGGGCTCTATATGAGCTTCACGGCGCCGGAAGACTTCCAGCAAGGCATCACAGTGCGCATCATGTACATCCATGTGCCTTTCGCCTGGCTCGCCATGATGTGCTACACGCTGATGGCGGTCTCGGCGCTGGGCACACTGGTCTGGCGCCATCCGCTGGCCGATGTCGCGCTGAAATCGGCCGCACCCATCGGCGCCGTCTTCACCGCGCTGGCGCTGATCACCGGCTCGATCTGGGGCAAGCCGATGTGGGGCACCTGGTGGGTGTGGGACGCCCGCCTGACGTCGGTCTTCGTGCTGTTTTTGATGTATCTCGGCATTATCGCGCTGACCCGCGCGCTCGACGATGCCGGACGCGCCGCCTGGGCCGCCGCCATTATCACGCTGGTTGGTTTCATCAACATCCCGATCATCAAATTCTCGGTCGACTGGTGGAACACGCTGCATCAGCCAGCCTCGGTGTTCCGCATGGGTGGCTCTACCATCGATTCCTCTATGCTGTGGCCGCTGCTGGCGATGGCACTCGGCTTCACCGTGCTGTTCTTCGCGCTGCACCTGATGGCGATGCGCACCGAAATCCGCCGCCGTCGGATCATCGCCATGCGGCGGGTGGCGGCGCGGCAGCTCAACTGACGCACGCCGAGTCTCTTCCCGGCGCCAGCGTTGTGATGAATTCCGCGACCCGCCAGGTCGCTCGTCATCTCATCCCATCAGTCCGCGCGCCGCCACCGGCAGCGTTTCCAGCACTTTCTCGCCGTCGATCAGGTTGATCTCGTTGAAGAGGTTGGTGACGACGCAGCAATGATCGGGCACCACCCGCACCCGCTCGCCGATGCGCAGCCTGGCCTCGCTCGACAGCGTGACCGTGCCATGCTCCTCGCTGAGGCCCGTCACCCGCGCCCCCGGGACACCCATCAACTCGCCGAAATCGGGCAGCCCCAGCGTGTCGCTGGACAGCGCCTTGCTGCCGGCATCGAGGATGGCGCGGCTCGGCGTCGGATGGCTGACCACGGTCGACAGCACCGTGAGCGCGCAATCGTCCAAGGTGCCGACGCCTTTGGCGACCTGATAGCGGTCGAGATAGATGTAGGTGCCGGGCCGGTATTCGGTGACGACGGATGCGGCAGCGGAGCGCCACATATCCGGCGTGCCACCGCTCGAAACGCGCTCGCAGGCGAGACCCGAAGCGGCCAGCACCCGCTTGGCGTCGGCAAGCCAGGCTTCGGCTTCCGCTGCCCGGCCGGCGGCCGGATAGGTCATCAGCCCGCCGAAGGCGAGGCCGCCGGCCTTGTCGATCAGCCTCGCCAGCGCAACCGCTTCATCGGCCGTCTGCACGCCGCAGCGGCCCATGCCGGTATCGCATTCGACCAGCACCGGCAGCGGGTGGCCGGCATCGGTGAAAGTCGCCGCGAGTCCCTCCAGCGTATCCATGCTGTCCGCCGTCACCGACAGCGTTACGCGACCGTGCAGCGCCTTCAGCCGCTCCAGCTTGGCGCGGCCGAGAATGTTGTAGGGGAGAAAAATGTCGGTGAGACCGGCATCGGCCATCACCTCGGCCTCGCCGATCTTCTGGCAGGTGATGCCGACGGCCCCCGCCGCCACCTGTTTCTTCGCCCAATAGGGCAGCTTGTGGGTCTTGATGTGCGGCCTGAGCTTCAACCCGTTCTTCTCGGCATGGGCTTGCGCGCGGGCAATGTTGGCTTCGGCGCGTGCGGCGTCGATCAGGATCGACGGCGTATCGAGGTCGTGGATCGTCGGCATCGGCTATCCCTGTGAAAATTCACAGGGGTTATGAGCCTGAAAGCACGCTGTGTCACGCGGCCAGCCGACCGGATCGGTAGGCCATCCGTTCACGGTGCAAGGCAGGGCAGGCGGCTGGGTGGATCGACACCGAACCCGCGTTCGGCTATGCGGTTTGCCAGACAGTCGACGCCAAGGGGTCACGATCATGAAACGCTCCGCCATCAACGAAATCATCCGCGAAGCCGACGCTTTCATACGCTCGTTCGGCTACATCATGCCGCCCTTCGCCTACTGGTCGCCGGAGGAAATGAAGGCGCGCCAAGTTGACTCCTCCGCCATCCACACCTCGCGGCTGGGCTGGGACATCACCGACTATGGCCAGGAGAAATTCAAGGAACTCGGCCTGTTCCTGTTCACCGTCCGCAACGGCCGTTACGAGGATATGAAGAAGGGCATGGGTATGCTTTATGCCGAGAAGATCATGATCTCGCGCAAGGACCAGCTGTCGCCCATGCACCGCCACAACATCAAGGCCGAGGACATCATCAATCGTGGCGGCGGCAAGCTGGTGCTGGAACTGTTCATGCACGATCGTGACGGTGGCATCGACCCCAAGGCCGAAGTATCGGTACCCGTCGACGGAACCATCCACCGGCTTCCGGCGGGCGGACTGTTGAAACTCGACCCGGGCCAGAGCGTCACGCTGCTGCCGGGCGTCTGGCACGCCTTCTGGGCCGAAGGCAAGGACGTGCTGATCGGCGAGGTCTCCACCGTCAACGACGATCTCACCGACAATGTCTTCCGCGAGCCGATCGGCCGCTTCTCCAATATCGAAGAGGACGTCGCTCCCCTGCATCTGCTGGTGGCCGACTATGAGAAGTGGCTGAGATAAGGCAGGGCCGGCAGCGGCCGCCTCCCGGCAGCTTTAATGGCAGCAACCTGCGGCAGCCTCATCAAAATGGATGGCGACTCTCGTCCGCGTCTGTGGTGGTATCCGGCCCAGGTGGGGAGCGGGGACCCGGAGCAAAAAGGTGGTCCCATCCCCGTAAGTGGGCCAACACCCTCATTGATCTGGCCTCTCTATGGGCTCTGACCGAGGAGAGTCGAGAATGCTGTATCCTGCCGAGAGGAACAAAAAGCCGCCTTGTAGCCAACCAGCCGACGATGAGCGCCAGGCGCGGCTCGAGAAAACAGCCAGGCTCAAGCGGCTTCGGTCGTACGCTTCCTGGCTCACGCCTGACCCACACGCCCCACTTCATGATGAGATAGACTGCTCTGCGGTAATTGAGGAAAGCAGGTCAGTGAGCCTGGCCTGATCGGCAGAGTGAAGCAGCTGGCCGGCGAGGCGCCTACGGTAGACTCAAAGACAGCAGCTTGCCGCCGATTGCACGCTTGTCCGGCATAGGCATGACGAACTGATCGGCACGTCGGTCATGGCCATCGCCGTGGCGAGCTTTGCCTGCAGTGCCGGCAGCTCGTCGCTCTCGCCGCGCCGTTTCAGGCACTCCACCAGACCGTGCAGCGCCCAGACATTGTTCGGGTGCTGCGCGCAGCGCTGCACCTTGTCGCTCAAGCCCAGATCGTCGCGATAGATCTGTTCGGCCTCCTGCGCGTAGCCCTGGTCGAGAAGCAGCGCCGCCAGCGCATGGCGCGGCGGGTGCATCCACGCCCACGGCTCGGTGTAGGACAGATTGTCGTCGAGCTCGACCGCTTGCCGCAGATGCCTATAGGCCTCCTCATGCCGGCCCTGATGATAGGCAAGCTCGCCATCAAGCAACGCAGCGCCCACGGCGAGCGAGGCGCGGGTCGGGTTGCTGAGGAAACGCCGCTCGACTGGAATGCGCGCCATATGCTGGTGGAATCGGTCGCGCTCACGCTCGGCCTCAGCGAAGTTTTTCAACGTCGCATGCGCGACGCCCTTGGCATAATGCTGCATGGCGGCCGTGAGCACGTGGAGGCCGGGCTCCGCGGTGATCGGCTCGTCCACGATCTCCCGCCAGCGGCCGAAGCGCACCTGCACATGCGATTTCATCGCATGATAGCCTTCCACCGTCTGGGTGAGCTTTGGCCGATCGGGCAGGCTGACCACATCGCGCGTCACCAGGCTGCGCACCTTGTCGGCGGCCCACAGCGCCGGCCGGTACTGGCCGAGGAACATGCAGGTGAACATCATCAGATGCAGATCGTGGCAGCAGCCGAGCAGGTAGTAGGTCGGCTCATCCGCATAGGCGAGATAGAGGTCGTTGGCGCGGACAGCCTTTTCGCTGGCCAACTTCGCCTTTTCGTATTCTCCGCACAGCACATAGATATGCCCCGGCATGTGGTTCATGTGCCCCGCATCGGGGCAAATTTCGCCCAGCAGATCGGCCGAGCGCATGCCGCGTTCCGGCATGGTGGACATTTCCAGGAGATGGATGTGCAGATGCAGGATCGCCGGATGCTGGGTCGTCCGGCCTTCGTCGGCGAGCCGGATTGACCGCTCGCAGACCTCCAGCGCCTCGACGACATCGGAATTCGGCGCCGGCGCGCCGGTCTTGAGGTTCCATAGGCGCCGGACGGTGCGCATCATCAGCGCCTCGACCAGCAGCGCCATCACATCATGGTCGTCGGGAAAATCCTGGTAGACCCGCCGCATCGCGGCGGCATAGGCATCATCCCACTGTTCGAATTCCTGCGGGCTCACCCGCTGCGGCTTCTGGAAGCGACAGGCCAGCGCTTCGATCAACCGCTTTTCGATGTCGCTGGCGCCAGCCGCGTTGGCGCGCGCCAACTGGACATGCTCGAAGCAACGCTTCGTCGCATTGTTCGCCTCGGCCTCGCCATGCTCCTTCCAGGCCAGATTGTAGAAGGGCCCGGCGGCATAGGCGATGCCCCAATGAACAAAAGCGCAGTCCGGATCCGTCTCCAGCCCCTTCTCGAAACACTTGATGCCTTCCTCATGGTTGAAACCGTAGCACCAGTTCAGCCCGATATCGAACCAGCGCTGGGTTTCGGCGGAGCGGGTGGAGATGGGGCGGCGGTAGGTGCCGAGGTCGAAGCGGTCCATGGGGTCTCGTTAGTTCTTGTTGGCAGGCAGCCAAGTTCCGGACAGATTTCGTCACCAACAATGTGTGCCGAAATCTCCAGGCATGGCAAACGCTCAGAGTACAATCGCCACTGTTTGAGAGGTACGGCTGTAGGCGCGGGCGGCTTTTTTAAAAATGGAGGTCTGAGTGGGAATTGAACCCACTACGTCGGTTTTGCAGACCGATGCGTCACCGTCCCGCCCTCAGACCATGTTGCTCTTATGACCACCCCATAAACACTCGTCAACTTTGCTGAAGGGCGCAACAGGCATTTGGCCCAGAATGTCCGCCTTCGTCGGACCTGTCGCTCATCTTGTGCAAGGCGTCCTGCTGCTTGTCCACGGCCATTCTGTGTAGAGGGTGCGGGCCGCGATAGTGAGGCAGAATGAAGATTGAGCCACCCTTTGGAAACAGCCTCAGTATCTAGCTTCCTAGAAGCTTTTCGAACTTTCCTTCTGGCACCTCCAACCGAATTGCGCGGGTATCAGGACATGCGACGGGACAAACTTCATCAAGCACGCGCCGGGGTCTGGTGGCGGTTGCAACTTGACACTTCCGGGCAACGATGTAGCCTGAATTGACTGGTCTAGCGCGCCGATCGTTCGCTGTGTTGGCCTGTTAGCCGCTCGCCGATGGAGGTGAAGCGGCGCCACCTGCCAAGAAAGCGGCGATACGCCGACGCGCCTCACGATGGGGAGGAGCCAATGGCAACCGGTTGGCAATTGTCTGGAAACTATTTCGAGAATTGTAGCTGCGACGTCGTATGTCCCTGCCTGATGTCGCCCAACGCGCAGCTGACATCAAGGCCGACGCGAGGCGTTTGCGATGTCGCCATGGCCTTCCATATCGATACGGGCAACTACGGTGACGCTCGATTGGATGGCCTCAACGTTGCGATGATTGCCCACACTCCGGGTCCGATGGCGGACGGCAATTGGACGGCTGCCGCCTATATCGACGAACGGGCCGATGAAGGGCAGATGGAGGCGCTGGGCGCGATCTTCACCGGCGCCGCCGGCGGTCCGTTGGCTATGCTCGCGCCTCTGATCGGCACGAACCTGGGAGTCAGGAAGGTGCCGATCAAGTACCAGATCGACGGCAAGAAGCGGTCGGTGGAAATCCCGGGTGTCATGCAGATGGCGGTCGAACCACTGCCGACAATGCGCGAGGACGGCGAGATGTGGGCCGCGACCGGCCATCCCGTCAATCCCGACTGGCTTGGTATGGCGATGGGCGTGCCGGGCAGCACGTTCGGCGACCACGGCATGCGCTGGGACAATTCCCGCCGAAACGGGCATTACGCGCCGATCAACTGGTCCGGCCAGCAATAGGCCGCGCTCCCATATCGGAACGGGGCTCGCCCATGGCCAATGCGGGAACTCCATCGCTGACGCTGCAGCGAAACATCATTGTCGCGCTGTTGATCGCTATCGCGGCGGCAGCTTGGGCCATGCTCGTCTGGCAGCAGACTGGCATAGACATGCCAATGGAAATGAAAACGCCCACCATGGGCATGAATGCGCCGTTGTTCCTTGCAGTCTGGATCATTATGATGACCGCCATGATGTTTCCGACAGCCGCCCCCATGATCCTGACGTTTCACCAGGTCCAGGCCGGTCGGCAGGGGCGCGGTGAGACCTTCGTCTCAACCTGGGTATTCATGGGGGGCTACATGCTGGTCTGGGGCGCGGCGGGCGTGCTTGTCTTTGCTGGCGCGGCTGGCGCGGAGAAGATTGCAACGCATACAGGAATGTCCGCGGCGACCGCCTCCCGCATCGGCGGCGTGCTGCTGATCATTGCCGGCGCCTATCAACTTTCGCCGCTCAAGGATCTCTGCCTGGCCAAATGCCGTACTCCGATGAGTTTCATCCTCACCTCATGGCGCGATGGACATTGGGGCGCGGTGCGCATGGGATGGGAGCATGGGCTCTTTTGTCTGGGCTGCTGCTGGCTCTTGTTTCTTGCCCTTTTTCCTCTCGGGATCATGAACATTGCTGCGATGGCTATGCTCACCTTGCTGATCTTTGCGGAAAAGACCTTCCCGGCAGGAGAGAGGATAGCAAAGCTATCGGGCACCGCTTTGCTGCTTTACGGCGCGGCGGTGTTGGTCTTTCCACAACTGTTGCCGACGTTTCCGGCAGTGCACGCCATGTCAATGAATTGACGAACGGCTTGATGCGCCCACCGCGCCGCTTGGCTCGAGCATTCCTAAGCGGAAGAGGCATATTCTACTTAAATTTAAATTGATCTATGCCCTGCTGTAGAGACAGCTTTTCAAGCATGTGCTAACAAAGGCGTTGCAGGGGGATGCCATGCCGTCCTTGAGGTGGGCTGCTATTGCCGCGCTGGCCGCGATGTTCAGCAATGCGACGCCGACCATGGCCGCCGAAGCAGTGGGCCAAGCGGTCGTGATCAAGACTGCCGTTACCGGCGCAACCGGACCGCTGGTGGTCAGTGCACCCGTTTATCGGGACGAACGTATCAGCACATCCAATACCGGGCTTGGCCAATTCGTGTTCCTGGATGGCACCAAGCTGGCGGTAGGGTGGGGTTCTTCCGTTGTCATCGACAAGTATGTCTTCAACAATGAGAATTCGGTCAAGAACCTGACCATCCGCGCTGCCAAGGGAACGTTTCGCTGGATAAGCGGAAGCTCGCCTTCGTCAGCTTACCAGATCGTGACGCCTGCAGGCACGATAGGCGTGCGGGGAACAGCATTGATGTCCACATCGCGCCCAACGGCAAAACCGCCGTCGTGCTTCTGAAGGGGGTGGCCAGATTCTGCAGCGGCGGCAGATGCAGGGAACTGAAGCGGCGCTGCGATTGTGTGGTCGCGACGCCATCAGGCGCAATGACCGATGTTACCAAGGTCAATCGGTCTGTGCTCAGCACACTCGGCACCTCGCGGGCATTGCCGTTTCTGACAGGCAATCAGCAGCTTTCGGGAGGCTTTGCCGCACTCGGAAATTGCGGGCTTATGGCAGCCAGTCAGCAAGAGGATAGGGCGCGGCCGCAGCAGCGCAACTCACCGGCGCCCACTCCGCCCAGTCCGCCTAGCCCACCTAGCCCACCCGGTCCGCCGGACCCACCGCATGGCGACACCGATGACGGCAACAACGGCCATGGAAATGATCCAGGCAAGCATGATGGCAGCAATCCCGGAAAATCCAACGGCCACGGCAAGGGCAATGGGAACGGCACGGGCGACGGATAGCCGCTCTTTTTCTTGGCGCGCGTCTGGTGTTCGACTTCGCTGGCCAGCGAGTCCTGCGGTCAACGGCCCTGTTTGAATGCAGGTCAGGAACCGGAGCCGAATTGTTGCTCCGCATAGCCGGCATTCGCCTCCACCGCTGCTCCCGCCCGTTTGGCAAGAAAATCATCCGGTCTGCGCGATATCCGGCCATAGAAGTCCTGCAAGTCTGCCGGCAGCCCCGCGGCCTTGGCTTTGGCCGCCGCTATGATCTTTCGGCTGCCTGGCGAGCGCGAATGCAACGCCTCGATGAGTTTGCCGTGGAGAAGCCGCAATTCCGCGAAATCCGGCGACGACGCAACATTTTCATCGCCGACAACGGCATTGATTCTCGTCCTAGCGCTCTTTCCCTTGAGCTCCAGCGATCCCGCTTCGAGCAACGCCCAGCCGGGCAGCGATCTTACTGTGTCGTAGGACGCGAGGATGTCGAAACTCACCGTCTTGCACGCTGTCTCGATACGCGCTGCGATGTTCACCGCGTCGCCAACGGCCGAATAGTTGAATCGCGACTCCGCTCCCATGTTTCCGACGCAGGCGATGCCGGTATGGATTCCGATACCGATGCGAACCGTCTGCCCGGCCCCGAATCCGAATGCATCGCTTTCGTTGAGGCGGGCCATCGTCTCGCGCATGGCCAATGCCGCGCGAACGGCCTTGGCAGAATGATCGGCGACGTCGACCGGGGCATTCCAGAAGGCCATGATCGAGTCGCCGATGAACTTGTCGAGTGTGCCTTCATTGGCGGTGACGTGACGGCTGAGCGCGTCGAGAAGCGTGTTCAGAAACCGCACGAGGGCGGTGGGCGGCAGTCTTTCGCTGATCTCGGTGAAGTTTCGCACATCGACGAACATCACGGTCAGTTCGCGGTCGTCTCCGCCAAGACGAAGTGCGTTGCGCGTGTGCTCGATGCGGTAGAGAAGCGATGGCGATAGATATTGGCCGAAGGCCCGCCGGATCGCGCGCCGCTCCCGGTCGGTCACCAGGAAGCGGAAAGAGGTTGTCGCAAAATGCGTGATCGTGCCCATGACGATCGGCGCAAATGGGTCGAACAGCAGTCCGGCCAGCGAAAAGGCAAGCCACGATGCGACGAGCGCAAGGCCCGTGATCGCCAGGCCGCAGGCGAGCGCAATCGCCGGGCTCACGAAAATCGTGAGAAACACCAGAAGGGTGCCCAGGATCGCGATGGACGCGATTTCCAGCCCGTTTGCCCAGTCGGGCCGCGACAGATAATGCCCGGACAGGATCTGTTCAACCATCTGCGCGTGGAGCGATACACCGGGCACGTTCTCACCGAGTGCAGTGACACGAATATCCTGCAGCCCCGCGGCGGAAGTGCCGACAAACACGATGTTGCCCTCGATGGCGGCCCTTGTTTTGGGTGAGACGCCGGCGGGTGCGAGCAGGTCCTTCGCAGAAACATATCGTTCCGGCCTGTCGGGACTGACATAGAGCCAGAGTTCGCCGGCCGAGGTCACCGGGATAACGAAGTCGCCGATCTTGACGGATATCATTATGCCCTGCCGATCCGGCACGCCGGCAATCAGATAGGTGGATGCGCCCTGCGCTACCCTCATGGCTTCGAGGGCAAGATTCGGATAAAGCTGCTCGCCATCGGTCAGAAAGAGTGGAGCTGCCCTGACCACCGCGGTCGATCTGCCCGGATTGAGGCTGATATGTCCGAGACCGGCGGCATTGGCCTCGAGGTGCGGCCGCAGCGGTGTGGCTGCCCTGATATGAGGGGGAGCCTCCATCGGGCTCTCGCCCGTAAAGGCGATGCCAGCCTTCATGTGCGGCCGATAGGTCCCTTCGTTGGAGATGCCGTAACCCAGGATAACCGGCTTGCCGGCGATCGATCGGGCGAAGATTTCATCATTATCGGGCAGGCGATCGAGCAGGGCAGGATCGATGCCCGGCACCTCGCGGACAACACTGCGAGGCGACAAACGATCGGGTTCGGCGAAAAGGATGTCGAACGCGATGGCTGCCGCACCAAGCTCCGTCAGTTTCTCGACCAGAGCAGCCATGCGATTCCTGGGCCACGGCCACTGCCCGAACTGCTGCAATGAGGCCTCGTCGATGTCGACCACGCGGACAGGCATCGGTTCGAAGCTGCGAGGTGCCAACCTCTGATATTGGTCGAATGTGGCTTCGCGGGCGAGTCTCAACGGCTGCGGATCGATCGCCCGGACAACGGTAAGTGCTGCCACCAGGGACAAGCCCAGGATGACGCCGGCCAACTGGGAGCGGGTCATGACTGCTGCATCAATTGTTGTGCCGCGTATCCTTGCTGCATGGTCCCGCTCCGGGAATAGCTTTTCGAGCCTTGAGGCTAGGCTGCATTGTTCCCGGCGAATGCGCAATCGCCAACCTTACCGCCCAGCGGAGTAGCGCAGTTCTTCAGCCTGGCGCATCCGTCGTCGGTCTGGCACGCATGGCTGACCATGGAGGGCGCCGCCCCGATCAAACGTGGCCGGAACCCGTGTCGATGGAGTCACTCTACTTGGGGTTGAATTCTCTGCGGCCACGCTCGCGGACACCTCGTCAAGCATCAAGGGGAGGGCGTTTTCAGCAACCAAATGCCCTGTGGAACATCCATTTAGCTGTACACTTAGCATTTGCTAATGTTCACTAAATTGAAAGGCAACGATAAAAGACGTGTGGCTGGGGAACCTGGATTCAGTCACTGGGATCAAATAAGCTTAGCTATGTCAATTGCTTAGCCGAATTCGCGCGAGTAACGTGGGCCCCATGTGGGGCTGTCAACCGCCGACAGCGGGTCAGTTTGAAATTGCTCATGTCGAGGCCTTCCAGCACCCATAATCCCATTATGGATAGATTGTCCTTAAATGTTTATTAGAGTATGCTAAAATTAGGCACAGAAGGCCCTGCCTCCAAAGATGCGGCGCACAAAGCGTCTTAGGGAGGAACCATGAGAACGCTTCTTATCGTCACGACGGCACTTGCATTCGCAGCCTCCGCTCCCGCGCTTGCGGACCCTAAAGGCAGCACTACGACAACTACCTCTGAACAGGGACATAGCGGAAATCCGCCAAACAATGACAACGGGACGACCACGACCACCACAACGACCGGACCAAGCGGTCAGGTGAATAATGGCAAGCTCGACTGTAACAATTGCGATACGACCACCACGACGACTGGGCCGGGCAACAGCAACAAATAAGACCGCGGAACTCCGCTTATTGGGGCGCATTCGGGAACGCGCCCCGCTTTTTTGCCCCATCCCGAGCGCCCCAGGGCTTACAAAGCGGCTTCCTTTTTATAAGGGCCGCGCAGCATAGATTTCTCGGCTTCGGTCTTCGGATCCCATCCGTCCTGATGCTTCTGGATCACGAAGCAGGCGCTACCGTTTATGACTTGGATGTCGTCTACCGGGTGTAGTCCACATATTTCCTCCAATCGCATTCCGCTATGGAGCGGGATCAACGGCAACAACGGCCGGTCGTATCGGGTGGATTGCTCAGGTAATCGGTCGATCGGAAGATGTGCTCAAGCTGCTCAGCTGTCCGTGTTTCTCGGTCTTTGCTGCTGGACCGCCCGCCGGGAAACTTGTGATTCGAGAGGGGCTAGGTGAACGCGGGATAAGCTACTTGAAGGTCAGCCATTCCCAATGTCGGTTTATGGCGCTTCGAAATCGACTCAGGTAGGTGGCTCACCGCCTGAGCTATCGCGCGGATGCTTTTGCGCGAATAAATGGTAAAGTTGCCCGGCGAGGCTGAACCGCCCGTCACCACGGCGGGCTTTTGTATGTGGGTATGAGGGTAACGGTGTAGTGGCCTTCCTCCAGCGGGAAATCGTTCCCGTACTCCCGGCAGAGCTCTTTGGTGATGACGCGGCGCTTTGAGTTGCGCCGTGTCACCTCATACTCCGTCTCACACCGCATGCACTTGATTATTTCTGGCATGGCCCGGGCCCCGCCCCATCAGGCTGCTTTACGGATGACCGCCTTGAACGGATGATCCATCGAAGGCATCTGGCCGGACGCCCCGCTCGACTTGACCCCAGGTCACTGGATCGGCGATTGGAAACCGGCACCGGGGGAGAGAACGCGCCCACGCCCGTGTTGCCTCTCCCCAAAGCCGCCCCTGGTGCCTGTGGCGTTCGCTAAACTCCGAGCCATTCGGAGCCGCTTTTGACCAGCCGGATTCAAGCTAAGACACCAGCCAATTACGGCATTTCTTCCCGGCCCCCAGAGCCATGCGAGAAGGACTGGATTTCATCCATGTCGATCTTCCCGTCACCGTTCTGGTCGATTGCAGAGAAGATTCGGCCGACAGCCTCCTGGACCTCGTTCTCGGACAGCGATCCGTCACCATCCGTGTCCAGAAGCGCGAGTACAAGTCGCATCCCGGTGCCGCGCATCATGCGAGGACCATGATTTCCGACCATTCCATGCTCACCGGCTGGGCCGCCATTGCGGTGCCACCGCCATCCGTCTCCATGACGGGAAGCTTCCTGTTGACGATTGTCACCCTCCTCTTGCCGATTGTTACCTTCGTTGGAGCTCCGATCCTGTTGCATTCTCTCCTGGACGGCTTGCTCAATCATCTGGCGAATCATTTCATGCGTCGGCCCACCCGCCTGTCCGTTCACATCCGGCAGTTGCCCGGCACCGGGCTGTTGGGTGGTCGCCGGGGTTGGTGCAGGTGTTCCGTTCGTCTGGGCGAGCGCAGGGAAGGTCGCGAACATAAAAGCGGCGGCCGCAGTGGTCGTGCAGCGTGGAAATCTCATGACATGCTCCATTGGTTGGTCGTGGTCTGCCTCAAGCTGATTGGCTGGCCCCCAACTTGGAGTTCATTCCGATTGTTCCTCCCTGGAGATCGGGTCACGATGAAGTTACACGAACCATGGGGGGATAGGCTTCAACATACTGTGCCGACAGCAGCCGCACGTCACGGCCACGTGCAGTGAATTCTCTCGCCCAACAAAGCAACGTGGCAAGCTCTCGAAGAATGGCAGCACGCGCCCACGCGTCAGCTTCCTGCGAACGACAACCTCACTCGCCGCGTCCACCTCGTGGACTTGCAGAATCGGCAGCTGCGGCGGCCTCATGCGAGCCGGACGGGGCGAAATCATTCGTGGGACATCCAGTTTGGCTGGGGAACCTGGATTCGAACCAGGACTAACGGAGTCAGAGTCCGTTGCTTTTCGCGCCCGTGCAGCAAATATTACACAATAAATTCAAGCAGATGACATTATCCATAAGCACCATCATCCTAAGCCACTTGACATGTGCAAGGACGGCACTCAAGGAAAGAAGAAGGGTCAAAGCTGCACAAGTGACAGCCAGTGCTGCGGCGGAATGATTTGCATCGGCAAAATCTGTGAAGGCGAAGAATGACCTTTTTTTGAGAGGGGCGTTTAGTAGTGGGCAAGGAGATGCGGCCCGCCACCGTGAGGAAGCGGGCCTCTATTCCTACATGATCGGTTGAAGTCCGCTGGCGCCGACCCCACAGGCGAACAAAAGCTCGGAGCGAAGCCGCCGGCCAAATCAGCGGAGGTGATGGGGATCATTTTAATGAATCGTTGACCGCGCTGTCCTATTTTGGAACAGCGCGGTCAAACCCCAACCTGACTGCGTAGGCGGCTCCGGCACCCAGCCCCCGCCAGCAATGCCGGAGCCGCCGCTACCACACTTCGCATAATACCAGCAATGGTTGAATTAACCGTTACTCGGTGTCCTTTCCAGTTCGCTTTCCCGGTCGTTAGACTTTGATAAAACCGGGGATTCAGATCCCCTGCCCGCCTTCGATAAAGCCGGGAAAATCCATCTCGGCATCATCCCGCTCCCGGTCGGTGCATACCTCCCGCTCATGGTCGCCACGCGCGCCGTCTGCCCAGTGGGTTTGATTGTGGTGACGGTTCGGTGCGCCTAGCGTCGGTTCCTCGGTGCCGTCGTCTTCCAAGTCGCAATGATCGGCCTCCCGGTCGTCGTTGTCGCCAGACCAGCCCGCCATGTATGGCTCATGGTCCGCGCCGTCTTCAAGATCGCAATCGGCTTCCATAAGGTCGAGTGCGGTGATGAGGCTCATGGCGCGGTCTAAGAGATCGTCAAGGCGCTTCTGGACTTCGCTGGGCCATGTGCGGGGATCTATCCCAGCGGGCATTCCATAGGGCTTTAGAAGGCTGACAGGCGCGTTCATATGGTCGCCCCCGACAACTTCGCTTTGAATTGCGCGAAGACTCCATCGTTATCCTTCAGGCCGCGAATGTATGCCAGGATTTCAGCACGGGGAGCGCCGCCCTCGTTCATCCATACTATATGGTCAATCCATCTGCGCAGCTGCGCACAATAGGCGGCGGCCAGTTCTGGCGGCAGCGTGTCCAATAAGGCTTCGATGCGGCGTATTTTGGCCTCGGTGCTTTCTCTGCTGGGCGCGACCAGGGTAAGCGGCGCCGGCAGGGCCAAGGCCGTTGTAGCTGCTCCCATGGCTGCAACAGAGGTGAGACCGACAAGGAGCCGGCGGCGAGAAAATCGCCCGGTGATGATGTGCATTCCCTCGACAGCGGCCATAGTTTCGCCGGCCGCCGGAACATGGGTGTTCGGCATGGTGACTTCCAGGTTGATGTTTTCGTATTACAGTGATACGAATAGATCACATTGGCACAAACGTCAACACTTTTAGATAAAGTTGATCCGAATGGATAAGCCGACAGGCCGACAAATCGCCGCTGCTCGAACGCTCGTCGGCATGACACAACCGGAATTGGCAGAGCTGTCAAAGGTTTCTGTGCCGACCGTCAAGCGCATGGAGGGCAGCGACGGCCAGGCTGTCGGTATGGCGAATAATGTCGAAGCAGTGTGCCGCGCCCTTGAGGCGGCTGGCGTCGAGTTCATCCCAGAGAACGGCGGCGGGGCTGGCGTGCGGCTCCGCAAGGCCTGAAGGCAGCTTGCGTGCAATCCTAGATTGCGCAATGCTTGCTGGGGGAAAAGGGAGGGGTGTATCTTGAGTAGATTCCCACTCGTTGTTGCGCTTGGTCTTTGTGCGAGCGTGACGGCCCATTCAGTCTCGGCAATGACCACAGATGAAGCATGTGCGCAGGTCGCTGGAGCCGCACAAGGGGTTATGACTGCTCGGCAGAACGGCACCCCGATGCAATCAGTTCTTGAAGTCGCCAACGATCCCAAATTTGCATCAGGCAAGGCAGGCTTCCGGGCTATTATTATGATGGCTTACGACCAGCCTCGTTTCAACACTGACGAAAACAAACAACGGGCAATAGATGATTTCCGCGGCCATGTTCAACCCGAAGGAAAACCGGCGGGCAGGGCAAGGATATCAAGACGGTGCAGGCGCGCATGGGGCATTCCAGCATCGTCATGACCGCCGACACCTACGGACACCTGTTCCCCGGCACCAATGACCAGGAAGAACTGGCAGCGGCGGAAAAGTCCCTGCTTGGCGCTTGACGCGACACAAACGCGACATGGCGGCTTGTTCGGCGTGTCTAGATTTGGCTAAGTGCTTGATTTGTTTGGCTGGGGAACCTGGATTCGAACCAGGACTAACGGAGTCAGAGTCCGTGGGTCTACCGTTAACCTATTCCCCAGCAGGTGCGGTCATGAACCGCGCGGCCGAGCGGCTGAGCCGCTTGAGCGCTGCCTTGTAGCCGCCAGCGGAAAATAGTCAAGCCTGCTCTGCGGTACAAATCGGGCAATCGCACAAGTTTGCGCTGCCCTTCATCAGCCTGCCGGCAGCTTCTGCCCGTGAACAGGAGAAGCCCGCTGGCCGCGCCTCAGCTCTCTGTCCGGCTGAATTGCGAGCGTTCGAAGAACAGCACGATGCCCAGCCCGAGAATCAGCGGGATGATGAGATAAAGCAGCCGGAACACCAGCAGTGCGGCCAGCACGCCCACCGGGTCCATGTCGGAAAGCCCGGCGAGAAATACCACTTCGAACACGCCGAGCCCGCCCGGCGCGTGCGAGAGCTGGGCGACCGAAAAGGAGACGAGGAAGACGCCGAGCACGACGAAATAGCCGGGATTCTGGGCTTCGGGCAGGGCAAAGAAGATGATCGCGGCGGCGGCGAGCAATTCGATCGGGCCGATAAGCAACTGCCTGGCGACGATCGGCAGCGCCGGATAGTGCAGTTGGAAGCTGGCGATCTTCAGCGGGCGCAGATGCAGCCAGCTGCCGAATATATAGGCGGCGACGATCAGCAGCATCGCAATGCCGGCCGCTTCCGACAGGCCATGATGGGCAATGCCGGAAAACCGGTCGAGGATCTCGGGCTCGAACACCAGCACCAGGCCGGCCATCAGGATGGTCGACAGCACGAAGGTGATCCAGCAGATTGCCACAAGCACGCCGACATCCTGTCCGGTCAGCCCTCTGGTGCCATAGGCGCGGTAGCGGATGACGGCGCCGGAGAACACCGAACCGCCGATATTGTGCGAAAGTGCGTAGGTGGTGAAGGAGCAGAGCGTCACGAACAGCCACGACACCTTCTTGCCGATATGCAGGAGCGCGATGTGGTCGTAGCCGGCGAGCGCGGCATAGGCGATGACGGAACTGAGCGCCGCCAGCACCCAGCCACGGGTTGGAATGGCGGCAAGCCCGTCCCAGACATCGTCGATCGAGATGCCGCGCAGCTCGTGCCAGAGCAACAGCAGCGAGAAGATCACCGCGGCACCGCCGACGACCGGCCAGAAATAGCGTCTCCAGTTCATTGCCTGACTGCCATGCGTTGCGTGTCCGCTTCCTTTTCTCTTGAAGATGGGAGGCCGGTTGCCCGGCTTCTTCCGTTCATTTCAGAAATGCCTCATTGAAGCCGGCTATTCAACCGCGAACGCTTACCGGTGCTACCCACCTGCAAGATCCGCCTGCACCGAAGGCGGTGCAAAGGCGCCAGCAAGCGGTGAGGCGTCGGCTCTTCCGGGAGATCGTCTCCGACAGTCTCACACTATCAATCCAGCCTTGCGGCTAGATTACGCACGAAGGCGGCTTGGGAGCCCAGCCGGCAAAATTCGGCGCATGGCTCTTGGTGATCGGGCGCACCGCTGTTAGTCTGGCGGCAACTTGAAACATGCCAAAGCGCCTGCAGCGTCCGTCATCGGTTCGCGCGGCGCCGGAAGGAACGACAGTGGAAGACCGCGACACCGGCGCAGGCGCGCCGGAGGTGGGCGCGTCCAGCGCTTCCCCAGGGCCATCTGGCTCGGGGACAGCCGGTTGGCAGCAACGCCGCCCGACGGAGCTTGGCTCCGCCGACGGGCCGGCGGGCGACGCGACCCGCAACCAGAAGGGCAAGCCCAAGAAGCGGCGCAAGCGAAGGCGAGGGCGCAAGGTTTTTGCGCGCGACGAAGCGCGCCCCCAAGACAATCGATCGCCGATGCCAGGCAAAGCCGCTGTCTCGGCCATGGAACCGAAGCAGGCGGCTCCGGTGATCTCGCCCGTCGCTTCAACGCCGCGCCCGGAGCAGGGCGTCCGCCGCCCGCCGGTGCACGAGCTTCCCGTCTTCGCGGCCCTCGACCTCGGCACCAACAATTGCCGGCTGCTGGTCGCCGTTCCCTCACGGCATGGCCAGTTTCGCGTCATCGATGCCTTCTCGCGCATCGTCAGGCTGGGCGAAGGGCTCACTGCCAATGGCCGGCTCAGCCAGCCGGCGATGGACCGCGCCGTCGAGGCGCTGAAGATCTGCGGCGACAAATTGCGCAGCCGCAAGATCAGGAAGGCAAGGCTGATCGCCACGGAAGCCTGCCGCTCGGCGGCAAACGGCGTCGAGTTCCTGGAACGCGTCGAGCGCGAGGCCGGCGTGAAGCTCGAGATCATCGACCGCCAGACCGAGGCGCGGCTGGCGGTGTCCGGCTGCGGCTCGCTGGTCGAGCGCGACACGCAGGGCGTCGTCCTGTTCGATATTGGCGGCGGCTCTTCCGAAATCGCACTGATCGATCTCACCGGTCGCCGGTCGCCGCGCCTCGCCAACCATATCGTCTCCTGGACGTCGCTGCCGGTCGGCGTCGTCTCGCTGGCCGAACGTTTCGGTGGCCGCACGGTGACACGCGAGATTTTCACGGCCATGGTCGATGACGTTGCCGGCCGGTTGGCCGCCTTCGATGGCCGCGACCGGCTAAGCCACCTCAAGGCCAACCCGAACTTCCATCTGCTGGGCACCTCCGGCACGGTAACGACGCTCGCCGGCGTCCACCTCGATCTCGAACGCTATGATCGCCGCCGGGTCGACGGGCTGTGGATGGACCGCGACAGCGTCGACCGCATGGTGGAGAGACTGGTCGGCTGGGATTTCCAGCAGCGTGTGGCCAATCCCTGCATTGGCGCCGATCGCGCCGATCTGGTGCTGGCCGGCTGCGCCATACTGGAGGCGATCCGCGCGGTTTGGCCGTCGGAGCGGCTGCGTGTCGCCGACCGTGGCCTGCGCGAGGGCATACTGAGCGAACTGATGGCCGATGACGGCGTCTGGCGCAATGATGGGCGTGGCAGAGCATGATCATGCTCGGACAAGAAATCAAGCGATGACCAAGAAACCGGAAAAGCCAGGAACGGCCGGCATTCGCGTGCTGAAGACGCGTATCAAGAAGAAGAGCGGCCTGAAGGAGTCCTCGCGCCGCTGGCTGCAGCGCCACATCAACGATCCCTATGTGCAGAGGTCGAAGGCTGATGGCTATCGCTCGCGCGCGGCCTACAAGCTGATCGAGATCGACGACAAGCATCATCTTCTAAAGCCCGGCATGAAGGTGATCGATCTTGGCGCTGCGCCCGGCGGCTGGTGCCAGGTGGCAGCCGCGCGCACGAAATCGACGGCGGAAAACCCGCATGTCGTCGGCATCGATTATCTGGAAATGGATGCCGTGCCTGGAGCGCCGGTGCTTTTGATGGATTTCCTGGACGTGGATGCGCCGCGCAAACTGTCCGAGGCGCTGGGTGGCGATCCCGATGTCGTGCTGTCCGACATGGCGGCACCGACCACTGGCCATAAGCGGACCGACCACATCCGCACCATGCATCTGTGCGAGGTGGCGGCCGATTTCGCGCTGTCCGTGCTGAAGCCGGGCGGACATTTCCTCGCCAAGACTTTTCAGGGCGGCGCGGAAAACGAGCTGCTGTCGATGCTCAAGAAGAATTTCCGCTCCGTCCACCACGTCAAACCGCCGGCTTCGCGCGATGAGTCGGTCGAACTCTATTTGCTGGCGAAGGATTTTAAGGGGCGCTCCCTTCCTTCTCCCCTTGTGGGAGAAAGTGGCGCCGAAGGCGACGGATGAGGGGTGTTCCAAGGAGCACCAATGTCTCACTCCGTCCAACACCCCTCAACCGTCTCGGCGCTCCGCGCCCGATCCGCCTTCTCTCGCGAGGGGAGAACGAAACGGCCGGACTCACTCCCCCGGCGATCTCGCCGGCTGCAGGTCCTTCGGTGTCGTCAGCCGGCCATGGCCCGACACGGCGTTGCCGGCATCCGGCGCCAGCCGCATGAAAGAGAGCGCCGCGGCGGCTGAGATCGCGGCGACGATGAAGAAGGCGGTGTGGAAATCCGTCAGCGTCAGCGGTCCGCCATGGACGCTCGTCGACACTTCCAATATGCCGCCGGCCACCGCCACGCCAAGCGCGATCGACAATTGCTGGAACACGGCGGTGATCGGCGTTGCCTTGCTGGTGTCCTCGGCCGAAACCTCGGCATAGGACAGCGCATTGACGCCGGTGAAGAACATCGAGCGGATGAAGCCGCCGACCAGAAGCACGGACAGCATCAGCAGGTAGGGCGTGTCGGGCGTGAACAGGCCGTTGATGGCGATCGATCCGGCGGCGACCAGCGAGCCCACGATCAAAACGCGGCGGAAGCCGACGACGCGGAAAATCAGCGCGGTGACGAATTTCATGCCGATGGCGCCGATTGCCGAGACGAAAGTGATCATGCCGGACTGGAACGGCGTCAGCCCGAAGCCGATCTGGAACATCAGCGGCAAAAGAAACGGCACCGCGCCGATGCCGATGCGGAACAGCGAGCCGCCGAGCACGGAGGATCGGAACACCTGGTTGCGGAACAGTTCGAGCGCCAGCAGCGGGTTTTTGGCGCGGCGCGCATGCATCAGGTAGAGCGCGCCCGACACCAGCCCGACGGCCACGGTGATGAAGCCGGTCGCCGGCGGCAAATAGGGCAGGCTGACCACCGACAGGCCGAACACGATCCCGGATGCCGCCAACCCGCTGAGCACGAAGCCGATGAAATCGAGCGGCGGCGTCTCCATGGATTCGGTCTGGGGCAGGAAGCGGGTGGCCAGCCAGATGCCGATCAGGCCGATCGGCACGTTGATCAGGAAGATCCAGTGCCAGGTGAAGTAGGTGGTGATGAAGCCGCCGATCGGCGGGCCCACCAGCGGGCCGACCAGCGCGGGAATGGTCAGCCACGACATGGCCGCGACCAGTTCGCTCTTGGGCGTCGCACGCACCAGAACCAGGCGCCCGACCGGCGTCATCATGGCGCCGCCGATGCCTTGCAGGAAGCGTGACACAACGAAGGCCGGCAGCGAACCTGAGAAGGCGCAGGCGACCGAACCGGCGATGAAGACCGCGATCGCGGCGCGGAAGATATTCTTGGCGCCGAAGCGGTCGGCCATCCAGCCGCTGATCGGAATGAAGATCGCCAGCGACACCAGATAGGCGGTCAGCGCCAGCTTGAGCGCGATAGGGCTGGTATGGATGTCGATGGCGATCGCCGGCAGCGACGTCGCGATCACGGTCGAATCCATGTTTTCCATGAAAAGTGCGACCGCCAGGATGAGCGGAATGGTGCGGTTCACGAGCGTGCCTGTTTCAGATTCTCTTTCCGGCCGGGGGCGAGCCGATACGAGGGGCGGGTATCACGGCCGGGCACCGATGTCGTGTTAATTTGCTGTCACTTTTGTGCGACCGCAAGGATGCCGACTTTCGCTTTGACATGCCCATGCCGGCAGAGATCATATCCGTTCCAGGCAAGGGACACCTTGCAGGGAGCGGTACACATCATTATTGTAGTGAATATAACTACTATGGGACATTATCATGGACAAAGCTGTTTCGGCAGCCGATGCCAATCGCAGGTTTTCTCTCCTGCTGCGCGGCGTTCGCGAAGGACAAAGCTACGTGGTGACCAGTCACGGGCGTCCGGTCGCTCGGATCGTGCCCGCGGATCATCAGGAGGGTGTGGCTGCCCGATCGCGCGCGGCGTTGTTGTCGCGCCTTGAGCGCCAGCCTGTCATGGATGCCGGGCGTTGGACGCGTGATGAACTCTACGAGGACGAGCATTGAAGATCGCGCTCGATACCAATGTCCTTGCTTACGCGGAAGGGGTGAACGGTGCGGAGAAGCGCGACGTCGTTCTCGAATTGCTGCGCAATGTCCAGCAAGATGACGCCGTTATTCCTGTTCAGGTTCTTGGTGAACTGTTCAACGTTTTGGTCCGCAAGGCAGGAAGACCGCCCGCGGAGGCACGGGATGCCCTTCTGAGCTGGAGCGACGCATTCTCCGTTGCCGCGACGACGCAAGATGTGATGATGATGGCCGCTGATCTGGCTGCCGATCACCGATTCAGCATTTGGGACTCGGTCATTCTCTCCACGGCCTCGCAAGCTGGTTGTCGGCTGCTGGTCTCGGAAGATCTGCAAGACGGCTTCACATGGGGCGGGGTCACTGTCGTCAGTCCTTTTGCAGCGCCACGTCATGCATTGCTTGATGCTCTGGCGGGGAAGTCTGGCGACTAGAACGCGGAACGCCGCAACGATCGGCTTTTCATCGGCGCCGCGACGTGTTACCAGCCAGCGCCAATCCTGAAAGGGAAGATGAGAGTCGGCGCTGCCCATTCTGGTCCAGCGCTTTTTCCGCATTCAAAGGGCTGGCCATGGCAAAGATCATCGAAACGTCCACCGGCGCGCTGGCGCTGACCTTTGACGACGTGCTGTTGCAGCCCGGCCATTCCGAGGTCATGCCCGGCCAGACCGACATCCGCACCCGCATCGCCGGCGACATCGACCTCAACGTGCCGATCCTGTCGGCGGCGATGGACACCGTCACCGAAGCGCGTCTCGCCATCGCCATGGCCCAGGCCGGCGGCATCGGCGTCATCCACCGCAATTTTTCGCCGGCCGAACAGGCCGAGCAGGTGCGTCAGGTCAAGAAATTCGAATCCGGCATGGTGGTCAACCCGGTCACCATCGGCCCCGACGCCACGCTTGCCGATGCGCTGTCCCTGATGCGCACCTACTCGATCTCCGGCATACCGGTGGTCGAGAATGGCGGCACTGGCGGCCACAAGACCGGCCGATTGGTCGGCATCCTGACCAATCGCGACGTGCGCTTTGCCTCCGATCCGGGGCAGAAGGTCTACGAACTGATGACCCGTGAGAACCTGATCACGGTCAAGGAGAATGTCGACCAGGACGAAGCCAAGCGGCTCCTCCACCAGCACCGGATCGAAAAGCTCGTCGTGGTCGACAAGTCAGGAAATTGCGTCGGCCTGATCACCGTCAAGGACATCGAGAAGTCGCAGCTGAACCCCCACGCCACCAAGGACGCGCAGGGTCGCCTGCGCGCGGCGGCCGCCACCAGCGTCGGCGACGACGGCTTCGAGCGCGCCGAACGCCTCATCGAGGCCGGCGTCGACCTTCTGGTGATCGATACCGCGCATGGCCACTCGCAGCGCGTGCTGGATGCGGTCGCGCGCGCCAAGAAACTCTCCAACTCGGTTCGCATCCTGGCCGGCAATGTCGCCACCGCCGAAGGCACGCAGGCCCTGATCGATGCTGGCGCCGACGCCGTCAAGGTCGGCATCGGCCCGGGCTCGATCTGCACCACCCGCATCGTTGCCGGTGTCGGCGTGCCGCAGCTTTCGGCCATCATGTCGGCGGTCGAGACGGCGCACAAATCGGGTGCCTCGGTCATTGCCGACGGCGGCATCAAATATTCCGGTGATCTCGCGAAGGCGCTCGCGGCCGGCGCCAGCGCCGCCATGATAGGCTCGCTGCTGGCCGGAACCGACGAAAGCCCAGGCGAGGTCTATCTGCACCAGGGCCGCTCCTTCAAGGCCTATCGCGGCATGGGTTCTGTCGGCGCAATGGCGCGCGGCTCCGCCGACCGCTACTTCCAGGCCGAGGTGCGCGATACGCTGAAACTGGTGCCGGAAGGCATTGAAGGGCAGGTTCCCTACAAAGGACCTGTGTCTGGCGTGCTGCACCAGCTTGCAGGCGGCCTGAAAGCCGCTATGGGTTATGTTGGCGGTCGCGATCTTGCCGATTTCCGCGAACGCGCCACCTTTGTGCGCATATCCAACGCCGGACTTCGTGAAAGCCACGCCCATGACGTCACGATTACCCGCGAAAGCCCGAACTATCCCGGCGGAGCCTGATTCCGACGGAATCGGGCGAAGCCTGACGGCGGCGGTCCTGCGGCTGTCACGTCACGCTGCCGCCCTCTGTTTCCTGTCGGCGGCGGTTTTCATTCTCATGACGGTGCTGGAGTTCTTCTATTTCCGCCAGTTGAGCGGCGGCCTGCCGTCGCTCGACATGCGCTATTTCGGTTTTACGCCCGATGAAGGCATGGCCTGGCTGACGGCGCTCGGCCGGCGCGGCGGCGAGATCATTCTGGTCTGGCACTATCTGACCTTCGACCTCTTGTTTCCGGCATTGCTATCGCTGACGCTGGTCAGCCTGATCCTGACGACCGGTCGTCGCCTGAAGAATTTCCGGGTGCTGCCAGGGCAGGTGCAGTCGATCTTCGCGCTGGTCCTGGTGCTGCCCTACACGATCGCCGACTATGCCCAGAACGTCACTGTGGCGCGGCTTCTGTCTGACTTTCTGTACGCCAACCCGGATTCGCTGGCCTTAGCCTCGGCGCTGATCGTCACCAAGTTCGCGCTTCTCGCCGTCCCGGTTACCATAATTGCCGTTTTTTGGGTGGCGGGCCTGAGACGCCAGGATTGATGACGCCAGAATTGATGCCGAACAGGGCAGGGACCACTTTATGAACCAGACGGCGATCTTCTGGCCGATGCTTGCGCACGTGCTGCTGATCTATATCGTTTACGCGGTCCTCGGCCGCCGCAGATTTTTTGCCGTCAACTCGGGTGAAGCCAAGGCCGGCCAATACAAGGTGCGCTCGACCGAACCAGCCTCCAGCGTTGCCAGCAATCTCATCAACCAATTCGAATTGCCGGTGCTGTTCTATGTGCTGTGCCTGGCGTTGCACCTGACCAATGGCGTCAACTATCTTACGCTGGCGCTGATGTGGATTTTCGTCCTGACGCGCTATGTCCAGGCCGGGATCCACCTGACGGGCAACAACCTGCTGCTGCGCAACCGTTCTTTCGTCCTCGGGGCGGTGGTTCTTTTGCTGGGGTGGATCTGGTTCGCCCTGCACCTGCTGCAAGTGGTTTGAGCCGCGCCGGCAGGCGCCTACAGATCGAACACCGCGATCTTGCGCTTGTCGAACTTGATGCCGATTTCGCCGCGCACCAGTTTCAGCGCCGCTTCGCCGAACACGGCGCGGCGCCATCCCTGCAGGGCCGGCACATCGGCATCTTCCCCTTCGGCCGCGATGCGGTCGATATCGTCGCTGGAGGCCAGCACTTTCGAGGCCACGCCCTGCTTTTCGGCAACGATCCTGAGCAGCACTTTCAACAGTTCCGCCGCGGCGCTTGAGCCTTCGGGGGGCTGAAAATTCTTCGGCAGTTTCGGCATCTGCTCCTTGGGCAAGGCCAGTGCCATATTGACCGCGCCAAGCAAGGCTGTCGCCGTCGAGGAGCGTTCCCAGCCCTTGGGCGTGGTGCGCAGCTTGGCAAGGGCCGCCGCATCGCGCGGCGCCTGCTGTGCCACTTCGTAGATCGCATCGTCTTTGAGCACGCGGCCACGCGGCACGTCGCGTTCCCTGGCCTCGCGTTCGCGCCATGCCGCCACGGCCTGCACGATCGCCAGCTCCTGCGGCTTGCGCAGCCGCATCTTCAGCCGCTTCCAGGAGTCTTCGGGATGCGGATCATAGGTCTCGCGCGAGGTCAGGATGTCCATTTCCTCATTCAGCCAGTGGGCGCGGTTTTCCCGCGCCAGCTCGGCGCTGAGGTGCTGATAAACCTCGATCAAATGGGTGACGTCGGCCAGCGCATAGTCGAGCTGCTTGTCGGAAAGCGGCCGGTGGCGCCAGTCGGTGAAACGTGACGATTTGTCGAGCCGCGCGCCGGTGATGCGCTGCACGAGCTGGTCGTAGGAAACACTGTCGCCGAAGCCGCAGACCATCGCCGCGACCTGTGTGTCAAATACCGGATGTGGGACGAGGCCGCCGAGATGGACGATGATTTCGATGTCCTGTCGGGCGGCATGGAAGACTTTGACCACTGCCTCGTTGGCCATCAGCCTGAAGAACGGGGTGAGGTTTATGTCGGGCGAAAGCGGATCGATCAGCGCCGTCACGCCGGGGGCCGCCATCTGGATGAGGCACAGGATTGGCCAGAAGGTCGTTTCGCGGATGAATTCGGTGTCGACGGTGACAAAATCCGACTTTTCGAAAGCGGCGAGAACGGTCTCGAGTTCTTTCTGGGTGGTGATGACGTGCATCAAATCGCTTTTGGCAGGAGTAGGGTCTTCCTAGATTTCAGCCGGGAAGGCTTTCGTCAAGCGTCGGCATTGGCGTCGTGAAGCGGCTGGGGCGCCGGAATCGCCGTTTTTCCCAGTCGGCCGAGCGAAAACTGGCCGAGATGCACAACAGAGCGGCGAAGCGAAAGACTTGGCCGCAGGAACATCCCCCGCCAAATTGATTTTCTGCCGGGAGGCGGTCACTCAATCTGTGTCGACATTCAGCGTCTTCACCGATGCCGCATACGCGACGAACGCTTCGATATTTCAGGCAATGCCGCTCAAGGTCCGGCAATGGCCCAAAGCCATCCGCTTGCCTTGACAAAGCCGGCCTCTCATGCGCTTTTCGCGCCAATTTCGAGCCGGGCCTCGGCCCGCACCCAGCATCCGGACTTTACCAATGACCATGCACCGCTACCGCAGCCATACCTGTGCCCAGTTGAGAAAGAGCGATGTGGGCAATTCCGTACGCCTGTCGGGCTGGGTGCATCGCGTGCGCGACCATGGCGGCCTGCTCTTCATCGACTTGCGCGACCACTATGGTTTGACCCAGATCGTCGCCGATCCCGATTCGCCTGCCTTCAAGGTCGCCGAGACCTTGCGTGGCGAGTGGGTCGTCCGCGTCGATGGCGAGGTCAAGGCACGCTTGCCCGAGACCGTCAACGCCAACCTGCCGACGGGAGAGATCGAGATTTTCGCCCGCGAGATCGAGGTGCTGTCGGCCGCCAAGGAATTGCCGCTGCCGGTGTTCGGCGAGCCCGACTATCCCGAGGACATCAGGCTTAAATATCGTTTCCTCGACCTGCGCCGCGAGACGCTGCACAGGAACATCGTGGCGCGCACGAAGATCATCGCCGAGATGCGCAAGCGCATGACCGATGTCGGCTTCACCGAGTTCTCGACGCCGATTCTCACCGCCTCCTCGCCGGAAGGCGCGCGTGACTTCCTGGTGCCGTCGCGTATCCATCCCGGCACGTTCTACGCGCTGCCGCAGGCGCCGCAGCAGTACAAGCAGTTGATCATGGTGTCCGGCTTCGACCGCTATTTCCAGATCGCGCCCTGCTTCCGCGACGAGGATCCGCGCGCCGACCGTCTGCCCGGTGAATTCTACCAGCTCGACCTCGAAATGAGCTTCGTCGAGCAGGACGACGTGTTGTCGACCATGGAGCCGGTGATGCGGGGCGTCTTCGAGACCTTCGCCAACGGCAAGCCGGTAACACAGAAATTCCAGCGCATTCCCTATGATGTCGCCATGCGCAAATACGGCTCCGACAAGCCGGACCTGCGCAACCCGATCGAGATGCAGGCCGTCTCGGAGCATTTCCGCGATTCCGGCTTCAAGGTGTTCGCCAACATCCTGGCCAACGACCCGAAGGCCGAGGTGTGGGGCATTCCTGCAAAGACCGGCGGCAGCCGCGCCTTCTGCGACCGCATGAATTCCTGGGCGCAAGGCGAGGGCCAGCCGGGGCTGGGTTACATCTTCTGGCGCAAGGAGGGCGAAAAGCTCGAAGGCGCCGGCCCGCTCGCCAAGAACATCGGCGAGGAGCGCACCGAGGCGATCCGCCGGCAGCTCAGCCTCGCCGATGGCGATGCCGCCTTCTTCGTCGCCGGTGATCCGAAGAAGTTCGTTTCCTTTGCCGGAGCGGCACGCACCCGCGCCGGCGAGGAGTTGAACCTCGTCGACCGCGAGCGCTTCGAACTGTGCTGGATCGTCGATTTCCCGTTTTTCGAATGGAACGAGGACGAGAAGAAGATCGACTTCGCCCACAATCCGTTTTCGATGCCGCAGGGCGGCATCGATGCGCTGAACGGCGAGGATCTGCTCGGCATCAAGGCCTTCCAGTACGACATGGTCTGCAATGGCTTTGAGATCGCCAGCGGTGGCATCCGCAACCATCTGCCTGAAACCATGGTCAAGGCGTTCGAGACCGTCGGGCTGGACCGCGCCACGGTGGAAGAGCGCTTCGGCGGCCTTTACCGCGCCTTCCAGTACGGCGCACCCCCGCATGGCGGCATGGCCGCCGGTGTCGACCGCGTCGTCATGCTGCTGGTTGGCGCCAAGAACCTGCGCGAGATCACCATGTTCCCGATGAACCAGCAGGCCTATGACCTGTTGATGAACGCGCCCTCGGAAGCCTCGCCGCAGCAGCTTCGCGAACTGGCCCTACGTGTCGCGCCGATCAAGAAGGACTGACGGCAGCGTTGCAACTGCCATTTCTCCCCGTCACTATACGAGGGAAATGTCCGGCAGGACAATGAGGGGCTGCGCGGGTGCTGGCGATTTGCGAGCGGTCGTAGCAGCTGAGGCCTTTTGACAGGCAATCGTTTCATTTCAGAATCGAATTCATATTCGCAAGCGTAGGCGCTGCCCCTCATCCGCCTGCCGGCACCTTCTCCCCGTATAGTGACGGGGAGAAGATAGCTAATTCGATCAGTCCTCGTTGGCCTTGACGGCCACGCCGAGCGTCTTCGGCAGGTCGAGGGGGTTGGACATGGCGCCCGCCATGATCAGCGCGAACGGCACCGATGCCGGCGGTTCGGCCGAGATTTCGAGGCTCTTGGGGTCGTCGAGATATTTGCTGACCGCCGCCGTAACCTGCGCCGTCAATTCGGGATTGTTGAGCTGCGCCATGCCGAACGGCACGATCGCCTTGGCCTGGTTGGCGACGTCCTTGGCCGACATGCCTTGCTGCTTGCCGACATAGTCCAGCACCTTGCCGGTCAGCGAATCGTCGTCGAAACGGATCGAAGCGCTGTTGAACGAAAGCTGCTGCAAGAGGCCGAGCATGGCCATGCCTTGCGCGGAATTGTCGGCGCCTTGGGGCTGTGCCGCCATCTTCTTCTGCATCTCCTGCAGTGACTTGATGAAGTCCAGCGTGTAGCCGCCGAGGTTGAAGGTCATGCCGAGCGTGCCGGCATTCTCGACGGAGATGTCGTATTTCGACAGGTCCATCTTGCCGTCGGTTGGCTGCCAGGTGCCAGCCATCTCGAAATTGCCCGAGATGTTCTGGTAGCCAAGCGCATCGATCACCTCTTTCGACTTGGGGTCATCGACCAGCGTCAGATCCGCGTGGAACTTTTCCGTGGTGCCGGTGAATTCCATAGCCTTGCCGTCGGCCGGTGGCGTAATCTCGATGGCGAGCCCGTCCATCGAGAAGGCGGTCTTGTCGGCGACCTTGACCGTCATGTTCGAAAGTTCGGCGGACTTGTACATCATCAGGGAGCCGAGCGGGCCCGTTGCGCCGTCGGCGGGAACCGCCATGTCATGGATGACGAAGGGGCTGAGATCGAGGGTGACGCCGTCCTTGCTGTGTTCGAAGGCCGATGTCGAAACGGTGGCGATGTCAAAGCCACCATTCGCCGCGGTAATGCCTTCGAGTTTGACGTCACCGATGGTGAGGGGCTCCTTTTCGGCCGCTGGCTTTACCGACACGCCCTGCAACACCATGCTGGTGTTGTCGCCGGTCACGCCGGTCCAGGAGACGTCGATGCCCTGCGCGGCCAGCGCCGCCTTCAGCCGATCGGCGACCGCCGTGTCCTGGGCAAGGGCCGCATTCAGCGGCAGTGTGAGCAAGAAGGTCGAAAGAGCGAATTTCCGGAGAGTTGAGCGTCTGATTGTCATCGCGGAGTTCCCTGAGATCCTGAAATTATTTTTCAATTCTTTGCGCCATCACCATTCCGTGACGAACTGGTCCGGAAAAAGGCATCTCCCGCCACAATGGTCAAAAATCACGGCGAAAGGCAAACCTGCCTCCGACGTCATCCGACAAAGCAGTGAATTTGGCATGAAGATCGGGCCACCCGGTATCATCGCGCTTCGCAATAGATGCGGCATGTAACAGATTGATGTTGGTCGGCAAGCCCGCCGTTGCCGTCCCGTGTTGCAGAAAGCGCGCAAGGCGGTCGGCGCGGTTCGCGCCTCTTGCCGCGAATCACCCGCTCGGCTAGTTCCAGCCCATGGGAAAAAGGCTTTTGCCACCTGAAGATGGCGGCGGCGACAACATTGAACCGGTCGATCTGAAGAAGGCGCTGGAAGAGCGCTATCTCGCCTATGCGCTGTCGACCATCATGCATCGGGCGCTGCCCGACGTGCGCGACGGACTGAAGCCGGTCCACCGCCGGATCATGCACGCCATGCGGCTGCTGCGCCTCAATCCCGACCAGGGCTTCGCCAAATGCGCCCGTATCGTCGGCGAGGTGATGGGCAAGTTCCATCCGCATGGCGACCAGTCGATCTATGACGCGCTGGTGCGGCTGGCGCAGGATTTTTCGATGCGCTATCCGCTGGTCGACGGCCAGGGCAATTTCGGCAACATCGACGGCGATAACGCAGCCGCCATGCGCTACACCGAAGCGCGCATGACGGACGTCGCGACCGAACTTCTCGCCGGCATCACCGAGGATGCCGTCGATTATCGGCCGACCTATAATGAGGAAGACGAGGAGCCGGTGGTGCTGCCCGGCGCCTTTCCCAATCTGCTCGCCAACGGCTCGTCCGGCATCGCGGTTGGCATGGCGACATCGATCCCGCCGCACAACGCGGCCGAACTCTGCGACGCCGCACTGCACCTGATCGAGCACCGGGACGCGCCGGTGGCAAAGCTGATGGATTTCGTCCAGGGCCCGGATTTCCCGACCGGCGGCATCATCGTCGACAGCCGCGCCTCGATCCTCGAAGCGTACGAGACCGGCCGCGGCGGCTTTCGTGTCAGGTCGAAATGGAGCCAGGAGGATCAGGGCAGGGGCACCTGGAGCATCGTCGTCACCGAAATTCCTTACGGCGTGCAAAAGGCCCGGCTGATCGAGAAGATCGCCGAACTGTTGATGGCCCGCAAACTGCCGCTGCTGGAGGATGTCAGGGACGAAAGTGCCGAGGACATCCGCGTCGTGCTGGTGCCGAAGAGCCGTTCCGTCGATCCGGGCATCCTGATGGAATCGCTGTTCAAGCTCACCGAGCTCGAAAGCCGGTTCCCCCTCAACATGAACGTGCTGTCGCGCGGCAAGGTGCCCAATGTGCTGTCGCTGAAGGGCGTGCTGCAGGAATGGCTCGACCACCGTCGCGACGTGCTCGTCCGTCGCTCGAGGCATCGCCTGGGCGAGATCGAAAGACGGCTGGAGATCCTTGCCGGTTACCTGATCGCCTATCTCAACATCGACGAGGTGATCAAGATCATCCGCGAGGAGGATGAGCCCAAGCAGGTGATGATGGCCCGCTGGTCGCTCACCGACACGCAGGCTGAAGCCATCCTCAACATGCGCCTGCGCGCTTTGCGCAAGCTGGAAGAATTCGAAATCCGCAAGGAATTCGACGGCTTGAGCGCCGAGAAGAAGCAGATCGAGGCGCTGCTGGCGTCCGATGCGAAGCAGTGGTCGACGATCAAGTGGGAAGTCGCCAATCTGCGTGAAAAATTCGGCCCGGAGACCGAGCTCGGCAAGCGGCGCACTCAGTTCGCCGATGCGCCCGAGCACGACCTGACCGACATCGCGCACGCCATGATCGAGCGCGAACCGGTCACCGTGGTGGTTTCGGAGAAGGGCTGGCTGCGGGCGATGAAGGGCCATCTGGCCGACCTTTCGATGCTGACCTTCAAGGAAGGCGACAGCCTCAAGGTCGCCTTCCATGCCCAGACCACTGACAAGGTGCTGGTCTTCACAACCGGCGGCAAGTTCTACACGATCGGTGCCGACCGGCTGCCGGGCGGGCGCGGTCATGGCGAGCCGATCCGCATCATCGTCGACATGGACAATGACCAGGATATCGTCACTGCCTTCGTCCATGATCCGAAACGCAAGCTGCTGCTGGCCTCGTTCGAGGCCAACGGCTTCATCGTGCCGGAGGAGGAAGTCGTGGCCAACACCCGCAAGGGCAAGCAGGTGATGAACGTCAAGGCGCCAGACGAGGCCAAGCGCTGCGTGCCGGTCACCGGCGATCACCTGGCTATCGTCGGTGAGAACCGCAAGATGCTGGTGTTCCCGCTCTCCGAGATTCCGGAGATGGGCCGCGGCAAGGGCGTGCGGTTGCAGAAATACAAGGATGGCGGCTTGCTCGACCTCAAGCCGTTCACGCTGGAGACCGGCTTGTCCTGGCAGGATTCGGCTGACCGCACCTTCACCCGTTCGCGCGAGGAACTGGCCGAATGGATCGGCGCCCGTGCGTCGGCCGGGCGCATGGTGCCAAAGGGATTCCCGAGGACGGGCAAGTTCGGATGACGCGCTGATCTCCCCCCTCGAGGGGGAGATGTCGCAGAAGGCGACAGAGGGGGCCGGTACGACCTGCCGTGATGCCCTCTTTGTGGTAAGAGAACAGGCCAGCACTTCCGCGTGGCCCTATGGCCTGCCGGCCATCTCCGCCCCGACGGGGCGATTTCCAATCATTTTGGAGTATCGTCACGATTGCTGCACTATATCAGTGCATAACTGACCGGATGGGCCGGGGAGAGCAGGGCATTTGAAGGAAGCGAGAATCCAAAAACCGGAACGGCAGCAGCGCCTGTTCGGCCTGTCGACGCCGCTGCGGTCAGCTGTCATTCCGCCGCTGTCGGCGGCACGCTGGCTGCTGGTGCTGATTGTCGCCGCCGGCGTCTATTTCTTCCACGGTTTCCTGTTCCCAGTTCTGGCGGCGCTCGTCATCGCTTTCGCAAGTTGGCCGCTCTACCGACGCCTGCTGGTCGGCGTTGGCGGCAACCGCACCATAGCCGCCACCTTTGCCATCCTGTTCATTCTCGCCTTCCTGGTCATACCGATCGCGCTTGCCGGCACCTATGCCATCAACGAGGTGCGCGAATGGGTCGGCTGGGCCATCGAAACCAACCGCCATGGGGCCGTGACGCCGCACTGGATCGCCACCATGCCTGTCGTGGGCGAATGGCTGAACGAGCAGTGGACCACCAATTTGGGCCATCCCGGCGGCATCGGCGAACTGATCCAGCTGGTCAGCGGCGCCAATATCGGCAGCATCTATCGCGGCGCGCTCGCCGCCGGCGGCAGTGCCTTCGGGCTGCTTTTGACGCTGCTGTTCATGATGATCGCGCTGTTCTTCGCCTACCGCGACGGCGAGCATTTTGCTGGCCAGGTCGACCGTCTGGGCGAGCGTATCTTGCCGACACGCTGGGAGCGGATTTCGCGCGTCGTGCCCGCGACCATCTCGTCGACCGTGACCGGCATGACCGTCATCGCGATCGGTGAGGGGCTGGTGCTGGGCATCGCCTACTGGCTGGCTGGCGTGCCGTCGCCGGTCACGCTCGGCGCCTTGACCGGCGTCATGGCGCTGATCCCCGGCGGGGCCCCGCTGTCCTTCACCCTGGTGTCGATCTACCTCGCCGCCAGCGGCTCGCCGATGGCCGGCCTGGCGCTGTTCATATGGGGCACGGTCGAGCTGTTTATCGTCGACAAGACGTTGCGTCCGAAGCTCGTCGGCGGGCCGATAAAACTGCCCTTCCTGCCGACCTTTTTCGGCCTGATCGGCGGCGTCAAGACCATGGGCTTCCTGGGTCTCTTCATCGGCCCGGTGCTGATGGCGCTGCTGGTCGCGATCTGGCGCGAGTGGCTGCGCGAGGTGGAACTTTCCGACGAGATGGCCGCCGACTCGGCGGCCGAGATCGAGGCCGGTCCACAGATCGAGATCTTGCCGGAAGCTGGCGCGGCCAAGAAGGCCAGCGCCTGACCCAAAGCCAGATACCCTTATACTGGCCCGGTTCTCCTACACCGGATGGTGCACAGCGAAGTCTACGCGGCGCTTGCGGCCGTCATGCAACTGCCAGAGCGAATGCGCGACCAGCGTGACGGTCAGGATTCCGCCGCCGATCAGGCTGTTGCGGGTCGGCGTCTCGGCAAAAATCATCCACACCCAGACTGGCGCCAGCACGGTTTCGAGCAGGTAGAACATCGCCACTTCCGGTCCTGAAATGTATTTCGGCCCGGCCGCGAGGCAGAAGAACGAGATCGGCATGATGACGGCGCCGTTGAAGATGATCCACCATGGCGCATTCACATGAAAGCCTTCGCCGGTGACCATGAAGGCTGCCAGCCCAAGCGGCAGAAGGACGCCGACGAGTGAGGTGAAACCCATGTCCTTGCCGCTGGCGCGCGAGATGGTGATGGCCACCGCGACGAAGAAAGCCGAGCAAAGCGCCATGAAATCGCCGAAGAGGTGACCGGTGCCGATCGAGCCGCCGACGATGACCAGCACGCCGAGGATCATGACAGCCATGGCAATGATCGTCGCCAGCCGCGGTGTTTCCCCGAGGAATATCCACGACAGCAGCGCCGCGAAGACCGTGTTGAAGGCCAGGATGAACACCAGGTCGGCGGTTGATGTGTGGTACACGGCAGTGATGAAGGTAACGCTGGTCAGCCCATAGCATATTGCCACGATCAGCCCCGACCAGCCGGGGATGAGCGGCGGGGCGTTCCGGCTCAGGGAGCGCCAGACCGACCAGATGATCATGGCCGCGACGAATGTGGTGCCGGTGCGCAGCAGCATGATCGTCCATGCGCCACCGTCGGCGAGGCGGATCAATGGTATGTCGACAGTCAGTGTCAGGCCGCCGATGGCGGTTATCAAAAGACCTTTCTGGTGATCGTAGGGAGAGGACATGCAGGAACTTTCGCAATGAAATACAGGCTGGTGGCTGGCCGGTGCAATGGCGCACTCTCTCCAGCCAACCGGCTGAAAGACCAGCATCGCCCGCGTTGAAACAGTTTAAGCGTGGATCGTGGAAAAACTCAGCGTGAAACCGCTTCGTTGGTGTAGCGTTCCCAGCCTTTCGGGCCGAGATGCTCCTGCGGCATGAAGCGCATCTTATAATTCATCTTGCGCGAGCCATTGACCCAGTAGCCGAGGTAGACATGGGGCAGGCCCATCGCCTTGGCGCGGGCAATGTGGTCGAGGATCATGAACGTGCCGAGCGAACGCTCCTCGAAATCGGGATTGAAGTAGGAATAGACCATCGACAGCCCGTCGGCCATCTTGTCGGTGAGCGCCACCGCGATGAGTTCGCCCTGGCCCTTGCCGGTGATGAAGGTATCGGGTCCGCGCCGCCGGTATTCGATCACCTTGGTGTCGACATGGGTGTCCTCGACCATCATGGCATAGTCGAGCACCGTCATGTCGGACATGCCGCCGCGGCGATGGCGGGCGTCGAGATAACTGCGGAACAGCGAATATTGTTCGGTCGAGGGCTCGGCATCGTGCATCGCGCCGACGAGATCGGAATTGTGCTGCAGCACGCGCTTCATGTTGCGGCTGGCAACGAATTCCTGGGCGAGGATGCGCACCGAAACGCAGGCGCGGCAGGTCTCGCAAGCCGGCCTGTAGGCGATGTTCTGCGAACGCCTGAAGCCACCTTGCGTCAGGAGGTCGTTCATTTCGGAGGCCTTGTCGCCGACCAGATGCGTGAACACCTTGCGCTCGAACTGGCCGTCGAGATAGGGACACGGCGACGGCGCGGTCAGGAAGAACTGCGGCGACTGGGTCGGATGCTGCGTCATCGAGCCTTGGAAACACTCCTTCGAGTCGCTCTACCTTTGGCGCGGAAAGCGAAAAATTCAACAGGATTGTGAAGGCGCGGGCAAGCGGACGCCTTCACATTTGCGCTGACGCGACGGGAGCGCTTCCGAAAAATGCCTTTAACGGCCGGTGCGGCTGACCACCGTGCCGAGCAGAAGGTCATGTAGCGTGCGCTTACGATCAGCGACCAGGGTCACCAGCAGGACCAGCGGCGACAGGATGACGTTGCCGGTCCAGAACAGCACGGAGTGGACGACCGCGGTGAGGCCATCGATCGGCCTGCCGTCGAGTCGGTCGAGGCGAATGCCCATCATCTTCATGCCCGTGGTGGCTTGGTCGGCGCTGCCCAGCGTGTTCCAGATATAGAGGATGGCGACGGCCGGCACCAGGAAGCCGAACAGCATCCAGCCAAGCCCGAGGGTCAAGAGTCCGAGGAAGAACACCAGTATGGCGAAGGGAATGGTGAGCAATGCGACGATGACGTAGTCGAGCACGAAGGCCAGGATGCGCCTCGTGCGCACGCCTTCATAGGCCCTGACATCGTCGAGCCGGGTATTGATGATTTCGCCGTCGAGAACGCGCGCGTTCATGTCATTTCCTCGTAACGAGGCCCGACATAGGGTGCGGGCCACTCGATGATGAGATGGTGAAGTTCTGTATCGGAATCAAGGCCAGGACTATCACCGGGGCGCAAGGCTCGAACCGCGACGAGCATAATCCGAACCGGTTGAATTTGGCACGCGGATGGCATTAGCTTGTTGCGGCGCAACAAAAGCACTCTGGGAAAGAGGCGAGGGACGGGGCGATATGGACTACGACATGCTGGTCATTGGCAGCGGCCCTTCCGGCCGCCGCGCGGCGGTGCAAGCGGCCAAGCTCGGCAAATCGGTGCTGGTGGTCGACCGCGGCCGGCGCCTGGGCGGCGTCTCCGTGCACACCGGCACGATCCCCTCGAAAACGCTGCGCGAAACGGTCCTTAACCTGTCAGGCTGGCGCGAGCGCGGCTTTTACGGGCGCGGCTACCGGGTCAAGCAGGACATCTCGGTCGGCGACCTGATCGAGCGCCTGCACAAGACGCTCGACCACGAGGTCGAGGTGCTGCAGCACCAGTTCATGCGCAACGCGGTCAAGAGCGCGCGTGCGGCGGTGAAGTTCCTCGGCCCCAACAAGGTCAGCCTGACATCGGACAATGGCGATTACAGCGAAGTCGGTTTCGCCAATGCGCTGATCGCGGTCGGCACCCGGCCGCACCGGCCGAGCGACGTGCCTTTCGACAAGACCCGTGTCTTCGACAGCGACGAGATGCTGGAGCTCCACCGCCTGCCCCGCACGTTGACCGTGATCGGCGCCGGCGTCATTGGCGTCGAATATGCCACGATCTTTTCCGCGCTCGATGTACCCGTGACACTGGTCGAGCCGCGCAACTCCATCCTCGATTTCGTCGACCGCGAGATCGTCGACGATTTCATCCACCAGATGCGCGATCGCGGCATGACGATCCGGCTGGGCAGCGCGGTGAAGGAAATCCGCTCCAGGCCCGAAGCCGCCGAGGTGGAATTGGCCGACGGCCGCACCATTCGTTCGGAGGTCGTGCTCTACGCCGCCGGCCGCACCGGGAATGTCGGCAGCCTGGGTCTCGACGTGATCGGCATCGAGGCCGACTCCAGGGGCCGCATCAGGGTCGATCCGCAGACTTTCCAGACCAGCGTGCCGAACATCTACGCCGCCGGCGATGTCATCGGCTTTCCGAGTCTTGCCTCGACATCGATGGAGCAGGGTAGGGTGGCGGCCTGCCATGCTTTCGGCGTGACGTTGCCACCGCCGCCGGAAACCTTTCCCTATGGGATCTATGCGGTGCCGGAGATCTCGACGGTCGGCCATTCCGAGGAGCAGGTGCGCCAGAGCGGCGGTGTCTATGAGGTTGGTGTCGCGCGCTTCCGCGAGACGTCGCGCGGCCACATAATGGGCGTCGACACCGGCTTCCTGAAGCTCCTGTTCTCGATCGAGACGCGCCGCCTGCTCGGCGCGCATATTGTGGGCGAGGGCGCCACCGAGTTGATCCACATCGGCCAGGCGGTGATCAACCTCGGCGGCACGGTCGACTTCTTCGTCAACAACACCTTCAACTATCCGACGCTGGCCGAGGCCTACAAAATCGCCGGCCTCGACGCCTGGAACAGGATGGGGCGGTAGGCTCTATCCGTCCAACTGCGACAGCAGCGCTAGCATCACGTCGGCCGAAGGCATGGGCAGCACTGCCTCGATTTCCGCCGGTCGCACACCGGCAATGGTGTCGCTGCCGGCCGCGACCGTGCCGAGCGGCCCACGGAAACCGTGCTTCGACCAGGCGAGCTCCTGCAGCTTCGGACTGGTCAGTGCTTCCAGCAACCTGTCGACGGTCGGGTCTATGGTGATCAGCGGGTGCGCCGAATAGACCGTCGGGCGCGGGTAGAGGATTTCAGGCTTGGCGCCGGCGCCGGCCTGCACGCGTTGCCAGCGGGCCGGGTCGGCAAGCGCCCATTCCACCAGCTGGTTCTCATAACCCACCACCATCGGCTCGGCGCCAAGACCGCCGGCAATGTACTGGTCGAACAGTTTTCCCGACGATGAGGATTTCAACCCCATGCTACGGAAGATCGCCTTGGCCTGATCGCCATGCTGGGCAAGCAGCTCCTGCGTCGCCACGTCGCCGCTCATCAGGCTCAGCACCAGGCCGGCGAACATGAAGCCCGAATTCGAACGGTTGGGATCGGTGGAGACGGTCCGGGTGCGGCCATAGAGCTCGGCGATGCCCAGATCCGACCAGTTCTTGCCGGCAAGGATGGCCTCGAGCAGCGCCTTGAGGTCGAGCTGGTTGTAACCGCCCTTGGCGGCGACCGTGACCAGCCCGCTCTTTTTCAGTCCCTCGACCACCGGTCCCCAGGTGTAGACTACGATCGGTGAATTGAGCACGACCTGGTCGTTGCGGATCGCCACGCCGCTTTCACGCGCCAGATCGACCATGATCGACGAGGACGGCCACAGGAACTGCGGCTTCTGCGACAACAATACCTGTTCGCGGACCATCTCGACAGAGCCCGCGACACGCGCGTCGAGCTCCAGCCCATATCCGCCGAGCGCATGGACGACATCCGGATCGGCGAGGAAGGCCTGCTTCTCGCCGCCGATGAAGCCGAACAGATGTGCCCGGTTGCCGAGATAGCCGCGAAATTCCGGCCGGTCTTTCAGCGTCAGATAGCCGCCGGTGCCGGCCGCGGCGGCACCCAGCAGTCCCAGTCCGAAAGCGCGGCGTGAAATGGCCATCAGCGACCGATATCCTCTTTGAGCGATTCCTGAATGAGTCGCAGGTCAACGTCGAGCGTGCCGAGTTCGCTGTCGGCGAGGCTGTCGGCATAATGGACGAAGGCATCCTGCAGCTTGGCGATGACAGCACCGACATTCGCAAGCCGCGCCTGGCTTGGCGCCCGCCGGTTCGCCAGCGTCGCGTAGCCCTCCGCCACCTCCGCCGCCTGCGGCACATAATAGGTAAGGAAGCGCCGCACCGAAGGCGCGGTCTCCGGTTTTTGTTCGACCTTGGAAATCACGTCGGCGGCAATGTCGGACAGGTTCTTCACCTTGGCCTTCATGTCCCTGTCCGCAATCGAACCGGCAGCTGCCGTGAGCCGGTCTGCGGCCGGCTGCGCCTGCGCCAGGAGTTCGCGGGCAAACGCAACGCGGCTGCCGCTGATCGAGCTGAGATCGAGCCCTTCGAACAGCTGACGCGGCGCCAGCACGAACACCAGCCCGGCGAAGACCAGCGCTGAGATCACCGCCGAGACCAGGAACGGGAACTGGGTGAGGGCGCTCAGACCGATCAGCAGCGCGGCGGAAACCAGGCCCGCCACAATCCAGTTCCAATCATTGCCAAAGCCGCGCATGTCCTGCCTTAATTGTAGCCGCGAGCGGCGCGGAAGGCGCCTGCCAGATCTCCGCTGCCATTGAAGACGCGCGCCGATGTCGCCTTGGCGAGGCTGTCGAGCTGGCTCTTGTCGGCGTCGCCGAAAGTGATGCCGAACACCGGCACGCGCACCGGCGCCTGATGCCATTGCTCGAGGAAGCGGTCGGCGCTACCATCGGTGCGGCCGTCGGTCATGATGACGATCGCCGGTAGGTATTTCGCAAGCTCGGCGGTTGCGGTGATCTTCTGCAGCGCCTGTTCGGCACAGGCATACATGTCCGTGCCGCCGCCGGCATGCTGCTCCGCGACATCGCCGAGCAACTGGCTCTGCCCGGCCGGGTCGCCGCTCGCCTCGAAAACGGTGCGCACCGTGCCGTCGAAGGGCAGCACGAAGATGCGGTCCGCGGGCGTCCATTGCGCCAGGACCTCGCTCGCCTTCTCCGGTGTGAACAGGAACTGTGCGGCCGCTTGGAGCTGCTTCTCGCCTTCGTTCTCCATCGAGCCGGAGAAGTCGAAACAGAGCGCCGTCAGCGACGGCTTGCGCAAGGCCTGCTGGTAAAGATCCAGCGCCTTACGGATCACCGCCGGCTCCGGCATGCGGATCGAGGTCACCAGCTTGCCCGGATCGAAATTCCAGTTCGGTTCAGCCGCGGCCTGGATCGCCGAGCCGCCAAGCGGCAGCCGCCGGCCGGTGTCGGCGATGCGTTTGCGCACCGCGTCCGATTGCAGGTAGGCGAGCAGATCGGTGAAGAATTTTTCGACATCCGGGCCGTGGCCATGGTCGATGAAGCCGAGCGGCGAATCGCCGACGGCGACCCCGTCGGCCGGATAGATCGCATAGAGCGGCTCGTCGCCCATCTGCTTTAACTTATCGTTGGCCTCCTTGAGCGTCGCTTCGTAGTTCCACATCGCGTCATAGATCGTGCCCTGACGCGCGGACTCGACATAGAGGTCGGCGAGCCAGCCGGACGATCCGGAAGACCTCTCGACGCCCTGCAGCAGGGCGCTGACCGTGTCGTGCACGGCCGGATTGTCGAGATCGCCGGGCTCGATCACCTGCTTGCCGCCAAGCGCGCTGGACAGCATGGCGAGATAGGCGCTGGCGCCCGAATTCGACTGCGTGGCCGAGGTCATCAGGAATTTCAGCTTGCCATCCTTCACCGCGGCGAGGATGTCCTTCATGAACACTTGCTTGCCGACCCAACCGAGTTCGGCGGCCCTGGATTTGCGCACGCCCAAAATGACCGGCATCTGCGCGATCGAGGTCAGGTTGCGCACCTTGCGGCCGGAATCGAACAGGTCGACCCAGACGCTCGATGCCGGCCACACCGCGTCCTGCTCTAGGCCATCAGGCTTTTGCAGGCCGAGCCCGATGTCGAGCGACCCCTGGTAGGAGATGGTGCAGGTCGCACCCTGCTTGGCGCAGAACTCCTGCACGATCGGCTCCAGCACCGTGTTTTCGGAGCCGGAGACGATCGAGAATTTCACATTGCTGGAATTGCAGGCGGCCAGCAGCAGGGAGACCGCAAGGACGAGAACCGACGTCAGCGTCTTCGGCATCAAGCCTCCGTCAGCCCTGGGTGAGCGCTTTCTTGAGATCGGCGGTCATCTGGTCCATCTGCTTCTCGGCGTCGGCCCGTTTTTGCCGGCCCTCCTGCTGGACCTTGAGCACGCCTTGCACGGTGTCGATGAGATCGCGGTTGGCCTGCGTCAGCGTTTCGACGTCGACGATGCCGCGCTGCGCCTGCTCCTCGATCGAGATCGCCTGATCCTTCATCATCTTCGATGTCTGGCGGATCATCTCGTTGGTGGCGTCCGTCACCGTCTTCTGCAGCTCGAGCGCCGATTTCTGGTTGGTCAGGCCAAGCAGGATGACCATTTTCTGCTTCCAGGCGGGCACGGTCAGCGCCGAAGTCGCCTGCAGATTCTCGATCAGCGTCTCATCACCGGACTGGACGATGCGGATCTGCGGCAGCTGCTGAATGCCGAGCTGGCGCGCCTGGACGAGGTAGAAAACCCGCTTTTCCAGCCGGTCGAGCGCTTGCACCGCGTCCTGATAGCCTTGCGCCTCCAATGTGCCGCCCGCGTCGCTGCCCTTGGCGTCGGCCGCCGCCTTCAGCTTGGGCAGTTCGTTGGCGCGGTAGTCGTCGACGAATTTTTTGCCGGCCTGCACATAGGCATCGAGCTTGAGGATGGAGTCCTTCGTCTGCTCGTGCAGGTCGTCGAGCACCGCGATGTCGCGCCGCAGCGTGTCCTTGTGGCGGTCGAGTTCCAGGCCGATGCGGTCGATCTGTCCAGCAACGTCCTCGTATTTTTCCTTGAAGCGCTCCAGCCGCGCCTTGAACGACGAAAACAGATTGCTGAGGAAACCCTGGTCTTTCAGCGAGGCCGGATCGAGGTTCTTGGCCTTCATGATGATGTCGGTCAGGAGGTCGCCGGTGTCGCCGAGATCGCGGTTGCGGATCTGCGACAGGATCCTGTCGGCATAGTCGCTGACGGATTGCTGGGCGCGGTCTCCAAAGACCGAAATCGCGGCGCGATCGCGCACATCGATACTGTCCTCGATCCTGGCGATTTCGGCTGGATTGGCAGCGATGACGGGCAATTGCGAAGTGTCGTCGAGCAGAGTGATGCTGTTCTTGTCGGCCATGCAGACCTCCCCCTCAGTGAACAGTATCTCGATAGACAGTCTGTAACAGAGATATGTCGCCGCTGTGGAGAAAGGAAGCCCCAGGCCATTTTCGGGGATAATTCCGGGTAAATAGCGCCACCTTTCAGCCTACGTGCGCCACGGCAGCCGGCCCCGCCAGCCATTGCCCGACGATCGCGGCGTCGGGATCACCGATTTCGTGGCCCGATGGGATGATCCGGGCCTCGATCTCGCTACCGTGGCGGCTGAGCAGCGTCACCAGCGCCGGCGCGAAGGGTCCGTAGGTTTCGTCCGCGGCCCCCGCGATGATCAGTGCGCGGGTTCCCTTCAGGTCCGTCGCCGGCGTTTGGTCGAGCACGGGCATTGGCCTCAGCAGCGCCGCCCTGTGCACGATACCCGGATGGAGCAGCATCAGGCTGGAAATCAGGTTGGCGCCATTCGAGTAGCCGAGGAAGGTCGCGTGATCGAGGTCGAGCCCATGGCGCTTGGCGGCCTGGCTTGCGAATGCCGCGAAGGCAGCTGTTTCCGCAAGAATACTCTTCTGTTCGAAACGCGTCGGGGTTATCCGCTCGAACCAGCGAAAACCGTCCTCCTGGGGGATACGGCCACGTGCCGCGACCAGCACGGCGCCGGGCGCGATCCGTCTTGCCAGCGGCACCAGGGTGGTCTCGTCGACGCCCGATCCATGCAGCAGGAAAAGGCATTCACAGCCGTCCCTGCCTTCCCCCAGGAGACGATAGGGAAAGGCCAGATCCATCCCTAGCGGGCTGTTTTCGACGCTGTCGCCAGTCATCCCGCATCCTCTTGATTATATGACGTCTCGCTCAATTTGCCGGCTTCAAAACGCAATATTTTCATGCTCCGCGAAAGTTGATTGAACCAGGCGCATTCCAGCCCGTTTCAGCGCCGATATACTCCCGTTGGGAGGAATCGAAGCGGTGCGCCGGGGGTCGCATTGCTGGACATGAACAACCAGCTTTGAGGCCTTTTGTCGATGACTACCCCTGTTTCGCCCGAACGCGACACGCGTATCGATGTACTGCGCGCGCTGGCGCTGCTCACCATTTTCATCGATCATGTGCCAGGCACGGCTTTCGAGACCCTGACCTACAAGAATTTCGGCTTCTCGGACGCGGCAGAGGGATTCGTGCTGATTTCGGGCATCTCGGTCGCGCTCGCCTATGGCACGAAGTTCCGGCCGGGCGGCCGGCTTCTCGCGACATTGAAGATGTGGCGGCGGGCTGGCGTGCTCTATAGCGCCCACATCGTCACGACGATGATGGTGATGGCCCTGTTCTGCGCCGTGGCGGTGCTTGCCGGGCGGCCGGAACTGCTGAAGATGATCAATATCGAGCCGCTGATGAAGAACACGCCGGAAGTGCTGGTCGGCATCGTCACGCTTGGCCACCAGCTCGGCTACAACAACATCCTGCCGGTCTATGCCGCGCTGCTTTTGATGGCACCGGCCTTCGTCCTGTTCATCAGCTACAGGCCCGCCGTGGCACTTGCCGTGTCCGGTGCGCTGTGGCTCGTCGCCGGCATCTGGCAGATCGCCCCGCCCAACTATCCCGAGCCCGGCTTCTGGTTCCTGAACCCTCTGTCCTGGCAGTTCCTGTTCAACATCGGCGTGGCCGCCATGCTGCATGTCAGGCGCGGCGGTGTCATTCCGGTCAACCGCTGGCTGGTCGGCGCTGCCGCCGCCTATGTGCTGGCGGCACTGGTATGGGTGCACAGCCCGCTCTGGGGGCACATAACGTGGTTTAACCTGCCCGTGGTGATCGGCGGCTTCGACAAGACGTTCCTGTCGCTGCCGCGACTGCTGCACATCCTGGCGGTCAGCTATCTGATCGTCGTCTTGCCGGCGCTTTCCAGCCTGTTCCGCACCAGCCCTGACCATCCGTTGGCGATATTGGGCAAACGCTCGCTGCCGGTCTTCATCGCCGGCACGGTGATCGCCATGGTCGCGCAGGTGATGAAACTGGTCAATCCGGGCGGGCTTGCCTATGACAGCCTGTTGCTATCAGCCGGCATCGCCATGCAGTTCGCGCTCGCCTTCTATCTCGAATGGCTGTCGACCATCGGCGGCGCCGGCAAGGTCCGCATGACGCAAAAGGATGTCACGCCGGTGCGTGCGCCTTTCGGTATCTCCGCCGTGGCAAGGGCCAATCGCTGAGGGGAATGCGGTTCAGCCGCGCGGCGGAGCCGACGAGCCTCGCACGATCAGTTCGACCGGCAGTTGCTGCCGGCTGACCGGCCCGTCGCTCTCCAGGATCGCCCTGACGGCAAGGCGGCCCATCTCGGCAATCGGCTGGGCGATGGTGGTCAAGGGCGGCTCGGACACCGATGCTTCCGGAACACCATCGAACCCAACGACGGAAACATCGTCGGGGACGTTGAGCCCGCGCGCGCTCAGCCATTCGAGCGTCACCAAGGCTATCCTGTCCGACATCGCCAGGATGGCTGTCGGCGGGTGGTCGGAGGCGAAGATGGTTTCGAGCCCCGCCTTCGTGCTCGCCGCATCGTTGCTGGTCTCGTAGACGGGCACTTTGGACGCGTCGACGCCAACGCGGGAAAGCTCCTGGAGATAGCCGGTGAGCCGGTCGCGCGTCCCCGCATAAGTCGCGGCTCGAACCTGCCCGGGTGAAACAAGACCTGTTCTGCCGTCAGCGAAAGGCAGCGCCAGAACCGCGAAGCGGCGATGTCCGAGATCGGTGAGATGGCGCGCCGCCATGCTGGCGCCGGCGATGTTGTCGACACCGATCGCCGCGACGGACCCATCCTCGGAATCCAGGTCGAGCGCCACAAAGGGCAGTTTGCGCTCACGCGCCAATTCCACCAGGCGCGAACCGCCTTCGATGCAGAAGACGATGAAGCCGTCGACCAGGGCGCTCTGGATGTTCCAGGCAAGCTGTTCGTTGTTGGCGGCCGAGACCAGGGAGATGCCGGCTCCGGTCGCATCGCAAGCCTGCGAGATGCCCGCCATCATGACGCGCGCAAAGGGATCGTCGAAGAAATAGGAGAGGGGCTCGGCGGTGGCCACGCCAATGGCGTTTACCTTGCCGGCCCGCAGCAGCCGACCCTTTGGATCAGGCCCGCCGTAGCCCATCGCTTCGGCTGCTGCCCGAACCCGTTCGCGGACTTCTTCGCGCACGATCTCGGGGCGGCTGAAAACATTGGATGCGGTGCCGTGCGAAACGCCGGCCGCTTTGGCGATGTCGGCCAGCCGGACGGGTCTTCGGTTGCCTGCGGTGAGTGACGCCATTGTGCGTGCCTCCTGACATGCATTTAGCACGTTCCGGATTTGCAGCCAGTACTTTCGTTGGATCGATTCAAATTTCCCCTTGACTCAGCAAGGATTGCAAGTTTATGTTTGAATCGATCCAATCAAAGCGGATTCGCTTCTGTTTGATGGCTTGAGTGGAGCGTTATGGCTCCCATCGGCTACCTGTTCGAAGACGTCTATCGCAACGATTGAAGCATCGGATCGACCGGCCACAATCCAGGCGCCGGGCTAGAACCGGCCTATGGATTCGCGACCTTCGCTTCCTGGTGGAGCGCAGGCGGAGCTGATCGGTTCAGCTTTCTGCGCCCATTGATTGGATCGATCCAATTCAATTCAAAGGGAGAAAAGCTATGCATCCCATCAAGCATCTGTTCGAAGACATTTACCGCAACTATTGGGGCATCGCGCCGGCCGCGGAACGGCCGGAGGCGCAACGCCGGACAAAGCCCGCAACGCGCAGTCGCGAGGTGGTGGCCCGCCACGAACGTCGTCGGGACTGAGCCTTTCCTGGTTCCCTAAGGACGTGGGCGCGTCAGGGCAGAAATTGCTATCCCCAGCCAGCCTGCGATGAGCAGTGTGCCGCCGATCGGCGCCGACATCGGAAACAGTCTCGATCCGAGGAAATCGCGGGCGAGGAGATCGCCGGCGAAAAGCAGGAGCCCGGCAAGCAGGGCGAAGCTGGCGATCCGCAGAAAGCGATTCGCGCCGATGAGGCCGATGGCCAGGAACACCGGCGCGTGCATCAAAAGGAATGACGCGGCCGTGCCGGTGAAGGCGCCGCCGCGATGCGCGGCCGCTGCCGACAGCGCCACGCCCGCCGCGCCGACGAGACCGCCGGCAAACACAAGCATCCGGCTGCCGTTCGGATCGGCGAAGGTCATGTCGAGGCTCCTTCTTGCGGCGGGCCAGGCCCGTCTCAGGGCTCGCCCGCCTCCAGCACCATATGCCGTGTCCGCCGCGACTGGACAATCCAGTTGTAGACGGCACCGCCGGCCATCAGCACCGATGTTCCGAGAAACACCGCCCGCATGCCGAAGTGACCGCCCACGAAGCCACCGGATAGCGGCCCCGCGACCTGGCCGACATATTGTGCCGAAATCGCCAGGCCAAGCACGTTGCCGCCCACGCCATCGGGGATGTTGTGGCGAATGACGCTGGTGATGCAGGGCAGCAGGCCGCCGAGCGCCAAGCCCATCAGAAAACGCAGACCGATCAATTGCCAGCCATCGGTGACGAAGGCCTGCGGGATGAGCAGCAGGGCCGAGGCGGCCAACGCCCCAACAACGACATTCCAGTGGCCGACACGGTCGGCAAGCTTGCCGAGCCATGACGCCGACAGGATCGTCCCAAGGGCCGCCGCCGACATCACCACGCCGGCGACCATCGTCACATGGCTCTGATCCTCGATGAGCTGCTGGACATAGACAGTGATGATCGGCTCGATCGACATGTTGGCGAAGGCGAGCAGCATGCCGGTCGCCAGCATGGCCACCACCGGGCGTTTGTCCGGGATCTGCGACCAGCCGCTTTTCGGCTTTGTGCCCGACGCCGGCTTGGCGGGCTTCGGGCGCGGGTTCTCCTTGATCAGGAAGGTCGTCGCCAGGAAAGCAAGGAAGATAACGCCGCCGGACAACAGGAAGGTGGCGCGGATGCCGATCACCGGCGGCAGCGCGCCGCCGAGCAGGGGGCCGACCAGCGAGCCGGCGGTGATCCCGGCCGACAGGACGCCCAGCGCCCAGCCGGAGCGGTCCTTGGGTGTCTGCATGGCCACCAGAATGGTCGAACCGGAGGAATAGCCGCCGGCAAAGCCGATCAGCAGGCGCAGCAACACCAATTGCCAGACCGTCTCGACCATACCCGTCAATGACATGCAGATCGCCATGCCGAAGCTGGCGCGCACCAGCACCACCTTGCGGCCATAGCGGTCGCCCAGCCGGCCCCACAACGGCGCGACAAGGGCGGCGGCGAAAAAGGTGGCGCCATAGGCGATGCCGGACCACTGCACGATCGCCACATGGCCCTGTGCGCCGAGCTGTTCGACGTAAAGCGGCAGGAAGGGCAAAAGCAGCGTCATGGCGATGAGCGTGCTGAACGAGCCCGCGAAACAGACGGCAAGATTGCGCCGCCAGTGGATGCTGTAACCGCTTTGTTGAGCGTCTTCCTGTGTCATGCCCTGCCTGCTCGGTGTCAGCACTTGTTGCGGATACCACTTTGGGATACCAAATCGGTATCCGTCATGAACTCCGACCCGGCCGCTGTCAATGCGGCTTCAGAAAAGGCAGCGCGATGTCGCAAATGCAGAATGTCGAACGACAGTTGCGCGAAATGATCCTGGGGCTCGAAATCGGTCCCGGCGAGAAATTGACCGAGCGATGGGTCGAAGGCCGCTTCGGCGCCTCGCGCACGCCGGTCAGGGCAGCACTGCTGCGGCTGGAGACCGAGGGTCTTGTCGGCAGGGACGGGCGCGGCTGGACGGTCTCGCCTATCAACCTGGCCGAGCTTGAGCAGATCGCGGTCTATCGCGAAGCGGTCGAGGTCGCGGCCCTGAGGTTGACATGCGCGTACGACGAAAGGAGCGCCATCGACGTCATCGAGGCGATGCTCGATTCCTGCGACGAAAACACTTCGCGCGAGGAATGGCACCGTGTCGGCATGGATTTTCACATCGAGCTGGCGCGGCTGTCGGGCAACGAATTCCTGTTCAGGGCGGTGCGCGATGCCATGACGCGCCTGTCGCGTGCTCGCTGGCTGGAGGTGCGCGACGAAGCAGCCCTTGGCCGCGCCTGGGCCGAACATCGCGCCATTCTGGCGGCAACACGGCTTGGCGACGCCGATGAAGCGGCGCGCCGGCTTTCAGCCCACATCATCGGCAGCCGCGACCGGCTGGTAGCGTCGCTTGCCAACGATCGGCGCGGTCTTCGCGCCAGGGGATTTGCAGTCGTCGCCGCTTAGCGGCCTGACCGGCAGGGCACTCGCCGGGCAAAAAGCGGTGTCCGGACGCGGAGTGCACTTTCGGCCTCGCTTCATGGGCGCCGATGGCGTAAGAGCGGCGATGGAAAACAACCGATTTGAAACGCCGGTGACCGTCAAGTCCGTCACCGCAGGAAGCACTCAGCTCTTGCGTTCGGCGAGGGAGGCTTCCGATTACCTCCTCAACAGCTGGCCCGGCAAGCGCAGTCCCAAGCATCGCGCGGCACTTCAGGCCTGCCACGACGCGCTGGCCGGCGACAAGCCGGCCATGAATGCCCGGCGCGCCTTCATCGCCGCGGCGCGTGAAGTGGATGTATTCATCAGCGACAAGGCGCCCGCCTGACGCGGCGCGACATGCGTTAAGACGGAGCCGGCAATCGCGGGCCTGTTGCCGTCATTCCCCTGTTTCGGCTTCGACTTTGGCCTCGGGCTTCGACCGCTCCCGCGCGGCAACCTTGGCCGCCAGCTTCTCGGCCTTTTTGGCCGCTTTCTGCCGGTCGCGTTCCTTGCGTTCCTGATCGTAGTTCGGTGCTCGCGCCATATCGGCTCCCTTTGACCTGCCTTGCGGCTCTGAACCTGCCTAGGAGCATTAGCCGTCAAACACAACAGCTGAAACGACAGTGCGTGGGTGCTGACGTCGAAGATATGCCGGGGCTTTGCCAGATGGGCGCCACAATGATGTAGGAAACGCCAGGGCGCCAGCGTCTTGAGAGCTGCCCGTTTGATCAAGTGAACCATGGCCACAATTGCGCGGACGTCGGCAAAGGTCTTCTTTTATGCGCGAAACGTTGCGCGCGATGCCGTTCCGCAAGCATTGTTCAGACGCAGGTTGGGCATTCGCCTGGAAAAGGCGAGGCTTTCCGATGAGGCGGCGCGCCGGCGGTTGAACTACTACAACAAGCTGCAGGATGGTTTCACGCCAAGCGCGAATGCGGTGCGCGTCGGCAAGCTGCCCTTCACGCCGACCATGTACTATTACGACCTGAAGGAATTTGCCCGCTACTTCGATCCCGGATTGCTCATCGACCTGGAGTTCGGCGACGTCAGGAATGTGCCGAAGGTGCCGTCGATCGTGAAGGACCGGCCGATCCGTGATGATGACAAGAACGCGGTCATCATGAAGCTCGACAAGTTTCGTCACTTCCAGATGCCGGCCGACGCCATTTCGTTTACCGACAAGCTGCCTGCGGTGGTCTGGCGCGGCGATCTCAACAATCCGATCAGGACAAGATTTCTGAAGGCTGTGTGCGAGCTGTCGTTCTGCGATGCCGGCTCGCACAAGCCGAACGCTCCGGCCGAATACGCCAAGCCCTTTCTCAGCATCAGCCAGCAGCAGCGTTATCGCTACATCGTCTCGCTCGAAGGCAATGACGTGGCGACTAATCTCAAATGGATCATGAACTCGAAGTCGCTCTGCCTGATGCCGCCGCCGACCTATGAAACGTGGTTCGCGGAACGGCTGCTCGAGCCCAATGTCCATTATGTACCGCTTGAAGCGGATTTCTCGAACCTGGCCGAACATGTGGCCTATTTCGAACGGCACCCGGCGAAGGCCGAGCGCATCATTGCGGCCGCGAACGCCTATTGCCGGATATTCGACAACGAACAGACGGAGCAGGCGATCTCGCTGCTGGTGCTCTACAAATATTTCGTGCTCAGCGGCCAGATCAAGCCCGATGCCGAGGTCTGGCGTTACATAACGGGCTAGTCGCCGGCGACATTGGCGTCGACGCCATTGGTCTCGCGTTTGGATGACACCGGGTTGCGAAATGCCTGGCACAATGACGTGTGAGCATGGCGCGGGAACTATCTCGGGCTGCCGGGTGTTTTGGTCGCGTTTGTCCTGATATCAACGTGGTACGATGGCCACCATAAAACGAACGACGCAGAAGGTTTTCTACTATGCGCGAAACGTCATGCGCGATATCGCCCCCCAGGTCCTCTTCCGACGACGGCTGGCGGCCCGCCTGGAGCAGGCCAGGCTCTCGGATGAGGCCGTGCACCGGCGGTTGAATGACTACAACAAACTGCAGGGCACCTTTATGCCAAGCCCGGATGCGGTGCGCATCGACAAGATGCCGTTTGAGCCGAGCATGTACTATTACGACCTGAAGGAGTTCGCCCGTTATTTCGATCGGGCATTGCTCCTCGACCTGGAGTTTGGCGACGTCAGGCATGTGCCGAAGGTGCCGACACTCGTCAAGGATCGGCCGATCCGCGCCGACAACAGCAACGCGGTCATCCTGAAGTTCAACAAGTTCCGCCACTTTTACATGCCGGACGACGCGGTCGCCTTTGCCGACAAGCTGCCGGTCGTGATCTGGCGCGGCGATCTCAACAATCCGATCAGGACACGGTTTCTGGACGCAGCGCGCGACCTGCCTTTCTGCGACGTGGGTTCGCACAAGCGAAGTGCTCCGGCCGAATACAGCAAGCCCTTTCTCAGCATCAGCCAGCATCTGCGCTACCGCTACATCGTCTCGCTCGAGGGCAATGACGTGGCGACCAACCTCAAATGGATCATGAATTCGAACTCGCTCTGCCTGATGCCGCCGCCGACCTACGAGACATGGTTCGCGGAGAGCCAACTCGAAGCCAATGTCCACTATGTGCCACTCGATCCGGATTTCGCCGATCTCGGCGAAAAGGTGCGCTATTTCGAAGCGCACCCGGCGGCGGCGGAGCGCATCATCGCCGCAGCCAACGCCTATTGCCGCAAATTTTCCAATGAGCGAGACGAGCAGGCGATCTCCCTGCTCGTGCTCTACAAATATTTCGTGCTCAGCGGTCAGATCGAACCCGACCCCGAACTCTGGCGGTTCATCGAAGGTTAGGCGTCACGCGCCTTCGGTCAGCCGCAGTGGCTGCAATCACGCCTGGGTTGCAATAAAACCGTCATTGCCGGCCTATATTGAAGTCGGCTCAGGTGTTTCCATCAAGGCCGCTGGGCCAGCAATGGGAACACCGTCCGGAACCGACAGGGTTTGCAAGCGGAGCAGCTGACATGACCGAGCTAAAACAGAATTCTCCCGCCAAGGACTGGCTCGAAGCCGAGCTCGCCGACACGCTCGACGAAGATTATGAACTCGAAATGTCGGAGCCGGCGCTGTCGATGGAGATCGCCAAGATCTACAAGAACTCGCATCCGCCTTCGATCGATCGCATGCAGTATTTTCGCGACCTGATCACCCTGCAGTCCGAATTGATCAAACTCCAGTCCTGGGTCGCCTATCACAAGAAGAAGCTGGTGGTGATTTTCGAGGGCCGTGACTCCGCCGGCAAGGGCGGCGTCATCAAGCGCATCACCCAGCGGCTCAATCCGCGCATCTGCCGCGTCGTGGCATTGCCGGCGCCGACCGAGCGCGAGAAGTCGCAATGGTATTTCCAGCGCTATGTCCCGCACCTGCCGGCAGGCGGCGAGATCGTACTGTTCGATCGCTCCTGGTACAACCGTTCCGGCGTCGAACGGGTGATGGGCTTTGCTTCGCACGAGCAGGTCGAGGAGTTCTTCCACGACGTGCCGGAGTTCGAGCGCATGCTGGTGCGCTCGGGCATCACCGTGGTCAAATACTGGTTCTCGATCACCGATGAGGAACAGCAGATGCGCTTCCTGATGCGCATCCACGATCCGATGAAGCAGTGGAAGCTGTCGCCCATGGATCTCCAGTCGCGTGTGCGCTGGGAGCAATACACCAAGGCCAAGGAAGAAACCTTCGCCCGCACCAACATTCCCGAAGCGCCCTGGTTCATCGTCGAGGGCAACGACAAGAAGCGCGCGCGGCTCAACTGCATCGATCATCTTTTGAAGCAGATGCCGTATGAAGATGTGCCGCACGAGGAGATCACACTGCCCGAGCGCGTGTTCAACCCGGAATACGAGCGCCAGGTTCTGCCGCGAGAACTTTACGTGCCGGAGAAATATTGAGGCGCATTTCCGTCTCTCCCCGTATAGTGACGGAGAGAAAGAGGCTTGCACCTGCGGGTTTCGCCAATGACCGGAGTTGCGGCTATGCCCGTTTAATGACCACATGCATGGCGTGCGGCGAAGCGACCTGTTCGCTGCATTGATAGCCGAGTTTCGGCATGTCGAGGCCGGCCAGAAGGTTTTCGCCTGCGCCGATCAGCACGGGCGAGATCGCCAGATGCATCTCGTCGATAAGTTTCTGCTCCAGATATTGCCTGATTGTCGCGACGCCGCCACCGACCCGCACATCCTCTCCATCAGCCGCGGCCTTCGCTTGCTCAAGCGCCGAATGAATACCCTCGGTGACGAAGTAAAAGGTCGTGCCGCCTTCCATGACGACGGGCTCACGCGCATGGTGGGTCAGCACGAAGACCGGCACGTGATAGGGCGGGTTGTCGCCCCACCAGCCCTTCCAGCTCTCGTCCTTCCAAGGGCCGCGGATGGGTCCGAACATGTTGCGGCCCAAGATCCAGGCGCCGACATTTTCGAAGCTGCGCGCGGCGAAATCCTCGTCGACGCCGGTGGCGCCGCCTTCCTCGCCGAACATCTTGCGGAAGGTCCGCGTGGTGAACGCCCATTTGTGCAGCGATTTTCCGCCGACACCGAGCGGATTCTCCAAGTCCTGGCTGAGACCGGCCCCAAAGCCGTCGAGCGATAGGGAGAATGCATTGACACGCAGCTTGGAGATGAAATCTCCTCGATAATCAGTTGTGTTATGCAAGCAGTTTTTTGTAGCAAACCGATTGCAAATTGCAAGTGGTATCTTCGAGATGCGAATAATGCGTGTCCGGACCCGCGGTCAAGCGATGTCCGGACTTGCCTCGTGACGATTAATGATGGCAAGCCGCCGCCGACGGTTGCCACACCAACTCATTCGCTGACGAGCTCCATGAAGCGGATGTGGTTGCTGAACGGGTCGATGACCTCCACCGTCAGCCGCCCGTCCTCGTCTTCCAAGCCGGGTTTCATATAGCGGTAATCCTTGCCCGCAAGCTCCTCATGGAAGTCGCGGACGCCCTTCATGTAGACAACCATGTTGCCGCCCGGCGTCGCGTCGCCGGCGTGTTCGGACAGGTGCAGGACGAGATTGCCACGCGACACCTGAGTGTACAGTGGGAAATGGTCGCCGTAGCGGTGTTCCCAGTCCACGGTGAAACCGAGGAAGCCGAGGTAGAATTCGTGCGCCTTCGCGACGTCGAAGATGCGCACGATTGGCGCCGTCCGTTCGAAGATGATCGTCTCCTGCCTCGCGAGCGGCGCTTCGATCTTTGCCGACAGGATATTCCAGTTCGCCAGTCCGAACTGGCGCGCGACGATTTCCAGGGCCTCGCTGTGGCTGATCGTCAGGTCGTGGTCGGCAAGCGCGTCCCGCATGGCTTTCGCCATGGTCATGGCATCGCGATAGGCAAGCATGTCCGTTTCCTCGGGTCACGGCGAAGTCTTCGTCAGTGCCCGCATTGCCCAACGCCTTCGCCCGACGGTGAAACGGGTCAGGAAGCATCCTCTGGAGGCGTTCGCCATGCCTCTTGGCGAGCTGCGGGCTGCCGGCCGCCTCCGGCCGTGTCGGCATCATAGCCGCAACTGGTCCACTTTGTCAGCGGGAATTCGCCAGAGATGCCAGCCGGCTCCGAAGCGATGCCGTCATGGCAAGACCTGGAAGGTCGCGGTGCGGTGGCTGAGGGGCGAAGTTACCCCTTCAGCATCACGGCCACTTCGGGCGCGAAATAGGTCAGGATGCCGTCGCAGCCTGCACGCTTGAAGGCGAGCAGCGATTCCAGCATCGCCTTCTCGCCATCGATCCAGCCATTGGCGCCCGCTGCCTTGATCATCGAATATTCGCCCGAGACCTGGTAGGCGAAGGTCGGCATCTGGAATTCGTCCTTCAGCCGGCGGATGATGTCGAGATAGGGCAGGCCGGGCTTGACCATCAGCATGTCGGCGCCCTCGGCGAGGTCCTGCTCGGCCTCGCGTACCGCCTCGTCCGAATTGGCGTGGTCGATATAGTAGGTCTTCTTGTCGCCCTTGAGCAGGCCGGCGGTGCCGACCGCCTCGCGATAAGGGCCATAGAAGGCCGACGCGAACTTGGTCGCGTAGGACATGATCGCCACGTCCTGAAAGCCGTTGGCGTCTAGCGCGTCGCGGATGGCACCGATGCGGCCATCCATCATGTCGGATGGCGCGATGATATCGGCGCCCGCCGCCGCCTGGATGACGGCCGCCGCCGCGACCTGTTCCACCGTTTCGTCGTTGACGATGATGCCGTCGCGCAGGATGCCGTCATGGCCGTGGCTGGTGAACGGATCGAGCGCGGCGTCGGTGATGATGCCGATCTCGGGCACTGCGCTCTTTATGGCGCGGGTGGCGCGGTTGATGATGTTTTCCGGGTCGAGGATATGCGAGCCGGTCTGGTCGCGCAGGCCCAGCTCGACATTGGGGAAAGTGGCGAGTGCCGGTATGCCGAGCTTGGCCGCGCGTTCGGCCTCCTTGACGGCGAGATCGACCGACAGGCGGAAGACGCCTGGCATGGCGGCGATCGGCTCGCGCACATTACTGCCCCCGACGACGAAGATCGGCCAGATCAGGTCGTCGACTGAAAGCCGGTTCTCCTGCACGAGCCGGCGCGACCAGTCGGCCTTGCGCATGCGGCGCAGGCGGCGGCTGCCGGTGACGTCGTCGACGCTGCGCGCGCCGGCTGGCTTTGTCGGGGTGAATTTGTTCATTGCCAAAACTCCGGATAGCCGGCTTTTACCACGAGCGCTTGGCCCTGACCAATGCGACACGTTTGTGCCAGCTTTTCGTTTCTCCGTTCGCGGAGAAAGTGCCGGCGCTCAGATAAGGGCGCGGATCCCTCAAGGCTGCCCGTTTCCGGACAGAATCTGCGCCGCACCGCTGATGGCCACACGAAACGCCTCGTCGAAGCTGACGCCACGTACCTGCCAACGATAGGTCTTGCCGTGATCGGCCAGTCGCCAATCGGCGATCCAGCCGAGCTCTTTGTCGCTCCATACCATGCTGCCGGCGAGCGCTTGGGTGCCGCCGGTCTGTTTGGCCAGTCGGTCCAGCCTTGCCATATCGGCGGAGCCCAGCGCTGTTTCGTCCAGGCCGGCAAGCTGCGCAGCCTTCGGAAACACGACATGCATCAGCATCGGACCGGCGGCATCGGCGAAGGATTCGCGCATCGTCTCGCCACGCTTTTCCCCGGCGCTCAGCACGAAATGCCGAGCGCCCTGTTCGGTGGCGAGAAAGACGGTGAGTGTCGGCCGCTCACCAAGCCAGGGTTTGCTGCCAAGCGACGCCAGCACCTTGTCGAGGATATCAGGCTTGTAGAGACAGGTGAGATCGTGTGGCCGGTCATGCGTGCCTTGCTCGTCATGGATCGGAATGCCTTGCAGCCGGTCGCGGTAGCGGAAGGAATCGACGAAGCTGCCAGCCTTGTTGCGCAGATCCGCCATTTCTGGTTTTTTCAGCAGCCGCTGATCGCCTGAAACCCTGACTAGAACCCGATCCAGGCAGTCTCTGAAGCCTATCTGGCGGTTCGCTTCGCCCTGGCCGGTGACGATGGTCTTCGACTGGTAGAGTTCGTCGGCCGTGACGGCGTATGCGGCGCGCGGTACAAGGCCTGCGATCACAAGTCCGATCGTGAAAAGCGCGGTACGAAGAAATCCGGACATGCCCAACTGTCCCCCGATCCCGTCTGCGCGCTTGATATCGGCGCGTCGCTTTGAATGGCGGCGATCTTCGTAGCATCGGCTGCCGCCAGCCGCCAAGACCGCGGCGAAGAGGCTGCTGCCATTGACGCACCCATGCGCCGCCTTTAGCACTTCAGTCCCGCAGGCGCGGGGAAGGGATTCTCTGGCAATGGATTTTGGTGGAGGCGACGAAATTCGCTTCGAACGGTTGGGCAGAGCCGGTGTCGTGACGCTGACACGGCCGCAGGCGCTCAATGCCGTCACCCATCGCATGGTCAAGGCACTGGGCAAGGCGCTGCATGCCTGGGAGCGCGATGACGGCGTGGACGTCGTCGTCATCAAGGCAGAGGGCAGGGCGTTTTCGGCCGGAGGCGATATCCTCCACATCTACGAAGCCGGCCGGGCTGGAAAGCCGCCGGTCGAGTTCTTCGCCGATGAGTATCGGCTGAACGCCCGCATCAACAGCTTCCGCAAACCTTATGTGGCGCTCATCGACGGCATCGTCATGGGGGGCGGCGTCGGCATTTCCTTTCACGGTTCGCACCGGGTGATGACGGAGAATGCCCAGTTCGCCATGCCGGAGGTCGGCATAGGTTTTTTCCCCGATGTCGGCGCCAGCCATTTGCTGCCCGATCTTGGCGGCTCCTTCGGCATGTATCTGGCGCTGACCGGCAACCGCATCCGCTATGGCGATGCGCTGTGGTCGGGTCTGGCCACCCACACCATCAAGGCCGAGGACCAGGTAAGCTTCCTCGACCGGCTGGCGCTGACTGGCGATCCGGAATCGGTGCTGCGCGGTTTCCTTGTTCCGGCGAAGCGGGAGACCGAAAGGCCGATCCTGGGAGCGATATCGCGCCATTTCGCCCAGCCGTCGCTGCAGGATGTCATCGACAGCCTGGACCGCGCGGCAAGCACCGACGAATTCGCGGCAAAGACGCTGGCGACGATCCGCACGCGCTCGCCGACCAGCCTTCGCGTCGCCTGGCGGCAAATCAGCGCCGGGCTGACATTGTCGATGGACGACTGCATGAAGATGGAGTTCCGTATCGTCAACCGCATGCTTGCCGGCCACGATTTCTACGAAGGCATCCGCGCCGCCATCATCGACAAGGGATCGAAACCGCAATGGCGGCCGCCAAGTCTTGACGCGGTCCGTGAGGCCGATATCGATGCCTATTTCGCCCCGCTCGGTGAACGGGAGCTCCTGACATGAGCGAAGTGACGTCGAGACGCGTCGTGCTTCAGCCCTCGACGGTCGAGGTGATCTTCGCCTGGTTCCAGCGCGTCATCGCGGGCTACTGCCTGCTCTTCGGCATACTGTACTGGATCAAGCTGATCGGCTTCTATCCAGGCTCGCTGTGGCGCTTCGATCTCATGCCGGTGCACTGGCAGGTGGCGACGGTGATGCTCGCCGTGTTTTTTCCCTTCGCCGCCGCGGGGCTGTGGATGCTGGCCTCCTGGGGCCCGGTGATCTGGTTCATCTGCGCGGTCACCGAGACCGTCATGTATGCCGGTTTTCCCGAGCTTTTCGGCCATCGGCTGCTGATCGTCGTCTCGCATGCGGCGGTGGCGCTGCTCTACATCGTCTTTCGCGTCGTCATCTACCTGCAGAAACGCCCCGTACGGCACTAAGCCTTTGCGGCCATTGATGACTTGGCGGCCGCCTGAATCCAGCCCCGCGATCATTGCCTAAATCTTTAGGTTAATCATCCTTGCTCGGGTGACCGTTCGTTAAGCCTCTTTCGAAACCTCTTACCGGTAAGCTCTTGTTAGCCCTAGCGTTTAAGTCGAATTTTATGAGTATTCGATAGTGTCGCGATCAAGGTGAAAAACAAAAAATCACCAGGGCGACAAACGAGAGGCAAAGACAATGATCAATTCGCGTCCGGCGGCGAAGACCGCCAACGTATCCGACGATCGCCGCGAGGCTATCCGTTCCCTGTACATGGAATCGCTGCAGCTGGTCGAGCGGCTGCACCGCCGTCTGCTTGACGTGATCAAGGACGAATTTGACCGCAACGGCCGTTCCGACATCAATGCCATCCAGGCGCTGCTGCTCTTCAACATCGGCAATTCCGAGCTGACCGCCGGCGAGTTGCGCTCGCGTGGCTACTATCTCGGCTCGAACGTGTCCTACAATCTGAAGAAGCTGGTCGATCTCGGCTTCATCAACCACCAGCGCTCGCGCATCGACCGCCGTTCGGTCCGCGTTTCTTTGACGCCGAAGGGCAACGAGGTGGCGGATGTGGTCGCCGGCCTCTATGAGCGCCATGTCGGCTCGATCGAACAGGTCGGCGGCATCAATACCGACGAGTTCAAGCAGATGAACCGCGCCCTGCAGCGGCTCGACCGCTTCTGGAACGACACCATCGCCTACCGGATGTAAGGCGCCACACAGATCTGGCCCGCGCCAAAGAAGCGCGGCCGAAACAGCGACCTCCAGTCAGGGCCGGTGCCGAAAAGCACCGGTCCCTTTCTTTTCAGAGCGAAGGCCGGTCCGATTTGGGCGCAAGGCCACGTTGCCGCCATATTCCAGTGGAACCGAGGATCGCAGTGATGCAGTGGTGAAGGCCTTGCGTCCACCCGCAACCGTGTCGCGCTCGTGCGTTTATCGCCAACGTGATACGGACCATGGTTGGCTAATTGTTAAGATTGCCAATTTTAGAGTGCGGGCGAGATCGCCCGATGATCAACGCAGCAAAGTGATCGAACCGCTACAAAAATGTCTGGAACGTCCATGATAACCAGCCGCCGTTTTTTCCTTTCCGGAGCATCGTTGCTCGCTGCCGCCATGGTGGCCGGGCGTGCGAATGCGCAGGATGTGATCGGGGATATCTTGAAATCCTCGGCGCGCGGCAATTGGGACGACCAGTTCGATGCCCGCGCCAGCGAAGGCGGCAAGGTGGCCTCGACGTTGCCGATTTTCAGCCCGCAGACGGTCGCCTTCACCGAGCAGGCCGTCGCGCAGTATCAGAACATCGTTGGCCAGGGTGGATGGCAGCCGGTGCCGGACACCAAGAAGCTGCAGCTCGGCGTCGACGACCCGGATGTGGTGCCGCTGCGCAAGCGCCTGATGATTGCGGGCGACCTGTCGCAGAATGCCGGCATCTCGACGGCTTTCGATTCCTATGTCGACTCGGCGGTGAAGCGCTTCCAGCTGCGCCACGGCCTTCCCGCCGATGGCTCGATGGGCAAGTACACCTATGCCGCGATGAACGTTTCGGCGCAGATCCGGCTTGGCCAGTTGCAGACCAATCTGCAAAGGCTGAAGGAGAAGGCCGGCACACTCGGCAATCGTTACGTGCTGGTCGACATTCCTGCGGCTCAGATCGAGGCGGTCGAGAATGACCGTGTCGTGCTTCGCCACACGGCAATCGTCGGCAAGATCGATCGCCAGACGCCGATCGTCAACTCCAAGATCAACGAGATCATCGTCAATCCGTACTGGAACGCGCCGGTGTCGATCGTGCGCAAGGACATCATTCCGCTGATGCGGAAGGATCCCAACTATCTGAAGAACAGCCATATCCGCCTGTTCGCGCCGGATGGCAGCGAAGTCGATCCGATGAATGTGGACTGGTCGACGGATGATGCGGCCAAGTACCGGTTCCGCCAGGATCCGGGCTCGGAAAACGCCATGGCTTCGGTGAAGATCAATTTCCCCAGCCCGGATGGCGTCTATATGCATGACACGCCGCAGCAGAGCCTGTTCGGCAAGATGATGCGCTTCGATTCCTCGGGCTGCGTGCGCGTCCAGAATGTGCGCGACCTCGTCACCTGGATCCTGCGCGACACGCCCGGCTGGGACCGCCAGCATTTCGAGGCGGCGATCAAGACCGGCCAGAACACGCCGATCCAGGTCACCAATCCGGTGCCGGTACACTTCCTCTATCTCTCGGCATGGTCGACGGGACCCGGCGTCGTGCAGTTCCGCGACGATATCTACGCGCTTGACGGTGCCAGCGAGCTGCAGATCACCTCTTCGCTCTAAGTGATTGATAATTTCACGGAAGGCCGCCTTCGAGGCGGCCTTTTGTTTTGCCGAGGACGTGTTCAAATCAGTCTCTAGTCGACCAGCCGCACTGCCGCCTTGATGCGGTTGACGGTCATTGCCGCGCGGCGCCTTGTCTGGACGCGAGACCGACGATTGCGCATGGTTCGTGAAACAGCCGGAATCGCGCCATGCAAGCCGCTATCTTTGTCCTCCTGGTGCTCGTCTTCGTCGCCGTTTCCGGCGCATTGGTGCGCCTGGTGCGCGTGCCGCTGCCGGTGCTGCAGATCGCGATAGGCGCCGCGCTTGCCTGGCCGGTGCGCGGCATCCATATCGAGATCGATCCGGAACTGTTCCTGCTGGTGTTCATTCCGCCGCTGCTGTTCAGCGATGCCTTTGGTGCGCCCAAGCGCGAGCTGGTGGCATTGCGCTGGCCGATCCTTGCCCTTGCCATAGGCCTCGTCTTCTTCACCATCGTCGGCTTCGGCTATGCCTTGCACTGGCTGGTGCCCAGCATCCCGCTGGTCGTTGCATTCGCTCTTGCCGCGGTGCTGTCGCCGACGGACGCGGTGGCTGTCTCCTCGATCGTCGACAGGAACGTCGTTCCGGCGCGGCTGATGCACATTCTGGAAGGCGAGTCGCTGCTCAACGACGCGTCGGGTCTGGTCATGTTCCGCTTTGCCGTCGCAGCAGCGCTTACCGGCAGTTTTTCCCTGGCCGCTGCCTCACTGAGTTTTCTCTATGCGGTGGTGGTCGGTATCCTGGCCGGGGTGGCGGCATTGTTCATCGCCGCCAAGGCGCTGCAACTGCTTGACCGCATCGGCGGCGTGCCGGCCGAGGCGCAGGTGCTGATCACCATCCTGCTCCCCTTCGTCGCCTATCTCGGCGCCGAGCACTTCGAGGCCTCGGGCGTCCTAGCCGCCGTGACCGCTGGCCTCTTGACCGGGAGCACCGGCATATTCCGCTTTCTCGGTGTCTCGGCGCGCATGCAGACGATCTCGCTGTGGACGACGTTTTCCTTCGTCTTCAACGGCGCGCTGTTCATTGTGCTCGGCCTGCAGCTTCCCGAAATTATCCGCAAGGTGCCGCCGGAGCTCACCGGCCACTATCCCGCCATCCAGCCGGTACTGACCGTGGTTGCGCTAACCCTGTGCCTGATCGCGATCCGTTTCGTCTGGATCTGGATCGGCGATATCGCGGCGGCGCTCGCCGCACGGCTCGGCAAGCGCAAGGCCGAACCGTTCGGCCTGCGCGTGCGGCTCGCGGGATCGGTGGCCGGCGTGCGCGGCGCCATCACATTGGCCGGCATATTGTCGCTGCCATTGACCTTGCAGGATGGTTCGCCATTCCCCGCGCGGGACCTGGTCATCTTTCTCGCCGCCGGCGTTATCATCTGCTCCCTGGTCATCGCCAGCCTTGCCCTGCCGGTTATCGCACACGGGCTGGTGGAGCCAGGCGAAGACACCGGCGCTGCCGAGGAACGCATGGCGCGTGTCGGCGCGGCGAAGGCGGCAATCGCCCGTCTTGAGAGCATCGTGCAGACGGATGAAGAGGGAGGCGGTGTGCCTGGCGCCAGGCTTGCCGCCGCCAACGGCATTGTCGCTGCCTACCGGCGACGTATCGCTGCGTCCGACGAGGCCGACGAAGCGCGCGCCGAAGTGCGGGAGGCAGGCAGGCTGGAGGTCGACCTGAGGCTCGCCGGCATCGCCGCCGAGCGTGACGCCTTGCGCGCCATGCTTCGCCGCGGCGAGATCAACGACCACACAGCGCAAGCGCTGTTCACCGAGACCACGCTTACGGAAGCTCTTTTGAACGGCAGGCAGATGCGGAAGTAGGACTGGCGACGCCCAGGTGCCGTGGATTCGCAGCCTCTGGCGCAAACCGGCCAGCAAATTTCGCGCTGCAAACGTGGCGGGTTGAAAACAACTGTGTTAATGGCGCGGCGAACTCAATGCATGTCGCCCAAAAGTGTGCAGCGGTTTGGGACAACGACATGCTCAAAACAAAAACTGACCTCGAACCCTGGGGAATTCAGGCCATGGCAACAGCAGCGGCAGCGTCGAACAAATTCGAATCCTTCTTCGAAACCACGCTGGAAGATGCCGATCCGGAGATTTTCGGCGCCATCCGCAACGAACTCGGTCGCCAGCGCCACGAGATCGAACTGATCGCCTCGGAAAACATCGTCTCGCGCGCCGTGCTCGAGGCGCAGGGGTCGATCATGACCAACAAATATGCCGAGGGCTATCCGGGCAAGCGCTATTATGGCGGCTGCCAGTTCGTCGACGTCGCCGAGGAATTGGCCATCGAACGGGCGAAAAAGCTGTTCGGCTGCAACTTCGCCAATGTCCAGCCGAACTCGGGCAGCCAGATGAACCAGGCGGTGTTCCTGGCGCTGCTGCATCCTGGCGACACTTTTATGGGCCTCGATCTCAATTCCGGCGGCCATCTCACCCACGGTTCGCCGGTCAACATGAGCGGCAAGTGGTTCAAGGTTGTGTCGTATGGCGTGCGCAAGGACGACCATCTGCTCGACATGGACGCGATCGAAAAGACCGCGCATGAGACCAAGCCGAAGCTGATCCTGGCCGGCGGCACCGCCTATTCGCGCATCTGGGACTGGAAGCGTTTCCGCGAGATCGCCGATGCGGTCGGCGCCTATCTGATGGTCGACATGGCGCACATTGCGGGCCTCGTCGCCGGTGGCGTGCATCCCTCGCCACTGCCGCACGCGCATGTGGTGACCACCACCACGCACAAGTCGCTGCGCGGCCCACGCGGCGGCATGATCCTGTGCAACGACGAAGACATTGCCAAGAAGATGAATTCGGCGGTGTTCCCCGGCCTGCAGGGCGGTCCGCTGATGCATGTCATCGCCGCCAAGGCAGTGGCCTTCGGCGAGGCGCTGAAGCCGAGCTTCAAGGTCTATGCCGAGAGCGTGGCCGCCAACGCCAAGGCGCTGGCCTCCAGCCTCAAGGAAACGGGTCTCGACATCGTTTCCGGCGGCACCGACAACCATCTGATGCTGGTCGACCTGCGTCCCAAGAACGCCACCGGCAAGCGGGCCGAGGCAGCCCTTGGCCGCGCCAACATCACCTGCAACAAGAACGGCATCCCGTTCGATCCGGAAAAGCCCTTCGTCACCTCGGGCGTGCGGCTGGGCACACCCGCCGGCACCACGCGCGGCTTCGGCCAGGCCGAGTTCCGGGAGGTCGGTAAGCTGATCGCAGAAGTGCTCGATGGCCTCAAGGTCGCCAATTCCGACGAGGGCAATGCCGCGGTCGAGGCGGCGGTCAAGGCCAAGGTGGTGGCGCTGACCGATCGCTTCCCGCTCTATCCTTATCTCGGTTGACCGGACGCGTAGCGTCATCTTTTATCCGCCGTGGTGCATCACCCTCGATCGGGTGATGCATGGAACCGGAGAATTGATGATGCGCGATTTTCGTTCTGGCTTGCTCGGCGTTGTCGGCTGGCTGGCCGTTTGCGGCGCCGCTTTGGCGCAGACCCAGCCCGCCCCGGACATGCCTGCCACCAGCACCTTCGGCCGATGGACAACCCTCGTCGATGCGCTCGACACCGGCCAGGATGCTCGCAAGACCTGCGCGGCTTCGACGGCGTTCTTCGATGCGAGTGGCAATTCGGGCACGCTGACATTGTCGATTTCGACCGGCGATGCCCTGCCACCTGACGCTTATCCGGCCGTAATGCTGACCATCGACAATCGCAACCTGCCGACCGGCGATAAGATCGCGGCGACTTTCGGCGACCCCGGCGTCAAGGTTTCGGCTACGGTCTCTTCCAGCGATGCCGTCAACGGCCGCCCGAGCTGGACGGTCGACAATCAGGCCAAGACCAGTCTCGCGCTGCTGCGTGCCATGCGCCAGGCCACCTCGCTCGATGTGGCTTTCGGCAAGGAGGCAGTCGCCAGCATCCCGATGGACGGCTTCACCAAGGCCTACCGCAATCTCGGAACATCTTGCGGCTTTCCAACCAAGGACGTCGCGCCGTGATGCGGACGGCCGGGTGGGAGTGGGGGCTGCGAATGAGCCTTGCATGGAGGGTGTGGTCGGCGGGCTGGTTGCCGCGCTGGCAATCTTGCTTGCGCCTCGCTATCTCTGATGCGGCAGGCCGTCGAAGAAACGGAACTGCTTCAATCCCGACCGGAAAGGCTCTAAGCCTTTCGCCTCATCAGATTCGCGAACCCGAGGCTTTTTATGCGCTGTCCCTATTGCCAGTCCGAAGATACGCAGGTGAAGGATTCGCGCCCCGCCGAGGATGGCGCGGCGATCCGCAGGCGGCGTGTCTGCCCCGACTGCGGTGGCCGTTTCACCACCTTCGAACGCGTGCAATTGCGCGATCTGGTCGTGGTCAAGAAATCAGGCCGGAAAGTGCCGTTCGACCGCGACAAGCTGTTACGCTCGGTCGAGATCGCGGTGCGCAAGCGCAATGTCGATCCTGAACGCATCGACCGTGCGGTGACCGGCATCGTGCGCCAGCTCGAAAGTTCGGGCGAGACGGAAGTGGCTTCCGGCGAGGTCGGCCGGCTAGTCATGGAAGCGCTGAAGTCGCTCGACGACGTCGCCTATGTCCGCTTCGCTTCGGTCTACCGCAATTTTCGCGAGGCCAAGGACTTCCATGAACTGCTGGGTGAACTGAAGGGTGACGAAGACAAGAGCGAAGAGGACGCCGGCTGACCATGGCAGCACCGCAACGCAGCGAGGCCGAACAAGCGGCCCTTGATCGCCGTTTCATGGCCGCCGCTCTGCGGCTTTCGCGCCGGAATGCGGGCAGGACCTCGACCAATCCTTCCGTGGGCACGCTGGTCGTGCGCGATGACGGCGCGGGGCCGATGATCGTCGGCACCGGCGTCACCGCGATCGGCGGCCGCCCGCATGCCGAGACCGAGGCGCTGGCCGAGGCAGGCGAATTGGCGCGCGGCGCCACCGCTTATGTGACACTGGAACCCTGCGCCCATCACGGCCGCACGCCGCCTTGCGCCAATGCGCTGGTCAATGCCGGCATCGCGCGGGTCGTTGGCGCGGCGAGCGATCCCGATCCGCGCGTTTCCGGCAAGGGCTACGCCATTCTGCGCGCCGCCGATGTCGAGGTGGTCGAAAAGGTACTGGCGGCGGAAGCCGCCGAGCAGATGGCAGGCTATCTCATTCGCTCGCTCAACAAGCGTCCGGAAGTGACTCTTAAGCTTGCGCTTTCCAGCGATGGCAAGATCGGCAGGGAAGGCGCCGGTCAGGTCGCGATAACAGGCGATATTGCGCGCCGCGAAGTCTACATGATGCGGGCCGAGGCCGACGCCATCCTGGTCGGTATCGGCACGGCGCTGGAGGATGATCCGGCGCTGACCGTGCGTTTGCCGGGGCTGGAGAATCGCTCGCCGGCTCGTATCGTCCTCGATCGTCAGATCAGGCTCCCGGAGAGCTCGAAACTGGTCTCGGGCGTGGATCGCGTGCCGCTCTACGTCGCCGCTTGCCTGGAGGCCGATCCGCGGCGCCGGGCGACGCTCGAACGTGCCGGTGTGCGCTTCATCGGCACCGAAACGCATCAGGGTGGCGTCGCGTTACCGGAACTGCTGGAAGATCTGGCGGCGCTCGGCATGGCTACCGTGCTGGTCGAGGGTGGCGCCAAGGTAGCCAGCGCTTTCCTGGCGGATGGATTGGTCGATCGCATCGTGCTGTTCCAGGGGCCGGAAGCGATTGGCGAGGACGGCATTGCATCGCCCCTCGACGCTGACCATATCCCGGCTGGCTTTCGCAAGTTGCGCGAGATGCAGTTCGGCGAAGACAGCTACGCCGAGTGGATAAGGGATTTCTGATGTTTACCGGAATTGTCACTGATGTGGGCGCGGTTGCCGTCGTGAAACCGCTCAGCGAAGGCGTCGGCTTACGCATCGATACTGCTTATGACCCCGAGACCATCGCCATCGGTGCCTCGATCTCCTGCGGCGGTGTCTGTCTGACGGTCACGGCCTTGCCCGACAGCGGCTCGAACGCGCGCTGGTTCGAGGTCGAAGCGTGGGAAGAAGCCTTGCGGCTGACCACGGCCTCGGGCTGGAAAACAGGCACGCGGATCAATCTGGAGCGGGCGCTGAAGATCGGCGACGAGCTGGGCGGCCACATCGTATCTGGCCATGTCGACGGCACCGCCGAGATCGTCGAGCGCAAGGACGAAGGCGACGCCGTGCGCTTCACGCTGGAAGCGCCGCGCCATCTGGCGAAGTTCATCGCGCCGAAAGGCTCCATCGCGCTCGACGGCACCTCGCTCACCGTCAACAAGGTCGATGGCACCCGCTTCGACGTGCTGTTGATCCACCATTCGCTGACCGTCACCACCTGGGGCGAGCGCAAAATCGGCGACCACGTCAATCTTGAAATCGACACCATGGCCCGCTACGCGGCGCGGCTGGCGGAAGCGGCCAAAGAGGGGCTATGAACGTCGCCGGCCTGACCCTCTACCTCGACTTAATCGGATTTAATCGCTACGATTAAATCTGATTGTGAGGTTAGATGGACACAAAAGTAATCACCGCTCACGTTCCGCTGCCGCTGGCGGAAAAAGTAGACCAACTGGCTGCTCGCCTTGAGCGCCCGCGCGGCTGGATTGTCAAACAAGCTCTTTCTGCGTGGGTGGATTTGGAGGAGGAGCGCCAACGGCTCACGCTTGAAGCACTGGCCGATGTGGACGCAGGACGGGTCATCGATCACCAGGCCGTGCAGGCATGGGCTGAGAGTCTTGGCACCGAAAAGCCGCTGCCGGTGCCACGCTGATGGAGTTGAAATGGACCAGTAAGGCTTTGTCCGATCTGGTCCGGCTCCATGACTTCTAGCGCCGGCAAATGGTCCGGCTGCCGCACGAGCCGTACAGTCGCTTGCCGCCGCGCCGGCACGGCTGGTTGAGTATCCACGCATAGGTGAGAGACTGGAAGAGTTCGAACCACGCGAGGTGCGCCGCATTTTGGTAGGCAGCTACGAAATTCGTTACGAAATACAGAGCACGACAATCTTCGTGTTGCGCCTATGGCATACGCGGGAGGATCGATAGAGCAGGCGTCCATCGAGCAATCTTCTGCTTGCGATCACCCCGGCTTCGGCCTAAGTCACCGGCAACCCCCCGGAGATATCTATGGCTGGCACATCCCAACACGGCAGAGCCTTCATTCGTCCGAAGGCGAAGGCGCATCTGCTCATCGTCGAAGCGCGCTTTCACGACGATCTTGCCGACGCGCTGCTGGAAGGCGCGACAAGCGCGCTCGATGAAGCGGACGCAACCTATGACGTTGTCACCGTTCCCGGCTCGCTGGAGATTCCCGCGGTGATCACCTTCGCGCTGGACGGTGCCGCCGAGGGCGGCACGCACTATGACGGCTTCGTTGCGCTCGGCACCATCATCCGCGGCGATACCTATCATTTCGACATCGTCGCCAATGAATCCAGCCGCGCGCTCATGGACCTGTCCGTGCAGGACTCCGTCTGTGTCGGCAACGGTATCCTGACCACCGAGAATGACGCGCAGGCGTGGACCCGGGCAAAGCGCTCGGAAGGCGACAAGGGTGGTTTCGCCGCGCGTGCGGCATTGACGATGATTGCCCTCAAGGAACAACTGGGAGCGCGATCGTGAGCGAACCTGCTTCACCCGGCCAGCCCGCGGCACGCCAGGCCAACAAGCGCGGCGCTGCTCGGCTCGCCGCCGTGCAGGCTCTCTACCAGATGGACGTGGCCGGTAGTGGTGTCTTCGAGATCACTGCCGAATATGAGGCGTTTCGCCTCGGCAAGGAAGTCGACGGCGCGCTCTATCGCGAGGCCGACGCGCAATGGTTTCGCGCCATCCTTACGGGGGTCGTCGAGAATCAGAAGACCATCGATCCGATCATCCGCCAGGCGCTGACGGATGACTGGCCGTTGTCCAGGCTCGATTCGACGCTTCGCGCCATGCTGCGTGCCGGCGTCTATGAGTTGATGAAGCGCGAGGATGTGCCCGTCGCCGTCATCGTCACCGAATATGTCGACATCGCCAAGGCCTTCTACGAGGAAGACGAACCGAAGCTGGTCAATGCCGTGCTCGACCGCGTATCGCGCCGGGTGCGCGGCGAGGGACGTGGCAAGGACGCATCGTGACGGCCATCGCTGTCGAGACGGGCAGGGAAGGGCGACGCACCGCGTTGATCCTCGCCGCCTCGCAGGCGGTTATCGGATCGGCGGCACCCATCGCCATCTCCATGGGGGCGCTGGCCGGGCAATATCTGCTCGGCGCCGACAAATCACTGGCGACAGCGCCAATCACCGGCTTCAACCTTGGCGTGGCGCTCGGCGCTTTGCCCGCCGCGGCTATTATCCGCCGGATGGGCCAGCGCGGCGGCTTCATGACCGGGACCGTCGTCACCGCGCTTGGTGGCCTGATAGCGACACTGGCGCTTTTCCACGGCAGTTTCTGGATTTTCGCGTTCGCGCTGCTCGTGATCGGCACCGGTGGTGCCTTCGTCCAGCAGTTCCGCTTCGCCGCCGCCGATAACGCACCGCCGGAGTTCAAGGCACGCGCCATTTCCTTCGTGCTGGCCGGCGGCATCGTCACCGCCATCCTTGGGCCGCAAATTGTCATCTTCACCCGCGAATTGTTCGCGCCGGTGATGTTTGCCGGTTCGTTTGCATCCATCCTTGTGCTGGCGGCCGTCGGCGCCGCGATCCTGTCGCTGCTGAGATTGCCGGCAAAGACCGCCGCCAAGGTCGATGTTGCCGACAGCGATGCCAGGCCATTGGTCGAAATCATCACGAAGCCGCGCTTTATCGCCGCGCTGTCTTGCGAGGTCGGCAGTTACGCGCTGATGAGCTTCGTCATGACTGGCGCGCCACTGGCCATGGTCGGCTGCGGCCTGTCGGAGGATAATGCGACGCTCGGCATTTCCTGGCATGTCATGGCGATGTTCGCGCCGAGCTTTTTTACCGGCTCGCTGATTCATCGCTTCGGCGCCGAGCGCATCGTGGCGGCAGGTCTGGTCCTGCTCATCGGCTGCGCCATCGTCGCCTTGTCGGGCTTGGCGCTATGGCAATTCTGGACGGCGCTGATCCTGCTCGGGCTTGGCTGGAATTTCAGTTTCATCGGCGCCACCGCCATGGTCGCGGCCAGTTACCGGCCCTCTGAAAAGAGCAAGGTGCAGGGTTTCCACGATTTCGTCCTATTCGGCTCGGTCGCCTGCGCGTCGCTGCTCTCGGGCATGGTCTACAACGCCTGGGGTTGGACGATGCTCAACTGGATGATCTTTCCGGTTACAGTGCTGTGCTTCGTCGCGCTCGGTGCGCTCAAGCTGACGAATTCACGCAAGGCCAACGCCTGGTCCAGATCGCTGTCGCCCTGACAGGATGCTGTCGGCATGCTTCGGGTCGAACGCGCCGCGCCGAACAAAAATATTGCGCCTGTGCCTGTTGTTATGAAACCGTATGCCCCGACGGGCCGTTCGAGCCATGCTCATATTCGGCTGCCGAATCTCGGTGGATAACAAGGGGTTTTCAAAATGTTTTCAGTCAAGATTTTGGCCAGCGCGGCATTGGCTCTGGCCGTCACGGCGGCTTCTGCCAGTGCACAGGTGGTTGTCTCCTCCAAGATCGACACCGAGGGCGGCGTGCTGGGCAACATTATCCAGCTCGTTCTCAACGCCAACAACATCAAGACCACGGACCGCATCCAGCTCGGCGGCACGCCGGTGGTGCGCAAAGCGATCACCGCCGGCGAGATTGACATCTATCCCGAATACACCGGCAACGCGGCTTTCTTCTTCGAAAAGGCGGACGACCCGGTATGGAAGGATGCCGCCAAGGCCTATGAGACGGCCAAGAAACTTGACTATGACGCTAACAAGATCGTCTGGCTGTCGCCTGCGCCGGCCAACAACACCTGGGCGATCGCGCTGCGCAAGGAAGTGGCCGACAGCAACAAGCTCGCCACGCTTTCCGACTTCGGCAAATATGTTGCCGGCGGCGGCCAGGTTGTGTTGGCGGCTTCGGCCGAGTTCGTCAACTCGGCCGCGGCCCTGCCGGCCTTCCAGACCACCTATGGCTTCACGCTGAAACCGGAGCAACTGATCACGCTGTCGGGCGGCGATACGGCGGCGACCATTGCCGCGGCCGCCAACCAGACCAGCGGCGCCAACGCCGCCATGGTCTACGGCACCGACGGCGGCATCGCGCCGTCGGGCCTCGTCGTGCTCAATGACGACAAGGGTGTGCAGCCGGTTTATCAGCCGGCGCCGATCATCCGCGAATCCGTGCTCAAGGAACATCCGGAGATCGAGACGCTGCTGAAGCCGGTCTTCGCCAAGCTCGACCTCGTCACGCTGCAGGAACTGAACGGCCGCGTGCAGGTCGGCGGCGAGCCGGTCAAGGGCGTCGCCGAGGACTTCCTGAAGAAGAACGGGTTCTTGAAGTAAAAGCCTGCCTTGAAGAGCGCGATGCCGGTGCGAGGCACCCCCCTCTGTCCTCTCGGATATCTCCCCCTCAAGGAGGGAGATTGGCGGTTGCTGCGCCCCGCTTCCTTCTCCCACCGCGGTGATTGGCGAAGGCGCTCGGCAAAGCTGATCTCGCCCCTTGAGGGGGAGATGGCCGGCAGGCCAGAGGGGGGCGCCTCGCGCAAACGCGCGTCATGACCCTGCGCTTCGACAAGCTCGGCGTGGTCATAGCCGTGATCGTCGCCTATGCAGCTCTGCTCGCGCCCTTCGCAGCCTTCCGTGCCAACCGCATCGTTCCCGGCCAGGCGCGATCGATCCTCGAGGCTCTGCCGCCAACGACCGGATTGTTGCTGCTCGCCATCATCGTCGCCGCGGCGCTCATCGCACTGTTCAGGACGCCGCTTATGCTGCGCCTTGCCGCCAGCGTGGCGGCACTTGCCGCACTTGCGCTGCTGATCGGCGTCGCCGGCACATTTCTGACGCCGGCCGGCAACACCTTTGCCAGGGTGTCGCCGGCCTCCGGTTTCTGGATTCTCATCTTCGCCTTCACGCTTTTGCTGGCGGACGTGCTGACGCGCCTCAACTTGTCGCCATTGGCTCGTGTCGGCGTCCTGGCCGCGGCTGCCATGGCCATTGGCCTGCTTTTGACATCGGGAAATTGGAACGATCTTTCCATCCTCAAGGAATACGCCAACCGCGCCGACAGTTTCTGGGCCGAAGGCTCCAAGCACGTCACGCTGGCGCTGGGTTCGCTGGCCGCCGCCGTCATCGTCGGCCTGCCGCTCGGCATCCTGTGCCATCGTGTTGAACGGTTGCGCGCCGGCGTGCTCAACGTCCTCAACATCATCCAGACCATCCCTTCGATCGCGCTGTTCGGGCTGCTGATCGCGCCGCTCGGCTGGGTGGCCACGCATGTGCCGGGGGCTGCCGTGCTCGGCATTCGCGGCATCGGCACGGCGCCCGCTTTCGTCGCGCTGTTCCTCTATTCACTGCTGCCGGTGGTGGCCAACACGCTGGTCGGGCTCGCCGGCGTGCCGCGTGCCGCCAACGACGCGGCGCGCGGCATGGGCATGACCGATCGCCAGCGCCTGTTCGGCGTCGAGTTTCCGCTGGCCTTTCCGGTCATCCTCACCGGCATCCGCATCGTACTGGTACAGAATATCGGGCTTGCCACGATCGCCGCGCTTATCGGTGGCGGCGGCTTTGGCGTGTTCGTCTTCCAGGGCGTCGGCCAGACGGCGATGGACCTGGTGCTGCTTGGCGCGGTGCCGACGGTGGCTTTGGCCTTCGCCGCCGCTATCATCCTCGACGCGGCGATCGAAATGACTGCCACCAAGCGCAGGGTTGAAACGGCATGATCCAGATCGAAGGCATTACCAAGCGCTATGATACGACAACGGTGGTCGACGACGTATCGATGGTCATCGAGCCGCGCACCATTGCCGTCATTGTCGGCACCTCAGGCTCCGGCAAGACGACGCTGCTTCGCATGATCAACCGGCTGGTGGAACCAACCGCCGGCGTGATCAAGCTCGACGGCGCCGACAATCGCTCGGTGCCAGGTTACGAACTGCGCCGCAGCATCGGCTACGCCATCCAGGGCCACGGCCTGTTTCCGCATCGCACCGTGGCGCAGAACATCGCCACGGTGCCGGTGCTGCTTGGCTGGGACAAGGCACGCATCAAGACCCGCGTTGATGAACTGATGACGCTTTACCAGCTTGACCCCCGGGAATTCGGGCCGCGCTATCCGCATGAATTGTCCGGTGGCCAACAGCAGCGCGTCGGCGTGGCCCGCGCGCTTGCCGCCGAGCCCAACGTGCTGTTGATGGACGAGCCGTTCGGCGCGCTCGACCCGATCATCCGCACCAAGGCGCAGGAGGATCTGCTGGCGATCCAGAAGCGCTTCGGCACCACCATCATCCTCGTCACCCACGACATGGAGGAAGCCGTGCACATGGGCGACAAGATCGCCGTCATGGATGCCGGCAAGCTCGTGCAATACGCCAAGCCCGCCGAGATCCTGGCAAACCCGGCCAGCAGCTTCGTCGAGACCTTGGTCGGTGCAAGCGAAAGGCCGTTCAGGCTGCTGTCGCTCGGACGGGTGCGTGATGCGGTGGAGAACGGCACCGCCGATGGCGAAGCGATCCCCGGCGATGCCAGCCAGCGCGATGCGCTGGCCGAACTCCTGTGGTCGGGCCGGCCGGCGCTGCCAGTAAAGGGCGCCGACGGCAAGCCGCTTGGCCGTGTCACCGTGGACGGGCTGGTCAAGCGGGCGGCGAGGCCGGCATGAAAGCCTGGCTGCCTCTGCTGCTCAGGCTTGTGCTGGTGGTGTTGCTCGTGGCCTTCGTCACCAGCCCAGGCTGGTTCGAGCCGCTGCTGAAGCCGCTGACCGAGAACAACGCTCCCGCGATCTACAATCAGGGCAGCTTGCTGACGTTGACGCTGCTGCATTTGCGCACCGTGCTGATCGCCACTGTCGCCGCGACCATCGTCGCGGTGGCTTTGGCCATCCTTGTCACCAGGCCGGCTGGTGCCGAATTCCTGCCGCTGTCGCGCAGCCTAGTCAATATCGGCCAGACTTTTCCGCCGGTGGCGGTGCTGGCGCTCGCCGTGCCGGCGGTCGGTTTCGGCGAGAAGCCGACGCTGATCGCCCTGTTTCTCTACGGCCTGCTGCCGATCTTCGAGAACGCGCTGACCGGACTGACGACGCTGCCGGCCAACGTCGTCGAGGCGGCGCGCGGCGCCGGCATGACCGGGTGGCAAAGACTCACCAAGGTCGAACTGCCGCTCAGCGCACCGATCATCCTGGGCGGCATCAGGCTCTCGGTGGTCATCAGCCTGGCCACCGCCACGATCGGCTCGACGGTGGCCGCCAGGACGCTGGGCGAGGTGATCATCGCCGGCCTGTTGTCCAATAACCTTGCTTTCATCCTGCAGGGCGGCCTGATCGTGGCGGCCCTGGCCGTGCTGATCTATGACGGGCTGTCGGCGGTTGAGCGTTACGCAGCGCGACGCATGGGCAGGGACGTCGAGTAGCGCGCCTCATCGCCGGGATCGATTTCAATCGATCTAACCGCAAGGCGAGTAGGGCGCACACTGTCCAGTACGGACGTTTTGGGCGAAAGCCGGGCAAAAACCGAACAATATCTTGACGTTCGCAGCCCTGTTTCGCATACAGCGCAGCGAAGAGGTGGATTCCGTGCGCGGAATCCGGTCTTGTCTCAACGGCCCAGGGAGGGGTTCTTTTGGGCCAGCAATCGAGGAAAATTCGGCAATGACCATACTTTACGCCGTCATCGCCTGCGGCCTGCTTTCTGTCCTCTACGCCATCTGGGCGACACGTTCGGTCCTCGCGTCCGATCAGGGCAATGCACGCATGCAGGAAATCTCCGCCGCCATTCGCGAAGGCGCGCAGGCCTATCTGGCGCGCCAGTACACCACCATCGCCATCGTCGGCGTGGTGGTGCTTCTGCTCGCCTGGTGGCTGCTTTCGATCACCGCTGCCATCGGCTTCCTGATCGGCGCCGTTCTGTCTGGCGCCGCCGGCTTCATCGGCATGCATGTTTCGGTGCGCGCCAATGTGCGCACGGCGCAGGCGGCATCCAACAGCCTCGCCGCCGGCCTCGACATAGCCTTCAAGTCGGGTGCCATCACCGGCATGCTGGTTGCCGGTCTGGCGCTGCTCGGCGTCTCCATCTACTACCTTATCCTCACCCATTTCATGGGCCTTCAGCCAAACGACCGCGTCGTCATCGACTCTCTGGTCGCGCTTGGCTTCGGCGCCTCGCTGATCTCGATCTTCGCCCGTCTCGGCGGCGGCATCTTCACCAAGGGTGCTGATGTCGGCGGCGATCTGGTCGGCAAGGTCGAAGCCGGGATTCCGGAAGACGATCCGCGCAATCCGGCCACCATCGCCGACAATGTCGGCGACAATGTCGGCGACTGCGCCGGTATGGCCGCCGACCTGTTCGAGACCTATGCGGTCACGGTCGTCGCCACCATGGTTCTCGCAGCCATCTTCTTCGGCGGCACCGCCGTGCTCGGTGCGGCGATGCTCTATCCGCTGGCTATCTGCGGCGCCTGCATTCTGACCTCGATCGTCGGCACCTTCTTCGTCAAGCTCGGCTCCAACGGCTCGATCATGGGTGCGCTCTACAAGGGCCTGATCGTCACCGGCCTGCTGTCGATCGTTGGCCTGGGAATTGCCACCTCGGCAACCGTCGGCTGGGGCGAAGTCGGCACCGTTGCCGGGATCACCATCACCGGCAAGAACCTGTTCATCTGCGGCCTGATCGGCCTCGTGGTGACCGGTTTGATCGTGGTGATCACCGAATACTACACCGGCACCAACAAGCGCCCGGTCAATTCGATCGCCCAGGCGTCGGTGACCGGCCACGGCACCAACGTCATCCAGGGCCTCGCGGTGTCGCTGGAATCGACGGCGCTGCCGGCCATCGTCATCGTCGGCGGCATCATCGCCACCTACCAGCTCGGTGGCCTCTTCGGCACGGCGATCGCCGTCACCACCATGCTCGGCCTTGCCGGCATGATCGTGGCGCTCGACGCCTTCGGCCCGGTCACCGACAATGCCGGCGGTATCGCCGAAATGGCAGGCCTGCCCAAGGAAGTGCGCCATTCCACCGATGCACTCGACGCGGTCGGCAACACCACCAAGGCGGTGACCAAGGGCTATGCCATCGGTTCGGCCGGCCTCGGCGCGCTGGTGCTGTTCGCTGCCTACTCGAACGATCTGAGGTTCTTTGCCGCCAATGGCGACAAATATCCCTACTTCCAGGGCATGGGCGAGATCTCCTTCGACCTCTCCAATCCCTACGTCGTCGCCGGTCTGATCTTTGGTGGCCTGATCCCGTATCTGTTCGGCGGCATCGCCATGACTGCCGTCGGTCGTGCCGCGGGCTCGATCGTCGAGGAAGTACGCAAGCAGTTCCGCGAAGATCCGGGCATCATGGCCGGCACCTCCAAGCCGAACTATGCCCGCGCGGTCGATCTCCTGACCAAGGCGGCGATCCGGGAAATGATCATCCCCTCGCTGCTGCCGGTTCTGGCGCCGCTTGTCGTCTATTTCGGCGTGCTTTTGATCTCTGGCTCGAAGGCGTCCGCTTTCGCGGCACTTGGCGCCTCGCTGCTCGGCGTTATCGTCAACGGCCTGTTCGTGGCCATCTCGATGACTTCGGGCGGCGGCGCCTGGGACAATGCGAAGAAATCGTTCGAGGACGGTTTCACCGACAAGGACGGCGTCAAGCATCTCAAGGGCTCCGATGCGCACAAGGCCTCGGTGACCGGCGACACGGTCGGCGATCCCTACAAGGACACCGCGGGTCCTGCGGTCAACCCGGCGATCAAGATCACCAACATCGTGGCGCTCCTGCTGCTTGCGGTGCTCGCGCACGGCTGAGCAAGAGCTGTTGAAAAAGCGAAACCCGCGGGGAGCGATCTCCACGGGTTTCGTTTGGTTGGGATCGGGCACGGTGCTTCGGCCGCCATCCGGCTTGGCTCCATTGCTCTCGGTACGCTTGCGGTAGCGGGCCAGGGATGCCGCATGCGGCCAGAATCCGGCGTTTCAGATAGGTGGATTTCTTCAGGGGTCGAAAGTCCTCGGCCGCGGCAAGAATTTCCACGCGCAGGACGCCCCATCACTGACAAGTCGGCCTGTCCGGGGCCAAACAAAAACCCGTGAGATCGCTCCCACGGGTTTTTGGTCGCCTGAGATACTGCTGCTTTCCCGGGGGAAGCAGTGACTGAAGATCAGGGGGTGCCGCCGCCGGGGATGCCGGGCGCCAGCTTGCTGGCGCCGTTGATAATCTGGCTGAGGAAGTTCTGGTCCTTGCCGCCAGTGGGCGTGGTGCGCGAGATGAAGTCGAAGATCTTGCCGTCCTTCAGGCCGTAATTGGCGATCTGGGTGACGCGGCCGTCCGCGCCGAAATAGACCGCCAGCACATGCTGGTCGACCAAGTGCGGCTTGTCGAACGCGACATAGCGCTTGCGCGTCTGCGAGATGTAGTAGAACGCCTCATTGTCGAAAGTCGCCGTGGTCGACGGCGTGCCAAGCGCCAGCAGCACCTGCTCGCGGCTGGAGCCGACCGGTACCGAATCGACCGCCTGCTGGTCGATGACATACCCTTGCGTCAGCGTCTCGCTTGGATTGAGATCGCCGATCATCTTGTTCGTGTGGCATGCCGATAGCGCCGAAGCCATAAGCAGCAGCGAGATCGCGCCGGCGGGCCTGGAAGTGAAGGTCGACTTGAAATTCAGCGCGCGCAACAACAATTCTCCATTACATCGCCGCAACTTGCGCTGGGCCGCAAAACCGGTAAACCAGCTTGCTTGCCGATGCAACAAGGCCAATTCAACAAACGGTCCCCGGAGACCATCCCCATGTTCCAGCGCCTTTTTGGCCGTGAACGCCACACCAACCGCGCCATCACCGACGCGCTCTACGCACAAATCGTGGCGGCGGCGCGGCAGACTGCATTTTATTCCCACTGGAGTGTGCCGGACACGCCGCTTGGCCGTTTCGAGATGCTTTCGCTGCACATGTTCCTGTTCCAGCATCGGCTCCGTGGCGAGAACGGCGTGGCGCAGGAGATCGCGCAGGTGCTGATCGACGAGTTCTTCCTCGACGTCGATCATTCGCTGCGGGAACTGGGCATTGGCGATGTCGGCGTGCCGAAGCGCATGAAGAAACTGGCCAAGATGTTTTATGGCCGCACGGCCGCCTATGATGATGCGCTGGAAAGAAACGATCATGACGGGCTGACCGCGGCACTTATTCGCAACGTCCGGCCCGATGCCGACACCTGGCCGGAAGCATCGCAATTGGCCGGCTATGTCGCCGGTGCCTGCAAGGCACTGGCAGCGCAGCCGTCCGAATCAATCGTTTCCGGGACGGTGACATTTCCGCTGGCCAGGGAGGTCGATCGATGAAACATGCTAAGCCGCAAAGCCCGGTTTCCTTTTTCGCGAATATCGCCCGGCTGCCGCAGAAAGGGCTGCCCGTGGTGATCGAGGCCGACGCCGCGCAGCGCGCAGCCCTTGCCGAAGAGCACGGGCTGCTGTCTGTCGAAGCCTATCGCGCGGAACTCCTGGTCGCCTCCTGGAAGCGCAATGGCGTGAAGGTCAGCGGCCGTGTCGAGGCCGACATCACGCAGGCCTGCATCGTCACGCTCGATCCCGTCGCGGCGCATATCGACGAACCGGTCGAGGCGCTGCTGCTCCCCGAGGACTCTAAGCTTGGACGGCAGGGGTTTGAAGGCGGTGGCGAGATTCTGCTCGATGCGGATGGGCCCGACAGTCCCGAAACATTTTCCGGCGACACTATCGATGTCGGCGCCCTCGCCGAGCAGTTCTTCGGTTTGGCGATCGACCCCTATCCGCGCAAGCCGGGCGCGTCCCTGGACGCCGGTGGCGACACCGAACCGGAGGAGAACGAATTTCAGCAAAAACTGCGATCCTTGCTGGGAAAATCCTGAAAACCTCGCCCGCGACGGAAAAGTCGGTTGTGTGAAAACCCAAAACCGCTATTTTCGCCAAACCTTTGCGATCACTAAAGCGACCTGCCGCCTAACCGTGAGATGAATACCGCGTGATCAGGATTTCCATCGATGCCATGGGCGGCGATCACGGACCAGCCGTGGTCATTCCGGCGCTCATGACGGTCGCGACCCGCCGCCCAGACATCCGTTTCGTCATCTACGGGCGTGAGGACGTGGTGCGTCCTGAACTGGCCAAGTTTCCCAAACTGGCCGAGGTGAGCGAATTCTTCCACTGTGAGGTCGCGGTCAGGATGGACGACAAACCAAGCCAGGCGCTGCGCCATGGCCGCTGGAAATCGTCGATGTGGAAGGCGGTCGAGGCGGTCAAATCGGGCACTGCGGACGCTTGTATCTCGGCAGGCAACACCGGCGCGCTGATGGCGATGTCGAAATTCTGCCTGCGCACCATGGCCACCATAGATCGTCCGGCGATCGCGGCCTTGTGGCCGACATTACGTGGCGAAAGCGTGGTCCTCGACGTTGGCGCCACCATCGGCGCCGATGCGCACCAGCTCATTGATTTTGCCATTCTCGGCACCGGCATGGCGCGCTCCGTATTCGGCATTGCCCGGCCGACCGTCGGCTTGCTCAACGTCGGCGTGGAAGAGATCAAGGGCCAGGAAGAGGTCAAGGAAGCGGGACGCATGCTGCGCGAGGCCAACATGGCCTCGATGAATTATCATGGCTTTGTCGAAGGCGACGATATCGGCAAGGGTACGGTCGACGTGGTGGTGACGGAGGGCTTCGCCGGCAACATCGCGCTGAAGACGGCGGAAGGCACCGCCCGCCAGATCGCGGGTTATCTGCGCGCCGCCATGAGCCGCACCCTGATGGCCAGGATCGGCTATGTCTTCGCCAAGGGCGCTTTCGATCGCCTGCGCGAGAAGATGGATGTCGGCCGCTCCAACGGCGGCGTGTTCCTGGGACTGAACGGCATCGTCGTCAAAAGCCATGGCGGTGCTGATTCGGACGGTTTTGCCGCGGCGATCGAGCTCGGCTACGACATGGTGCGCAACAATCTGCTCGACCGCATCGAGGCCGACCTGGATCTGTTTCATGCGCGCAACCCGCATGCCCTGTCATATCGGAAATCCGACGTCGTTAGCGACGCGAAGGAATAGGAAAGAACTTTGATCAGATCAGTCGTGCGCGGCACGGGCGCCGCGCTGCCCCGCCGCATCATGAAGAATGCCGATTTCGAGGGCATGGTCGAAACCTCGGACGAGTGGATCGCCCAGCGCACCGGCATCCGTCAGCGCCATATCGCGGGCGACGATGAGACGACGGCTTCCCTGGGCGAGGCCGCGGCGCGCGCCGCCCTTGCCGATGCGGGGCTGACGCCAGACGATATCGACCTGATCGTGCTGGCGACGTCGACGCCCAACAACACGTTCCCGGCCACCGCGGTCGAAATCCAGGACCGGCTCGGCATGCATCACGGCTTTGCCTTCGACATGCAGGCGGTGTGCTCGGGCTTCGTCTATGCAGTCACCACGGCCGATCTCTATATTCGCGGCGGCCTGGCCAAACGCGTGCTGGTGATCGGCTCGGAAACATTCTCGCGCATTCTCGACTGGAACGACCGCTCGACCTGCGTGCTGTTCGGCGACGGCGCCGGTGCCCTGGTGCTGGAAGCGGGCGAGGGGGGCGGCACGATCGCCGACCACGGTGTTCTGGCGGCCAGCCTGCGCTCCGACGGCACGCACAAGGACAAGCTTTTTGTCGATGGGGGACCATCGACGACGGGGACGGTCGGCCACCTCAGGATGGAGGGCCGCGAGGTCTTCAAGCATGCGGTCGGCATGATCACCGACGTTATCGAGGCGACCTTCTCGGCCGCCGGCATCACCGCCGACGATCTCGACTGGTTCGTGCCGCATCAGGCCAATAAACGAATTATTGACGCTTCCGCCAAGAAGCTCGGGATAGCAGAGCAAAAAGTGGTGGTTACCGTCAATTTGCACGGTAACACCTCGGCGGCTTCCGTGCCGTTGGCGCTGTCGGTGGCCGTTGCCGATGGGCGCATCAAGAAGGGTGACCTTGTGCTCCTGGAAGCGATGGGCGGCGGCTTCACCTGGGGCGCCGTTCTGCTTCGCTGGTAAGTGCCGAACGGCTCGGTTTCGGTCCTTGACCTTGACGGATCAATTACTTAGGCTCAGCCGTTGTTGTGCCGATTTTATGTTTGAGCTGATGGGACGGTCGCATGGGGGGAAAGACACTTACGCGCGCCGACCTTGCCGAGGCCGTCTACCGGAAGGTCGGTCTGTCGCGCACTGAATCCGCCGAACTCGTTGAAGCCGTTCTGGACGAAATCTGCGAAGCCATCGTCCGCGGCGAGACGGTCAAGCTGTCGTCCTTCGCGACATTCCATGTCCGCTCCAAGAACGAGCGCATCGGACGCAATCCCAAGACCGGTGAGGAGGTGCCCATCCTGCCGCGCCGGGTGATGACCTTCAAGTCGTCCAACGTATTGAAGAACCGCATCTTGCGCTCTCACCAGAACAGCAAGGCCAAGGGCGGCAAGTAGCCTCCATTGTACGGTTGAAAACCGGCCCCACCATAACGTTGGGCTTGAATATTGTTGCACAAACCGCTGAAATAAGGCCCGATTCGGCAGCATGGCCGGATTGGTGTTCCGCGTATGATCCATTCCGCGCAAACGGAATGAGCTTCTCTCTTTGTTGAGCGTGATCTCGTCTGAAGACCGTTCCGGATCACGCTCCAGCGTGAGGATTTCGCCCATGGACAAGAGCCCTGACGCCTTCCGTACCATCAGCGAGGTCGCCGAGGACCTCGACCTGCCGCAGCATGTGCTGCGTTTCTGGGAAACGCGCTTCAACCAGATCAAGCCGATGAAGCGCGGCGGCGGCCGGCGCTACTACCGGCCGCAGGATGTCGAGTTGATCAAGGGCATCCGCCACATGCTCTACGATCAGGGTTATACCATCAAGGGCGTGCAGAAGCTGCTGCGCGAAAACGGCAATCATTTCCTGGTTGCCATCGGCAATGGCGACATGGCCGCGGTCGAAGCGATTTCCCAGCGAAAGCAGGCCGACCAGGTGCCGCTGACGTCGGCAGCGCAGCCGCGCGGCGGCGATGATGAACTGGTTGGCCAGCCAAGGGTCAAGCCCAGCCGCCGCTTTTTCGGCCTTGGCAAGGGCGATGAGGAAGGTCCCGTTCAGCCGGACGCCTCGAAACTCTCGCGCGACAATCGCGCTCTGCTGCAGGAGGCGCTGTTCGACCTGCTCGAATGCAAGCGCTTGCTCGACCAGGTGCGCTGAGCCGTCGCACGAAATGCTTTGAAGCCGCGAAACTGGAACCCGCCTCGGGGTGAGGCGTTACGTTTTCTTCTGCAAGAGAAGGAAACGTATGATGGCACCATTCTCGACCCTTTCGGACATCGATCTCGAAAAGCAGATCACGGCGCTGTCGAGGGAACTCGCGGCGTTGCGCAAGGCAGTGTCCAGGCGGGGTGGCGCCTACTATGAAGACGGTCGTGATGCCGCGCTCGACACATATTCCGATCTTGCCGGGCGTCTGCGGGACGCCATGCCGGCAATTCGCAAGCAGGGTAGGGTGATCGAGAGATCGGCCCGCGACCATCCGGCGGCAGCCGCCGCGGTTGGCCTTGTGGTGCTAGGGCTGGTGGCCAGCCTGTTGTTCAGCCGACGCTGAGATGCCTTCGCTGTCCTTGGCATCGTGAATTCCAGGGCAGACAATGACGGCTCGCCGTTTTGGCGCCGTCATCCTCGTTTTTGGAGCACTTGCTTCTCGCGCGCACACCGCGCGCTGGCCGATCCGGTCAGCGATATCGGCTGTCGCCTCGGTATCTGGCGCGAAGCGCTTCGGCATAGAGGTGCACAGCACCCCTGTGCGGTCGGCGCAGGAATGCGGACTGCTCAAGCCGCCAGAGCCGTTCTATTTCCGCTGCGATCGCCGGGTTCGTCCAAGTGCCGTAGCCGGCGGCCGAGTAGACAGTGATCTCGCCGACATAGAGGCGATCGTCGGTGACTAGGAAGTCGATGCGGATGTAGTCGAGGTCGCCAGCAATGCCAGGTGCTATCGAGATCGCCTGGCGGACATGGTCGAGCAGCCTCGCATTGACGGGCAGGGCCTGGTCCTCATCGGGATAATCCGGATCCCGCCCGGGCAACGGATTGGCTTGCCGGTCGAACAACACTGAAAGCTTGGCGTGCTTATCCTCCACCCAGACATGGGATATCACCCCGCTGCAGACATGAACCTTGATGTCGGTGGCAATTTTGCCGCCGCTCAGTGTAAGCATCTCCTCCACGAAAACGGCCGGCACGATTGGCCGATAGGCCCATTCGCCATGGCGCCGACCATAGCGTTCGCGTTGCCAGCGCCTCGCCTTGCGCACGATGGCAGCACAGTCCGGCCCGCCTTCGGAAACGAATATGTTCATCGCGCAGCCATGGTTTGCCTTGATCACGGCGGCGCTGGTCAGCAGGCCCGGAGGGATATTGGCAGCGTCGCGCCCGCACCAGAGTATCTCTGGCATGGCGATCCCGGGGCAGGCGTCACGGATGTAGACCTTGGCCGCGAGCTTGTCGGTCAGCGTCACGAACAGCGGGTTGCGGTCGACGATTTTCCGCCACAGCACCAGTTCATTGTAGCGCATGGGCGCGGCCGGATTGGGCAGATAACCCAGTCCCACGGCAAATCGTGCGACAAGGACAGGGTGACGAGCCGTGAGCCACAATCGTGCGATTGACAGAACAAGACGATTTTTCCAGGAAACATCGGCCCCGGCCGTCATCGGGAATACCTGGCCAAGTTGGCGAAACCTGCCCCGGTGCGCGTACCCGGTCAGCATATGCCTTGCCGTATCGTGATTTGGCTCTGCGTGAAAGGTTTCGCGTACCGTCGGGGCATCGGGATTGACGCCGGAATTCTGGGCCAGCGGTTTCGGTGTAACTCGACAGGCCCGATTCACGTCGTCCCCGGCATTGCATCACCAAGAGAAGACCGGCCTTGAACAAGAAGCCAAGGCGGTCTTCTCGTTGGTCGTCTGGTATGCTTAGTAGGCCTTCTTCACCAGTTTCTTCATGTGGTGGTGGTGATGATGGTAGTGGTAGTGATGATGGCGATGGTGATAGCGATGGTGATGATGCTTTGCCATGGGGGCCGCATCCGCGCTCGTCGCACCGATGACCGGCGCCGTGAAAGCGAGGGCAACTGCAAGCCCGAGGGCCGAGAGGAGGGACTTCTTCATGGATCGTTTCCTTCTTTTGGCAGGCAGATATAAATCGGGTCGATAGTCCGACCGCCGCGAATGGAATTACGCTCCCGAATTTTTTCGTCAGTATTTCCCGATTGTAGAATTTTGTTTCTGAACTGTGTCTGGCCGACTGAGCCTCCATCACCACCATGGCACGGGCTGAAAGCTGTCTTGGTCGGCTGTTTGGCTACACACGCGCAGCGTGTCCGCCGCCTGTGCAGCAGTCACGCCGATACCGGAAAGCAAGGAAATCGTGCCGAGCGCCAGGAGGAATGTCTTGAGAGTCATTGTATGGGTCCTTCCAGGAAAGAGGCTGGGTGAAAACCGATAGGTTTTCACGCCAGCAACGCCGAGACAACGAACGGGCGCACCCAAACCGCTGATCAAACGAGCGTTCGGGCATTTAAAACAACGTGATCGGGATGCGCTTGCGAGGTGTGGGGTTCACGATAGTGTGACGGCCCGTTTGGCTCTTGGCAAATCGCTGGCGAGCGGGCATCTTCCTGCTCGTCTCAGGCAACATCCATTTTGATCAAACGCTTTCAGCCTCCGGAGTTGCCAATGCCCAACAATGCAAAAGAACATGCCCCTTCCGAACCGTTAGCCAATGAGCTCGGGCCAATTTACAGCACCCTCAAGGCGATGCGGGAAACCCGCGGTTACAGCGTGGAAGAGCTGTCGCTGACCTGCGGCCTGTCGGTCGACGAGATCGAGGACATCGAGAGCGGCAGGGCGGCCGATCCGGCGAAGCTGCGTCGTATTGCGTCCGCGCTTCAACTGCCACAGGACGCTGTGATTGTTTCGGCTGCGCCGGCACCGGCCGCACAAGGCCGGCCCCTGGCATAGAATCAGCAACAGGCATGTCCAAGAAGCCCGCCAGGCCCACTTGGCGGGTTTCTTGTTGATGCCGCAGCGTTCTCCAGCAGCCGGGCTTGCCGACTTGTCGATCGCACGTGTTTATACCCACGGCATCCAGATCTGTTGCCGATTGCGTCCGCCGTGCCTTGGGTTTTGAGCTGTGGGTCTTCTGATATGAGCTTGGAATCGGTTCGTGCCTTCTTCGCCGCGCATGCGCCGGACATTGAGGTCATCGTCACGGAAGCGAGTTCGGCGACGGTGACGCTAGCGGCGCAGGCGCATGGTGTGTTGCCGGCGCAGATCGCCAAGACGATCTGTCTTCGCGTCGCGGAACGGACCATGCTCGTCGTGACCAGCGGCATCGCCAGGCTGGATAACCGCAAGTTCAAGGACCAGTTCGGAGGCAAGCCGCGCATGCTCGACGCTGAAGAGGTCGTCGAGGCGACAAGCCACCCGGTGGGTGGCGTCTGCCCGTTCGGCCTGCCGTCGCCGCTGCCGGTCTACTGCGACGTGTCGCTGCGCGAATTCGGCGAGGTCGTGCCCGCCGCCGGCGCCACCAACGCTGCGGTACGGATTGAGCCGCGGCGTATGGCGGACCTGGTCGGCGCCGAATGGGTGGATGTGTGCCAGGGTTAGAGGCCGGATCCAAGCCGGAACTGAAGAAACCAGGGCGCGGAAAGAGGCGAGTCGAAAATCGGCTAACTGGCCGGGCGGACTTCGGGGGCAAGTCCTGCATAATTGGTCGGAGTGGCCGGATTCGAACCGACGACCCCTTGACCCCCAGTCAAGTGCGCTACCGGGCTGCGCTACACTCCGGACCGGTCGCGATGTATCGTGATAACCCTGCTTCGGTCAACCAAAATTCGGCGTTTGTTGCACCGGCGTTGATACGATGGCTCTTGGCCTCTGCAATGCGGGCCGCAGCCGCCGCTGATGGCGGTATTCGAGCGCGATAGCACCCCAGATCAAGCCGAGCAGCAGGTAGACGTGGCGCCAGTGATCGATGTCGATGAAGGTGCCGAGCCCGATATTGCCGATGAAGGCGACATAGGCGCACAAGAGATAGGGTTGCCACGGCCGGTCACGCAAAAGGATGCGGAACCCGGCTGCCAGGGTCCAGAGGACAAGCGTCAGGAACGACACGAAGCCGAGCCAGCCATAGTCCATCAGCATCTTCAGCCAGATGTCGTGCGTGTCCTCGCCGAACCGCGTGCCGAAGACCAGTGGGCCGATGCCGAACGGATGCTCCATCGCCATCTGGAAACCGATCGTATAGCGGGCGAAGCGGCCGAGGCGGGCGGTGTCATAGCTCTGTTCGAGGTGCGCGCGGTTGGAGAACATCTCTGCCACCCCAGGCAGATGCAAGATGACGATGATGGCGATGGCCAGCAGCGACAGTGCGGCGATCGTCATGATCACCACGCGCAGCCGGAACATGCCGCTGTTGCTCTGCAGGAACAGGCAGCCGGTGAGCAGCACGGCGGAGACGGCAAACATGCCCCAGGCGCCGCGCGAGAAGGAGAAGAAGATGCCGGCCGTGATGATCAGCAAAGGTATCGCCAGCAATGGCATGCGCGAGATCGGTCCGGTCAGGAGCAGATAGAGCAGATAGATGCCCGGCAGCACCAGGAACGGTCCGAACACGTTCGGATCCTGGAAGGCGCCAGCGGCGCGATCGTATTTGGTGAACATTTCAGCACCGGGAAAGGCGTGGAAATAGCCTGCTATGCCAAGCAGCGACGTCGCCACCGCCGAGACGACATAGGCAATGAAGATCAGACGGTAGAGGTTCGGCTGCATGGCGGTGATCGATGCGAAGAACACGGCGCTGAAGGCGAGAAACAGCGATACGGCGAGATAGAGCGGCGTGTTGGCGAGGTTCGCCATCTGCGTCATCGAGATCATGCCGCCGATGTTCATCGCCACCAGAAGCACCAGCAGTGGCGTGGCGGCGCGGGAGATCCTCAGGCCGAAGAGGGCCCAGACGGCGATCAGCCCGGCCATGTAGATTTCATAAGGGGCCGGCTCGCTGATGACGAAGCCGGACAGGAGGATGCCGACCACCACCGCGCCCGAGGAAATCAGCGTGATCAGCTTGGCGTTGACCGCCGCGTGCGGCAAATCATGGCTGATCGCGCTCAATAGGCGTTTTCCGTGTTGAGCAGCCGAATCGGGGTCAGGAACAGGATCCGCAAATCGAACAGCAGCGACCAGTTTTCAATGTAGTAGAGGTCGTACTCCGTCCGCATGCGGATCTTCTCATTGGTGTCCATCTCGCCGCGCCAGCCATTGATCTGCGCCCAGCCGGTGACACCGGGCTTGACCTTGTGGCGGGCGAAATAGCCGTCGACCACCTCGTTGTAGAGAAGGTTATGCGACTGCGCGGCAATGGCATGTGGACGCGGCCCGATGAGCGACAGCGAGCCCAGCAGCGAGTTGAAGAATTGCGGCAGTTCATCGATCGACGTCTTGCGGATGAAGCGGCCGACGCGGGTGACCCGCGGGTCGTTCTTGGTCACCGTCTGTTTGGCGGTCGGATCCGACCTGTCGGTGTACATCGAGCGGAATTTGTAGACCTCGATCACCTCGTTGTTGAAGCCGTGCCGTTTCTGTTTGAACAGGACAGGCCCCTTGCTGTCGAGCTTGATGGCGATCGCGGTGCCGAACATCACCGGCAGGAAGACGACGATGCCGATGAGGCTGAAGATGATGTCGAAGGCACGCTTGGCGACCGAATCCCAGTCGTTGATCGGCTTGTCGAAAATGTCGAGCATCGGCACCGAGCCGATGTAGGAATAGGCGCGCGGGCGAAACTGCAGCGCGTTGGAGTGTGCCGACAGCCGGATGTCGACCGGCAGGACCCACAGCTTCTTCAGCAATTGCAGAACGCGCGTTTCGGCGGTCAGCGGCAGCGACACGATCAGCATGTCGATGCGGGCGATGCGGGCGAACTCGATCAGTTCCGAAATGGTGCCGAGCTTGGGATACCCGGCAACGATGGGCGGCGAGCGCTTGTCGCTGCGATCGTCGAAGATGCCGCAGATGCGGATGTCGTTGTAAGGCTGCTTTTCGACCGAGCGGATCAGGATCTCCGCCGCCCTGCCGCCGCCGACGATGACGGCGCGCCGCTCCATGCGGCCATCGCGTGCCCAGCGCCGGATCAGCTTCGACATCACCAGCCTGAGGCCGAAGAGGAAGACAAAGCCGACGACGAACCACGTCCCGAACAGCAGGCGTGAATAATCTTCCGACATCTTCGTGGCGAAGGCTGTCAACGCCATCAGGGCGAAGGCGCCGGCCCAGGCCAGCAGGATGCGGCCGAAATTGGCGATCGGCCGCATGAGGGAGACCACCTGATAGCAATCGGTGACATCAAGCAGCACCACGGCGAGGAACGACGCGGCGGCAATCGTCACCGGATATTGCCAGGCGAGATAGTTAAAGAACCCGACATAGTAGAAATAGACGCAGAGCCCCGAAACGAACAGCACCGCGAATTCGACCATGCGCAGGACGCCGCTGACCATGATCGGCGACATCGTATCGCGCCGGTATTGCGTGGCGACCTGTCGGGCAACGTCGTTCATGCCGCCCGGCGCATCGCCATCGGCCGGGCCGTCGAATTTACGCACCGCTTCGGGTGAAAAGCGGCGCGCGGGGTCGATCTCGTTCATGGGACAGTCCGCAAGCTTCCCTCGGGGATAGCAAAAGAGAGCTAAGAAACCCTTGAAGCAACGCATGGCTTTGGAAGGGCTTGGACTAGCTGTCGAGCGCGGCGAAGTAGGCTTTCTCGATTTCGGCGGCCATGACGTCGGCGCCGAAACGCGCCCTGAGGCCGGAACTGTCGGGCATCAGTTCGCGATAGGCGGCAAGGTCGGTCAGCGCCTGGCTCATCTTGCCGGCAAGCTCGGCCGCATCGGGCCGGATCAGGGCAGGGGAATCGGAACCAAAAATCTCTGGTATGCCGCCGACTGCGGTCGCGATCATCGGCCTTGCCCCGGCAAGGGCCTCCAGCACGATATAGGGCATCGCCTCGGCACGCGAAGGAACCACGACGAGCGCCGCCAGCGCGAAAGCCTCCCTGGCCGGCATTGGTGGCAGGAAACGGACATGGCCCTCAAGTCCCAGGCGCCGCACTTGTGCGTGGTAGCGTGGCAGGTCGTCGCCGTCGCCGACCATCACCGCGCTCAGCGCGCGGCCGAGGCGAGGGCCGGCGGCGGCCAGGGCATCGATGAAGATGTCTGGCCCCTTGAGGTCCCGCATCATGCCGATATAGAGCAGGTCCGCCTGATCGGCGTTGGCGATCACGGGTTCGAATTCGGCCGCGCGCAAGCCGTTGTAGACCAGCGCGTTCGGAATGGGCGGTTCGCCCACCTTCCTGCGATAGGTCCGCCGCTCATAATCGGAGACGAACAGCAGGCAATCGGTGAAGCGCGCCATGAAGCGCTCGAGCGCGAAGAACATCTTTCCGGTGGCGGTGTTTTCGTCATAGTGGAGGGAGCCGCCATGCGGCGAATAAAGGCGGGCTACGCGAGACCTTGACACCCGCAACAGTGAGCCGAACAGACGGGCATAGGCGCCACCCTTGGCGCCGTGCCCGTGCAGCACGTCCGGCCGCAATTCCTTGATGATCCTGTAGGTGCGTCTGGCCGAGGCGAGGTCGCCCGGGCCGACATGACGCTGCATTGGCGTGCGGTGGATGCCGAGCGCCAGCGTCTCCTTCATCTGCGCGAACAGACGCTCCTCGAATTCGCCGCCCGTGGTCGAATCGCAGACGATGCCCACCATGTGACCGGCGGCGGCCTGCGCTTCCGTCAAATCGCGCACATGCCGGAAAATTCCTCCGACGGGTGAACGAAAGCAGTGGACGATCCTGAGCTTGTCCGCCACGTGGTGTCATTCAGAACAGGCGTTCACGAACGTAGACGGTGTCTCCGGGCAGCAGCGGGTCCGAGGTGACCACGCGGCCGGTCATCACCTTGCCGTTGATGTCGCGCGTGATGTCGACGCTTTCCTGATTGGCGCGCGGCGTGAAGCCGCCGGCAATGGCGATGGCCTTCTGCACGGTCAGGCCGGGTACGTAGGAATACTGGCCGGCGGCGCCGACTTCGCCCATGACGAAGATCGGCCTGTAGCGATCGATCTCGACCGAGACGTCGGGGTCGCGCAGATAGCCTTGCCGCAGCTTGTCGGCGATCGCCTTTTCCATCTGCTGCGCGGTGTGGCCGCGGGCCGGTATCGCGCCGACGAGCGGGAATGAGATATAGCCCGACTGGTCCACACTGTAGGTATTGGTCAGCCCGTCCTGCTCGAACACCGTGACACGGACACGGTCGCCGGCGCCGAGACGATAGGGCTGGTCGAGGATCTCGTGGAAGGCTGCTGGCGTCGGCCGATAACTGGAGCAGCCGGCGAGCATCGATACGGCAAGCAGTGCGCGAAAGAGGGTAGCAGTGCTTTTCATGACCGGATACGTACCTTCGACTGGCCGCTGCCGCATCGCAGCAAACATCTGGGATCGGGCTCGTTATCATCCTGTTAGGGTTAATGGCCGGTAAAGGAGTCGGCTGATGCCGTTTACGCCGGCGAGAATTTCGCCGTATTTGCTGGTTTATCGTTTTTCTTCCCGTTCGCGCGTAAATGCTAACCAAAACTTACCGTGATCTTAACGGCTGAGTTACCATAGTTGTTTACGGTGCATCCCGACCCAGTTTCGGAGTAGGGATGCATGTCCGTTCAATCCGCGGCCGCAGATGTCGACGTTGATCTCAGGCAGCTTTTCGCCAGCCTGGCGAGGAATTGGCTGCGCATCCTGGTCTTCGTTCTGGTGGTGACAGGACTGGCGTTCGCGTTCGCTTCGCTCGCGACCCGGCATTACAAGGCCCAGACGCAGGTGGAGATCGTTCCGCGCGAATCCGTCTACACCCGTCCGGCCGGCAACACTGACGGCGACAAGCCGATCCTCGACGAGCAAGGCGTTGCCACCCAGGTCCAGATAATTTCGTCCAACGAGATCCTGAAGCAGGTGGCGCAGAAGCTCGGCCTGTCGCGGCTGCCTGAGTTCGACGAAACGATCAATATGTCCTCCCTGAGCCGCGTGCTGATCCTGCTCGGCTTGAAAAACGACCCGATGGACGTTCCGGCCGACGAGCGTGTCCTGAAGAAGATGGGTGAGAAGCTCAACGTCTATGGTGTTGAAAAGACCCGCATCATTGCCATCGAGTTCTCCTCGGAGGATCCCAAGCTCGCCGCCGCCATTCCCGATGCCATCGCCGCCGCCTATATTGCGGGGCAGGGTGCGGCCAAGCGCGAATCGAACACTGCTGCCGCCGACTTTCTGGCGCCCGAGATCGCCGACCTGTCGAAGCAGGTCAAGGATGCCGAGGCCAAGGTCGCGGCCTACCGCGGCCAGTCCGACCTCCTGATTGGCGGCAACAATTCCGTTCTGGCCACCCAGCAACTGGCCGAGTTGTCGACCGAATTGTCCCGGGTGCGGGCCAACCGCGCCGCGGCCGAAGGCACCGCCGACAGTGTGCGCAAGGCGCTGCAGAACGGCGGCTCGCTGGATTCGCTGCCGGAAGTGCTGTCGTCCGACCTGATCCAGCGTCTGCGTGAGCGGCAGGTCGAGCTGCGCGCCAACATCGCCGATATGTCGACGACACTGCTCGACAATCATCCGCGCATCCGCGCCGCGAAATCGCAGTTGGCCGACCTCGATGCGCAGATCCGCAGCGAAGCCCAGAAGGTCATGAGGGGCCTTGTGATGCAGGCGGACGCGGCCAAGGCGCGCGAAAACCAGCTCGTCGCGGACGTCAACACGCTCAAAGCGGCTTCGGCGCAGGCCGGCGAACAGCAGGTCGGCCTCGACGCGCTGCAGCGCGATGCCGCCGCCAAGCGCCAGCAGCTCGAACTCTACCTGACCAACTACCGCGAGGCGGCTTCGCGTCAGGACCGCAACTATGTCCCGGTGGATGCCCGCATCGTCTCGCCGGCCTTGGTGCCCGCCGAGCCATACTTTCCCAAGGTCGGGCCGATCATCGGTGCGGCCGCAGCGGCTTCGCTTCTGCTGGCGGCGGTGTTCACGCTGTTGCGGGAGCTCTTCTCGGGCCGAGCAATGCGCCCGGCCACAGGAGCCCGCTTTGAGCCGATCGACGAAGTGCCGATGCCGCCGACTGTCCATCAAGAGCCATCTGCTCGCCTGGAACCGCCTGTCGCCAGCAAGCCCGCCAATCGCGCCGCCGAAGCGCCATTGCCCGAAACGGTCATGGGCCCGGAGATGATCGCGCAGCCCCAGCCAGCTGTGGAGGCAGTATCTGCCGCCCATGCCGCCCCTGTCGCCGGGGCCTCGCCCATGGCTGAGGCCAAGCCTATGGCTGAGGCCAAGCCAGTGGCTGAAGCCGAGCCTGTCACGGAGATCCCGCGGCCACGCTCCGTGCTTGGCGAGATCGATATCGAGAAGGCCGCTGAAAAGCTGATCGCGAGCGGGGCCGCGCGCGCCATATTCGTTTCGCCCGAAGGCGACGAGGCGGCCGCGTCGGCGATCCTGGTGGCGCGTGAGGTGTCCGACGCCGGCCTGCGCGTCCTGCTGCTCGACCTCACCGCCTCGGGCGCCGCCTCGCGGCCGATGCTCGACAGCGGGCTTTTCCCGGGCATCACCGATCTGCTCGCCTCGCAGGCGCAGTTCAGCGACGTGATCCATGCCGATCTTTATTCCGACTGCCATGTCATCCCCGTTGGCACGGCCGACCCGGTCCGCGCCATGCGCGCCGCCGACAGGCTGCCGATCATCATGCAGTCGCTGACCACGGCCTATGATCTGGTGGTGGTCGAATGCGGACCGGCCGACGCGCAAGGCATCAGCCGCCTGGGCAGCGATGCCACCGAGGTGTTCCTGTCCATGCTCGAGCCGGACGACGAAGTGACGCGAGCCGCCGTCAAGCTGATCGAGAACGGCTATCCCGACCTGACCCTTGTTACGCCGCTTGGCCACGAACCGCCCGGCACCCCGGGTCAGCGCTCCGCGGCTTGAAAGAACAGCCGTTGGGAGGCTTGCTCACTTTACGGCGAGCTTAGCTGTCGTCCTCGCCAGCCGGGGGTGCTGCCTGTCCGGCTGACTTACGGCGCAGCATCTTGGCCAGCTTCCAGATCGCCGGGCTGTTCTTGATGAAAGCCTTCAGCCGTGCATTCTGGCGAAGCATCAATGCCAGCGCACGGCCCTTCAGCGTCAGCGGGACCAGCACCTCGAAATGCTGCGTTTCGATATCGCACCATTGTCGCTTGTAGGGCTCGTCGCCGACGGAGAAATCATAGACCGCGAAACCCGTCTCGCAGGCCTCCTGGATGTTGTCGAAGAACAGGAAGTCGCCGGGACTGGTGTGCGCGAGATCGTCCTCGGCGATCGCTCCGAACTCGCAGATCAGCCGCCTGCCCGAGCGGCTCGATCCGGTGATAGCGCGCAGCTTGCCGGCAACCTCCAGTCCGTGCAGCACGAAAGGAGGCTCGGGCTGGTCCAAGGCCTGGGTAAACAGCCCTCGGAAAAAGGCGCGCGTCGGATCGTCGCCGAAGACGTTGGCAATGCCCATCTTGCGAAAGCGAAGCTCCTTCATCTCGAAGAAGGCGTCGAGCAACCGCTCCACCTCGTCCGAGCTGCGAGCCTCGATGCGCCGGTGGCTGCCGACTGCCTCGAATTTGCGGGTCTGCGAACGATGCTTCTTGCGTTTGCGCTTTCCGCCGGCGCGCAGCAGCAACGCATCGAAGCCTCCGGCAAGGTCGGCGGCCAGCGAAAGATTGGGGCTGGAAAAACGTGCAAGCGACGCCAGCGGATTGGCGATATCATCGAGCTTGGGCAGCAAGCGTTCCAGCGCGATGAGATCGATGTCCGGACGGGATTTGGCGACGGCCGCAAGCATCGAACGGATGGCGGCGACATCCGCATTGGCCAGCCATTGCGGGTCAGCGGCCGCGAAATTGCCGTTGGCGTGCCGGCCGCCCATGAAACGGGCGACTCGGAACCGTCCCTGGTTCACAACTTCCAGCGCCAGTGCAAAGACCGGCTTGCCTTCGAGAGCGAGCGTAGCCACGAGGAGTTCGGGCTTGACCTGCGCGGCCCAGTTCATGACCCAGGTCGCGCCCTGTGCCGGCGCACAGACCGCCGAGCGGCAGAACCTCGCATAGGCCGCCAGCCCCTCGGCGCCCGCGACCGAGATCGATGGCCCGGTGGCACCCCCAGGCAGGGCGCGTGGTGATGCCTCGGTCGCCGCAAGCCGATTGCCGTCAAATGGCGCCATTGCGTCAACCATACCTCAATCCTTAAGGCGTATTGATCCCGATTTGGGGGGGCGCTCAGGCGTGTTCCGTGCTTGGATCAGCCTAGGCGCAAAAGGTGAATGAATGATCGACGGTGGGGAGGCTATCCGAAAACTGGCGCTCAACGTCGCGCGCTATACCGGCCTCGCCCCATTGGCCAGACCGTTTGTCGGCGGCATCGGCGCCATCCTGATGCTGCACCGCGTGACAGCGACACCCGAAAAGCCGGATAGCGCAAACCGGCACCTCAACATCGCGCCCGGCTTCCTCGATGCCGTGATCGCCGACATGAAGGCGGACGGCTATGCCTTCGTCTCGATGGACGAAGCCGTGGAGCGCATCGAGGCAGGCGGCAAAGGTGGTCGGTTCGCCACCATCACCGCCGACGATGCCTATCGTGACAACATGACGGAGGCGCTGCCGGTGCTGGAAAAGCACGGCGCGCCGATCACCATCTATGTCGCCCCGGGACTGATCGACGGTACCGCCGATCTGTGGTGGGATGTGACCGAGGATATCGTCAATGCCTGCGACCGGCTGACGCTGGCGACCTCAAATAGTCCAATCGTGATTGATTGCGCGACCCCCGCCAGGAAGCGTCAGGCCATAGCCCGGTTGCACGCCTACCTCGCCACCGAGGTTCGCGAGGAAGACCTTAGGACTGTGCTGCGCGATCTGGCCACTTCCAATGGCATCGACGTGGATGCTCCGCGCCTGCGGACCCTGATGAACTGGAATGAGATTCGCACCATCGCCGCGCATCCGCTGGTGACGATCGGCGCCCATACGATCAACCACAGCAATCTGAAGCGGCTTTCCGAGGCCGATGCGCGACACGAGATCGGCGCCGTGAAGGATATGTTGCGGGCCAGGCTCGGCAGGGTGCCGCGCCATTTTGCCTACCCTTATGGCTATGCAAGCGCCGTCGGCTGCCGCGAAGTGGGCTTTGCCCGCGAGGCCGGCTATGCCTCCGCCGTGACGACCCGCCATGGTGTGCTGCGCGCCGAACATGCCGGTTTTCTCCACGCTTTGCCCCGCATTTCGGTCAACGGCCGCTACCAGAGCCTTGCCCATATCCGCACCATGCTGTCGGGCGTGACGACGCCGCTCGCCAATGCCGGCAAGATGGTCGTCACCGTCTGACGGGCTGCCAAGGCATGGCTCAGCGCTTGGCGCGTGGCTCCAGCATCAGCCACTTGATGATGCCCATGGCCGGCAGAACCCAGAGCAGGCCGCTGAGCAGAAAGAAGAAGAAATGCACCCACGCGCCCGATTCCGACAGGCGGGCGACCGCGAAGATCGATGCGACCAGCGCGTAGATGATAACCAGCGCCACCAGCAGGAACATTCCGATCAGCTTTTTCAGGCGAATGGGCATGGCTTGGCCTCGTTGATCGCTATCGCTTAGGCCGAACACACGGCACGCGCAACCCGTGACAGGCGGCGCGACGGCGTGCCGCGCCGCCCGGTCTTGCCAGCAGGAATGCGATGGTCCACCAATCCGCGACATCAACCTGCCGGGATAGATTCATGGTCGCCATTACTGCTGCCGCGCCTTACCAGGCCCGTGACCGCGACCTGCACAACCGGGCGCTGGTGCGCGGCTGGCTCTACGTCGTGCTTCTGGTGCTGTTTGCGTTGGTGCTGGTTGGCGGCGCGACGCGGCTGACCGAGTCCGGCCTGTCGATCACCGAGTGGCAGCCGATCCATGGCGTCATCCCGCCGCTCAACGACGCCGAGTGGCAGGAGGAATTCCAGCGCTATCAGCAGATCCCGCAATACACCGAGCTCAACAAGGGCATGACTATCGAGGCATTCAAGTCGATCTTCTGGTGGGAGTGGGCGCACCGTCTGCTGGCGCGCAGCGTCGGCCTGGTCTTTGCCTTGCCGCTGCTGTTCTTCTGGGTGACGCGCCGCATAGAGCGCGGGCTCGGACCGAAACTTTCGGGAATTCTTCTCCTCGGCGGCCTGCAGGGCGCTATTGGCTGGTGGATGGTGGCCTCAGGCCTGGTCGACCGTGTGTCGGTGAGCCAGTACAGGCTGGCCACGCACCTGACGCTGGCGGCACTGATCTTCACCGCGACCATGGTCGTCGCCCGCGGGCTGGCGCCGCATTCCGAGCCCGCCGCCGATCGCTCGACGCAGAGATTGGCCGGTTTCATCGTGCTTCTGGCGCTGATCCAGATCTATCTCGGCGGCCTGGTCGCCGGTCTCGACGCCGGTATGAGCTACAACACCTGGCCGCTCATGGATGGCAGGATCATCCCTGGCGATCTGCTGATCCTCGAGCCGGTATGGCGCAACGTCTTCGAGAACCCGAAGACGGTGCAGTTCATACATCGCCTCGGCGCCTACACGATCTTCGCCGTCGCGCTCTGGCACATGATCGCCACGCGCCGTCGGCTGCCCGGCTCAACCCATGCCCGCCGCGCGACGCTGCTGTTCGTGCTGGTGCTAGTGCAGGCCTCTATCGGCATCGGCACGCTGCTGATGCAGGTGCCCCTGCATATGGCCCTGACGCATCAAGGGTTCGCTCTGGTTGTGCTCGGTTTTGCCGCCGCCCATTGGCGCGGCACCAAGGGCGCTTATCCCTTGCCCAACGAGGTCGCCGTCGGGCGTTGATCTAAGTCGGGGGCATCCGGAACCCGCTCGACCGCGGCGCCTTGCGGCTTCACTGTTCGAAGGGATCAGAAGTGCGCCCGCACCACGCGGATCGCCCTGGCGATCGATAGTTCGCGATTCTCCTCGACCTCGTTCTCATCCTCGTGGTGCCAGGCCGCCGACAGACAGCCATACGCCATGGCATGGTCGAGAATGGCTGCCGGCGTCTGGGCCAGCGTCCCGGCGAAGACTTCAGCCATGCGCACGATGCGCTCCGGATCGAGGCAAAGCGCGTCACGGCCGAGCGGATTGTAAAACATGTTGGCAGCGTCGAAGCCGGGGTCGCCGAGCACGCCCTTTGGGTCGATGGCCAACCAGCCGCGTGGGCCATGCAGGATGTTCTCGTGATGCAGGTCGCCGTGTAGGGGCCTAACATCGTGGGGAGCGGCCAGCAGCCGATCGGCGATGGCGCCGGCCTCGACATAGATGCTGGCGATGTCGGCCTCACGATCAGCCCTTGCTTTCTTGAACAGGCTCGAAAACCGCTCCCTGAGCGGCTGAAGCCCGGATGGGAAGGGGTGCTTCGAAGACGAAAGCAGCCTCGTCATCACCTCTGCGGCGATCTCGGTGGCGGTACTGTCCCCCTGTCCATCGAGAACCCCCGAAAGCAGGGTTTCGCCGCCATATTCGAGCAGCATGGAATGTCCGTCCCGGCCGAGCAGCCGTACCGCACCTTCGCCGCTTCGCCAAGCCAGGTAGCGCTCGCCGCGCAACTCGTCGGCGACATCGTCGAACGGTTTGAGCGCCTTGACGATCGCGGGCGAGCCGTCCTCGAACCGCACCTTCCAGATACGGCTCGAAAAGGTCTCGGCGATGAGTTCGGGCGCGCTGACCCTCCAGCGCGCCGGAAATGCGGGTCCGTCCATCAAAGGCCGAGCACCAGGTCCATGTTCTGGACGGCCGCGCCCGAGGCGCCCTTGCCGAGATTGTCATAGACCGCCAGCAGCAGCGCCTGCGCTCTGTCGTCGTTGGCGAAGACATAGAGCTTCATGCGGTTGGTGCCGTTGTAGATCTCAGGATCGATCTCCGGCATGCGTTCCAGATGCGTATAGGGCGCCACTTCGACCACGCCGCCCTTGATGGCGGCGAAATGGTCGGCAATGGCCGCATGCAACTCCGCACCCGTCGGCACATAGTCGAGGCCGCCGAGCTGCAGCGGCACCACCGTGATCATGCCTTGGGCAAAATTGCCGACAGCCGGCTGCATGATCGGATCATGCGACAGCTTCGCGTAGGCCCGCAGCTCCGGCACATGCTTGTGCTGCAAGGTCAGCCCATAGGGCAGGAACTCCGAGGCGTCCTCGCCCTTGGCGACGTAGTCCTCGATCATCGGACGTCCGCCGCCCGAATAGCCCGAAATGCCGTTGACCGTGATCGGGAAATCGGCCGGCAGCAGACCGGCGGTGACCAGCGGCCTGAGCGTCGCGATCGGCCCCTGCGGCCAGCAGCCGGGATTGGCGATGCGCTTGGCCGAGGCGATCTTCTTCGCCTGCTCCTTGTCCATTTCGGCGAAACCATATTCCCAGCCTTCGGCGACACGATGCGCGGTCGACGCATCGATGACCTTGGTGGTGTCGTTGGTGATGAGCGAGACGCTTTCCTTCGCCGCATCGTCCGGCAGGCACAGGATCGCGATGTCGGCGGCATTGAGGAATTCGGCGCGCGCCGCCGTTTCCTTGCGGCGCTCGGCAGGAATGGAAATGATCTCGAGGTCGCCACGCTCGGCAAGCAGCGCCCGGATCTGGAGGCCGGTGGTGCCGTGCTCGCCGTCGATGAAGATTTTCGGTTTCATTGCCTGATTAATTCCCTGAAGTTTCAAGATTATATGCCGTTACCGTGATTCACGGCGGCGCCGTTGTTGTGGCCATTATTCAATTCTTCCTGTCGCGCCTTCCGCTCCGCCAGCAGACCGAGATATTGCATGGCGATCATCGAGCCGGCGATCGCCGTTATATCGGCGTGATCATAGGCCGGCGCAACCTCCACCACATCAGCACCGACAATGTCGATCTGGTTGAGCTGGCGCAGCGTCGACAGGATTTTCGCCGAGGATGGCCCGCCGGCAACCGGCGTGCCGGTGCCGGGCGCGTAGGCGGGGTCGAGGCAGTCGATGTCAAAGGTCAGATAGGTCTTCTTGCCGCCGGTGCGGTCGACGATGGCGTAGGCAATGTCGGAGGCGCGCATCTCCTCGATCTCGTGGCCGTAAAGGATCTTGATGCCGAACGTGTCGGGCGCATGGGTGCGGATGCCGATCTGAATCGAACGGTCGGGATCGATGATGCCCTCGTTGACCGCGCGGCCGACGAAGGATCCATGGTCGATGCGCTTGCCGTCATCGGGCCATGTGTCCTGATGGGCGTCGAACTGTACCAAAGCAAGCGGTCCGTGGATGGCGGCATGCGCCTTGAGCAGTGGCCACGTCACGAAATGATCGCCGCCGAGGGTCAGCAGGAAGGCGCCTGACTTCAATATCTTCGACGCTTCGCGTTCGATCGCTGCCGGCGTCTTCTGATGGTTGCCGGAATCGAGCAGGCAATCGCCGTAGTCGACCACGGCGAGATGCTCGAACAGGTCGCGTGAGAAGGGGTACTGCGGATCATTGTCGAGGATCGCCGAGGCACGACGAATCGCCTGCGGCCCGAAACGGGCGCCGGGCCGGTTGGTAACGGCGGCATCGAACGGAATGCCCCACACCACCGCGTCCGCGCCCTTCACATCCTTGGTGTACCGGCGGCGCATGAACGACAGCGCGCCGGAATAGGTCGGCTCGAACGCGGCGCCCGTTTTGGAACGGGCGGTGAAGGCGTGGTCGATGTTCTTGTTCGCCATTACGAATCCTCGTTTTTATCGGGTGCAACAACTACAGAACCGGCATGGAAGATGCCAGTCATAGCTTGGGGAGACGAAACGGCGCCGCCCGGGTGCCACGGCAACACAGGATTGTATCATCATGACGCAGACCGCGTTTCTTGGTCCGTCCGATGCCGTAGTGTCGACCCACACCGGCACGATCGCCGGCGAACGCTTCCAGGTGCTCGATTCGTGGCGCGGCATCTGCGCCCTGCTGGTGGCGCTGTTTCATTTTCCGACCGCTTCGACGATCTCGCAGAGCGGCTTCATCGGTTCGTCCTATTTGGTCGTCGATTTCTTCTTTGTCCTTTCCGGTTTCGTCATCGCCGGCAACTACGCCAATCGGCTGAGCCAGCCGGCACAGGTCGCCCGCTTCGCGCTGGTGCGTTTCGGTCGCATCTACCCGCTGCATCTGCTGATGCTTGCCGTCTTCGCGGGGTTTGAGCTGCTGCGGCTGCTGTTGCCGGCACTGCATGGCACCGGCGCCGCACCCTACACCGAAGGGTTCGATCTGAAGAGCCTGCTTGCCAATCTTCTGTTGCTGCAGGGTGTCGGCTTCGAGGATCGACTGACCTGGAATGCACCGAGCTGGAGCATTTCGGCGGAGTTCTTCGCCTATCTCCTGTTCGCGGGCGTGGTGTTCGTCGCCGGCGCGCGCGCCTGGGTGTGGTTCGTCGCCGCTGCCGTCACCGCGCCGTTGTTCCTGCTCGGCTTCTCCACGCATCATATGGATGTGTCCTACAATTTCGGCTTCATCCGCTGCCTCTACGGCTTCTCGCTCGGTGCCCTGCTTGCCTGGTTTCAGCATGATTCCATTGCAGGGGCGCGACAGTTCCTCGCCAGGAGCAGCCGGCGGATGAACTGGACGCTGGCTGAAATTGTCATGGTGGCGGTGATCGTCGTTTTTGTCTCGCTGGCGGGCGACAATGATTTCGGCATCGCAGCCCCCCTCGTGTTCGCGCTGGCGCTGTTTCTCTTCGCCCATGAAGGCGGCTGGATTTCCGCTATGTTGAGGGTGCCGTTCATGCTGACGCTCGGCGCGCTGTCCTACTCGATCTACATGGTCCATCTCTTCGTCCAGGCGCGCATGATCAACCTCGCCGGGCTCGTCGGGCGCAAGCTCGACCTCGATCTTGTCGGTGACATCGTCCTGCGTGGCCAACCCGCGACGGGGTTCGGTGCCGGCTGGGCCGGGACGGTGGCGATCGTCATCATGCTGGCCGCCACCATCGCGGTGTCGTGGATCACCTGGCGCTTCGTCGAAACGCCGGCGATGGCGTGGTTCCGCCACGAATCGAAGCGCCTCTGAGGCGAGCATCCGCTAGCCGGCTTCGTTCACCTGCCTGTCACGGGCATCGCCTATCCGGATCTCGATCCTGCAAGGAGCGATTCTCGATGCGGACCCTCTGGTTGAGCCTTCTGTTTTCCACGGCGCTTGTGGCATCTGCTGGCGAGTCAGTGGCCGGCGAAACCCGCGCCAGACAAATCCTCGACCGCTTCGAAAATGCCAACCAGTGGCGCGACCATGTCATGGTGGCCGCGCATCGCGCCGGCAGCATGCAGGCCGGCAAGACGCTCTACGCGGAGAATTCGCTCGCGGCTGTCGAGGGCTCGATCGCCATGGGCGCCGAGATCGTCGAGGTCGACATCAGGCGCTCGAAGGACGGCGAGTTCGTCGTCATGCATGACAGCTGGCTCGATCGCACCACGACCTGCAAGGGCGAGGTGGTGAGGTACACGCTGGCGGAACTGAAGACCTGCCGACTGGTGGTCGAAGGCACTCGCGCCGTCACCGACGAGCGGGTCTCGACGCTGCGCGAGATGCTGCTGGCGACCCGGGACAGGATCCTCATCAATCTCGACAACAAGCTTGAAGTCGGCGACCTGCCGGGCATGATCGCGGTCGCCCAGGATCTCGGTATGGCCGACCAGGTCATCGTCAAGGAGAACCTGTGGAACCAGAACCGGATTGCCACGGTGAAGACCGCCATGGCCGCGATCGGCGGCGGCTTCCAGTTCATGCCGATCATCGCCGATGACGCGGTGCACGATGCCGGTTTCGCGGAGACGGTCGACCACTCCTTCTCGCCACGAGCGATCGAGCTGATCAACTGGCGGGCAGGCGCCGAGACGCTGACCGAAACCGGCGGACCGCTGTTCAGCACGCGCATGCGGGCGGTCGCGGTACGGGGAAACTGGCACATCTGGGCCGATACCTACGCCATCGTCAACAAGCCGGGCGGCTTCTTGGCCGGCGGCCGCGGCGACGAACTGGCGGTGCAGGCCAGCCTGCCGCGCGAAGCCTGGGGGTTCTGGGTCGACTGCGGCGCCAGCATCATCCAGACCGACGAGCCGAAGGCGGCAATCGATTGGCTGGCGGCGAACGGTTACCGTGTGCCTTATACCAACGATGCGCGGCCTGCGGAGCAGGCGCACACGGCGAGCATCAACTAAGCAACCGAACGCCGGCTCGTCACCTCTCCCGGCGCTTCGTGCCGACCTCCCCATCGAGGGGAAGTGGAAGGGCCGCGGCAAATTCTCCGCCCCGGAATGGCAAGAGCAGCAGGTTTTCATATCGGGCGGGCCACGGGTGCACCAAGCGTGACGCCACCTATGAGGAGGCCACGAAGGTGGGGTTCGGTGATAGCGCGACAATGACCGGGTGCGCATAACAAAACAAAAAGGCCGCTCGGAGGCGGCCTTTTCGGTATCGGCAGTTCGAAACGCTTAGCGCTTCGAGAACTGGAACGAACGACGGGCCTTCGCCTTGCCGTACTTCTTGCGCTCGACGACGCGGCTGTCGCGGGTCAGGAAGCCGCCCTTCTTGAGCACGGCGCGCAGCGCCGGCTCGTAGTAGGTCAGCGCCTTGGAGATGCCGTGACGCACCGCGCCGGCCTGGCCGGAGAGGCCGCCGCCGACGACAGTGGCGACGATGTCGTACTGGCCCGAGCGGTTGGAGGCGATGATCGGCTGGTTGAGGATCATCTGCAGGACCGGACGCGCGAAATAGGTCGCGAATTCCTTGTCGTTGACGACGATCTTGCCGGAACCCGGCTTCACCCAGACACGCGCGATGGCGTTCTTGCGCTTGCCGGTGGCATAGGCGCGGCCCGACTTGTCGAGCTTCTGGACGTGGACGGGGGCCGCGGCCTGCGCGTTGGAGTTGCCGGTGGCGGCGCCCAGTTCTGCGAGCGAGGAAAGCTCAGCCATCTTATGCGACCTTCTTGTTCTTGGAATTCAGCTTGGCCACGTCGAGGACTTCAGGCTGCTGGGCGACGTGCGGATGCTCCGCGCCTGCATAGACGCGCAGGTTCTTCATCTGGCGGCGGCCGAGCGGGCCACGCGGGACCTTGCGCTCAACGGCCTTCTCGACGACACGCTCGGGGAAACGGCCCTCGAGCAGCTGGCGCGCGGTGCGCTCCTTGATGCCGCCGGGATGCCCGGTGTGCCAGTAGTAGACCTTGTCGGTGAACTTCTTGCCGGTGAACACCACCTTATCGGCATTGATGACGATGACATTGTCGCCGTCGTCGACATGCGGGGTGAAGGTCGGCTTGTGCTTGCCGCGAAGATGATTGGCGATGACAGTGGCGAGACGGCCGACGACGAGACCCTCGGCGTCGATCAGGATCCACTTCTTCACCACATCCGCAGGCTTCTGCGAAAAGGTTGTCATGTTTTCTGCTTTCGGTTCTGACCTTCACGAGAAAGGCGTTTCTTGTTGCTTGGATTGCCGAAAGGCCCGTGCCCGTCGCCAATAACAAAACGGCGGCCTTTGCGGGCCGCTGCTTCGTGAGGGGCTTATAGGCGAGGGGCGGCGCAGCGTCAAGGCGCATTGAAAGTCTTGCGTCAGAGAAAGTATCGCCAAAACATGTAGTTAGATGAGAGGTATTATTTTACCGCACCGATTTGGCGTGGCCTGCCGCGCTTAGTGCTTTGCTTCAATCTCCTTGCGGGCCGCGCTTGAGAGGAAGGCTGATCTGGTAATGCCGCGTTCGCGCGCGGCCGCGTCGATGGCCCGCAATACGCCGCGCTCGAAGGTCACATTTGCCCGGACGACGGCGCTGTCATTATCGATGAGCGGTACAGAAACCAGATAGCTGCCTCCAGCGAGTGCGCTGCGTATGTCGGGAAGCGCGACAATCGCTTCGTGGCTGGACGGCTCGGGGACGGGCATATCCTCCGCCCACAGTTGCAGTGCTTCGGTCGCGTTCGGCACGATGTCCTTGGCTTCGTCCGCAGCCGAAAAACAGCCGGGAATATCAGGAAAGCGAATGCCGAACGCGCTATCGGCCTCCTTGTCGACCAATGCGAAATAATTCTTCACCCTAGCCTCCAAACCGTTCACGCGGTCCTAATCCAGCCCGCTTGCTTGGCGATCGCACGAGCTGTGCCGGTTGGCAGATCCTTTTCCGGATGGGGAACAATCAACACGATCTCGCCTTTGCGGAACTTGTGGTGTGAACCGCGCACCGAGATCAGCTCGAAACCTTCATCCCTCAGGCGTTTCACGATTTTACGACTATCACGCTCCAGCAAAGATCGCCTGTGCGCATATATATACACATTAGAGAAAAATCCAACATCACGTAAGTGATTAAGCTCGTCTCGGCGGGATCGAATACGTACCGGTGGCATGCGCCACCGTCTGCCCTTCCGGGCCGGCGACGATATCGATGTCGAACAGCATCAGGTTCTTTCCCAGCTTCAGGATGCGGCAATGGCCGTCGATCGGCCCGGCCTCGGCCTTGCGCACGAAGTTGATGTTGAGGTTGGTCGTGACCGAGAGCGCGTCCGGCCCGGCATGGCTGAGCACGCAGACATAACCACCGATGTCGGCCAGCGTGAACAGGGCAGGTCCGGACACCGTGCCGCCGGGACGCAGATGCCGTTCGCCGGCATTGAGCCGCACCGTGCAACCGCCGGGAAATACGTCGATCGCCTCATAGGCGGTGGAATTCTCGTTGAGTTGCGGAAAGACGGTTTCCATCAGCGCGTTGATCTGCGCTGCGGTCAGCACCGGCTCGAGTTTTGTCTGGGCGGGCATGTCGGTCTCTCATTCTGCGACAGGCCTGTATGGGCGCAGCCGGGCGTTTCTGGCAACACCTTCATCCGGCTGGCGCAAGCGATGGGTGTTGGATGAAACCCGATCCGGTATTAGATACTCCGGCAGCCCGATCGGAATCGCGGAGACCCTAGCCATGGCCGAAATCCTTGCCATCACGCCTGCAGCCGCCGAGGAGGGCCCGGTCACGACGAGCCTGGATAGGGGCGTGCTGCGCCTGACGCTCGCCAACCCCCCCGCCAACGCGCTGTCGCTTTCCGTAATGACGGCGCTGACCACGGAACTCGACCGCGCCAAGGCGGACAAGGCTGTTCGCGTCATCGTGCTGTCGGCTGCCGGCAAGGTCTTTTGCGCCGGCCATGATTTGAAGGAGATGACCGCGCGCCGCTCCGATGCCGATCGCGGCAAGGCCTTCTTCGAAGAGACGTTCGCCGCTTGCGCCACGCTGATGCAGGCGATCGTGCGCCATCCCGTGCCCGTGATCGCCGAAGTCGACGGCCTGGCGACCGCCGCCGGCCTGCAGCTGGTCGCGAGCTGCGACCTGGCGATTGCCTCGCATGAGGCGACCTTCTGCACCCCAGGCGTCAACATCGGCCTGTTCTGTTCGACGCCGATGGTGGCGCTGTCGCGCAATGTCTCGCGCAAACAGGCGATGGAGATGCTGCTCACCGGCGAGACGATCGATGCCGCGACGGCCAAGGAATTCGGCCTCGTCAACCGCGTCGTGCCGCGCGAGTACCTGAATCAGATTGTCACCAAATACGCGCAAACCATTGCTTCCAAATCATCTCTGGTGGTGAAGACCGGCAAGGAAGCCTTCTACGCGCAGGCCGAAATGGGGCTGGCGGATGCCTATGCCTATACCGGCCGCGTCATGGTCGAGAACATGCTGGCACGCGACGCGCAGGAGGGCATCGGCGCCTTCATCGGCAAGCGCAAACCGGAATGGACGGACGACTAGCCGTGGAGCCGCGCATCTCCATCATCACCATCGCCACCGACGATCTCGATCGGGCGGTGCGCTTCTACGAGGCGATGGGCTTGAAACGCCATGCCGGGATTACCGACGGTGTCGCCTTTTTCCAGATGGGTGGCGCCATTCTCGGCCTGTTCCCGCGCGCCAGCGCCGAGGCGGATTCGGGTATCGTGTTTGCCGGTGCGCCGTCGGCGGTCTACCTCGCCTACAACACCCGCTCCGATGCCGAAGTCGATGAGGTGCTCGCCTTGGCAGAGCAGGCTGGCGGGCGCATCGTCAAGCCGGCCGGCCGCGCCTTCTGGGGCGGCTGGTATGGCTACTTCGCCGATGCGGACGGACATGTCTGGGAGGTGGCACACAATCCGGCCTTTCCGATCGCAGAAGACGGCACGATTTCGCTGCCTGATTGATGGCTTACCGCAAGCAGCTGACGCGGCTCAAGGCACGTATCTCAAGCGCATTTTGCTCGATGCCGAGCGCGTGGCTATCCGCAGGCCTTCATGGAGGAAGCGCTGAGGGAGGACGACGCGTGACTGTCGAGGATGACCTCAACTGGCGGGTCGAGCAGGCTTGCCGCGAGGGTTGGCCGGCGGCAACCGAGACGGTCGTCGAAGGCTGGCTTATGAGGCGCTCAGGTGGCAGAATCCGCCGCACCAATTCGGTCAATCCGCTACGCGGCAACCGGGCAGGGCCGGCGGAAGCTCTTGCCTCTGCCGAGACCTTTTATGCCGGTTATGGCCAGATACCGTTGTTTCGCGTTCCCGGTGTCGCCGGCGAGATGGATGCGGTTCTCGACCAGCACGGCTATGCCGTCGAAGGCGGTACGATCCATCTCTACGCCGATATCGATGCGATGGCCCGGGTGCGCGACGAAAAGGTCGTGATTTCCGCCACACCGGGCGAGGACTGGTTCGGCGCGCGATTTCGCATGAGCGGCTATGACGATGCCGATCGCCGCATCTTTCGCGAGATGACCGGGTTGATCGTCGGCGACCGCGCGTTTGTGTCCTGTGAATACGACAGCGAAATCGCTGCCCTGGCCTATGGTGTCATCCGCGATGGGCTGCTTGTGGTGGAATCGGTTGAAACGGATGCCCGCTTCAGGCAGCAAGGCCTCGGCCGCAGGACCGTTGGCAGCCTGATCGATTGGGCGCGGCGGGCAGGCGCCACGGCTGCCTGCTTGCAGGTCGTGGCAGACAACGTGCCCGGGCGTGCACTCTACGCTTCGCTCGGCTTCAACCGCGAACTCTACCGATACCACTACCGCAGGAAGGCAGTTGCCCAGTGAACCACGACACCTATGACAATGCCTATATCGGCGGCATCCTCAATTCGGTGAAGACCATCGCCATGGTCGGCGCGTCGGCCAACGACGTGCGGCCGAGCTATTTCGTGCTGAAATATTTGCTGGCCAAGGGATTCTCGGTGTTTCCGATCAATCCCGGTCAGGCCGGCAAGGAAATCCTCGGCCGGATGACCTATGCCAGGCTGGCCGATGTGCCCGAGCCGATCGACATGGTCGATATCTTTCGCGCACCGCCAGCGGTGCCGGGTATTGTCGACGAGGTGTTGCGGCTCGATCCTTTGCCCAAGGTCATCTGGATGCAGCTTGGCGTACGCCATGACGAGGCCGCCGCGCGCGCCGAGGCCGCCGGGATCAAGGTGGTGATGAACCGCTGCCCCAAGATCGAGTACGGCAAGCTGTCCGGCGAGATCGGCTGGACCGGTGTCAATTCCGGCGTGCTGTCATCGAAAAAGCCGTTGATGCGCCAAGGCTTCCAGAGTTTTGGTGTGCGCCAGAAATGACGCAACCTGAAAACCGGGATCGCTTTTTTCGCAAGAGATTTTGGTCAAGCGCTGATGCGCAAAAATTTTCCGGGATGCGATTGAGTTTCCCCCGCGTTCATCGCAGATCGCGCGCCGAAAGGCATTTTCTTCTTTGCATTCCGGTCCGGGCTTCGCCAAGAATGCCCGGCGAATTTTGAGAAATTCTCGAGGGAGGTTTCAGTGATCCGTACGCCCGGTTTCAATACGCTCGCCGTCCACGCCGGCGCCAAGCCCGACCCGGCTACTGGCGCGCGCGCCACGCCGATCTACCAGACCACCTCCTTTGTCTTCGACGACGCCGATCATGCCGCATCGCTGTTCGGGCTGAAGGCCTTCGGCAACATCTACACCCGCATCATGAACCCCACCCAGGCGGTGCTCGAGGAACGCGTTGCCGCGCTCGAGGGCGGCACGGCTGCGCTTGCCGTCGCCTCCGGCCACGCCGCGCAGGTGATCGTGTTCCACAATCTGATGCAGCCGGGCGATAATTTCGTCGCCGCCAACAAGCTTTATGGCGGTTCGATCAACCAGTTCGGCCATGCCTTCAAGAATTACGGCTGGGAAGTGCGGTGGGCCGACACCAACGACGTCTCCACCTTCGAGAGTCAGATCGACGACAGGACCAAGGCGATCTTCATCGAGAGCCTCGCAAACCCCGGCGGCACTTTTGTCGATATCGAAAAGATCGGCGAGATCGCGCGCAAGCACGGCTTGCCGCTGATCGTCGACAACACGCTGGCCTCGCCCTACCTGATCCGGCCGATCGAGCATGGCGCCGACATCGTCGTTCATTCGCTGACCAAGTTCATCGGCGGCCACGGCAATTCGATCGGCGGCGTCATCGTCGACGGCGGCACCTTTGACTGGTCGAAGTCCGGCAAATACCCGATGCTGTCGGAACCGCGCCCTGAATATGGCGGTCTCGTGCTGCACGAAACCTTCGGCAATTTCGCTTTCGCCATCGCCGCGCGCGTGCTCGGCCTGCGCGATCTCGGACCTGCGATCTCGCCCTTCAATGCCTTCCTCATCCTGACCGGTCTTGAAACCTTGCCGCTGCGCATGCAGCGCCACTGCGACAACGCGGTCACGGTCGCCGGCTGGCTGTCAAACCATCCCAAGGTCGCCTGGGTGAATTATCCAGGCCTGCCCAGCGACAAGAACAACGCGCTGCAGAAAAAGTACTCGCCCTTGGGCGCTGGCGCCGTGTTTACCTTCGGCCTCAAGGGCGGCTACGAGGCCGGCGTCAAATTCGTCGAGGCGCTGGAATTGTTCTCGCATCTGGCCAATGTCGGCGACACCAAATCGCTCGTCATTCACCCCGCGTCGACCACGCACCGCCAGCTTTCGGACGAGCAGAAGGTCAAGGCCGGCGCCGGCCCGGACACCGTGCGGCTTTCCATCGGCATTGAGGACGTCAGCGATATCGTCGCCGACCTCGAACAGGCGCTCGCCAAGGTTTGATCGCTGATGTCTAGCTTTCTTTCCGTCGACACCAAGACCGTCGAGCCCGAATCTGGCGCGCCGGCGCCGGACCGGCTGATCTCGGGCGATCCGAAATTCCGCACCTGGAACGTCGAGGAGCGGGACGGTGGGCTCTACGCAGGTATCTGGGAATCGACGCCGGGCAAGTGGCGCATCGTCTACGACGAATGGGAATTCTGCCACATCCTGTCTGGCGTTTCGGTTATCGCGGAGGACGGTGGCGAAGCGCGCACCGTCAAGGCCGGCGACAGTTTCGTTCTGCGGCCGGGCTTCAAGGGCAGCTGGGAAGTGCTTGAAACGACTTGCAAGGAGTATGTGATCAAGCTGTGAGCTGTTTTGGCCGGGAACTCGCGCAACCTCGGGCCCGCGATCGTTCAGAAGCCGACGGCGAGCTTTTCCAGCCCATGGAAGTGGTAGGTGTCGCGGAAGCGCGGTTCCTCGGCAAGATGCAGTTGCGGGTGCCGATCGAACAGCGTCTTCAGCGACACCTGCAGCTCCAGCCTGGCCAGCGGCGCGCCGATACAGAAATGGATGCCGGCGCCGAAGGACACGTTCTTCTGGTCCGCACGATCCGGCCGGAAGGCCAGAGGTTCGGCGAAGCCGCGCGGATCGTGATTGGCCATGCCAAGCAAAAGCCCGATCGTCTCGCCCGGTTGCACGATGATGCCCGGGGCGATCTCGATCTCCTGATAGGCATAGCGCGTGAACATATGCAGCGGCGCGTCGAAGCGCAGGCATTCCTCTACGGTAGCAGCGGTTCCTTCGGGCGACCTGAAGAAGCGGCGCGGGTCGCCGCTCTGCGCCAGGATAGAGCGCACCGCGTTGCCGGTCTGATGCACGGTCGCTTCATGCCCGGCATTGAGCAGCAGGATGGCAGAGGACACCATCTCGTCTTCCGATAGTTTCTGGCCGTCCTCCTGCGCCGAGATCAGCAGCGACAGCAGGTCGTCGCCCGGGTTCTTGCGTCGCTCGATGACGTAGCCGCGCAGGAAATCGGAGAACTCGCGTGCCGCGCGGTTGGCGGTGTCCTCGGTCTCGCGGGTACGGCCATGGATATACATGGCGACCATTTGATGTGACCAGTCGAGCAGTTGCGGCCCCATCTCGACCGGCACGCCGAGCATTTCGGCGATGATGGTGATCGGCAGGGGAGAAGCGAAGGCCGGCAGCAGGTCGACGGTTTTCTCTCCTTCGAAACAATCGATCAGCTCGTGGGCGAGGGCTTCGACACGCGGCCGCAGCCGTTCGACCTGGCGTGAGACGAAGGCCCGGTTGACCAGTGTCCTCAGCCGCGTGTGCACCGGCGGTTCCAGTTCGAGCATGGAGTTCGCCTCGATGCCGTCGAATGCCTCGAGATGGCTGCGGTCCTCGCCGATGCCGCGGCTGTCGGGAATGCCGGCCGGGTTCTGGCGGCCGAAGCGGCGGTCGCGCAGCAGCCGGTTGACATCATCGAAGCCGCCAAAGCACCAGAACCCGAACTCCTCCCAGTAGAACGCATTCGAGACGCCATGCAGGAAGGCATAGGCCTCGTACGGGTTCAGGAAGAAGGCCGGCCCGTGCGGGTCGAGCCTCAGGTGGCGGGTCGCCGGATCAAGGGCAAGGTAAGGAAGTGCCGGTTTGGTCATTCCAGACCAATAGCGCGGCTTGCCAGCTTGGTTCCAGACCGTATGTCGCGCCCAATGAACTAAGTTTGGCGGACCAGTCGATTGAGCCGGCCGGTGCGCTGCGGAAGGCCTGGACGGACGAGTGCGATTGTCGTCAGCGCGGGCAGTGGCGATATCGCCGGCCCTGAAGACGTGGCTGCGGGCCGAGGTCCGAGCGCGCCTGCCTGAAGCTGAATTAGTCCTGGCAATGCCGGGGAATATGCACGCGCCGCCAGCCCGAAGAGCCTTCCCGCACCAGCACGCGCCGCGCGACGGTCTGGTAGGACGCAGGAACATCGGTGACGCGCCTTTGCTCCGGCTGCACCAGCACTTCCTCGGCGATTTGGTCATATTGCGCCGGGATGACGATGCGGCGGGTACGTTCCGGCTGGATCACCACCGTCTCGGCGACGCGTTCGTAGCGCGCCTTGTGCCAGATCTTGCAGAGCACGCGGCGCCCATGGATGACGCGCCACTCCCAGGAATAGCCGCCGCCATCGACCTTCGCGGTGTGGTAGACGGTGCGGGTGATCGCGGGCACGACTTCGTAGCTCACCTGTGTCGGAACGGTCATCACCACGCGTTCGCGCGTGCCATAGATGGGTGGGGTGTAGTCGACCTGCTGGCCCGGCGGGCTTATCATCACGTCTTCATAGACCGTGTCGTAGACGGCCGGTGCGCGCACCGGTTCATAGCACTCGACAGCGCGGCCACCGGCTGCCGTCTGCGACGTCGTGCCGAGCATTGCCAGCCCGGCAACGGCGAAGGACGCGCTTCTGCTGAGCATCACATTCCCCCTGTTTGAACTGCAGGCACAAGTTCAACATTGAATTGTAGGGTAAGCGGTCCTGGAGAAAAGCGGTTTCCCGCATCTCGTTAAGTGACGCGGTTAAGAAATTGCTACGTTGGCGGCGGGTTGATTGTGCGGCTGTGGCACGGCGGAGGCTGTCATTGCAACGAATCCTGGCCGTAAAGCTTGATTCGCCTTACCCAGATGGCTAGGACGGGTCGGCCTTGCACAAGGATGAGCCGGCATCCTATCTACGGAACAGCGATCCAGAACCGATTCTTCCCGACTTGCCAGCATTCCCGGCGCCGGAACCCCACCGCGAGATAAGAGATAACTGATGAAGAACCCTGTCGAAACCTACATGAACCTCGTTCCGATGGTGGTCGAACAGACCAATCGCGGCGAGCGGGCCTACGACATCTTCTCGCGCCTCCTCAAGGAGCGCATCATTTTCATCACCGGACCGGTCGAGGACGGCATGGCGACGCTGGTCTGCGCGCAGCTTCTGTTCCTCGAAGCCGAGAATCCGAAGAAGGAAATCAACCTTTACATCAATTCGCCAGGTGGCGTCGTTACCTCGGGCATGGCGATCTACGACACCATGCAGTTCATCAAGCCGGCCGTGTCGACCCTCTGTATCGGCCAGGCCGCCTCGATGGGCTCGCTGCTCCTGACCGCTGGCCACAAGGACATGCGCTTCGCCACGCCGAACGCGCGCATCATGGTCCACCAGCCGTCCGGCGGCTTCCAGGGCCAGGCGTCCGACATCGAACGCCACGCCCAGGACATCATCAAGCTGAAGCGCCGCCTCAACGAGGTCTATGTCAAGCACACCGGCAAGAGCTATGACGAGATCGAGAAGACGCTCGATCGCGACCATTTCATGACCGCCGACGAGGCGAAGGATTTCGGCCTTATCGACAAGGTCATTTCGTCGCGCGAGGCGGCCGAAGGGGCGCTGGCATAAAGGCTAATTGGCAGCTGGATGGCACCATCACGCGCTTTTGGCGCGTCTTGCGGCATTTCGGCCACAATTGGCTGTTCCCTCGGGGATTGGGATTTGCCTACGTTAAGGCTATGTTGATTTTCGACGGCTTAGCTTTGTGTGGGGTGCTGCGAATCATTGCCACGTTTTCTGATTTGTGTTTCGTACGGAATACGTTGCGGGAGCCGGGACACTGGCGGCGGCGGATTCCCGCGATAGATTGAAGTTACGCCCTTTCAGCCAGACCATCGGCGGGCGGCCATGAAAGGACATGAAAATGCCTGCGAACAATACCGGCGGCGGTGATTCCAAGAACACGCTTTATTGCTCGTTTTGCGGCAAGAGCCAGCACGAGGTGCGTAAGCTGATCGCTGGTCCGACAGTCTTCATTTGCGACGAGTGCGTCGAACTCTGCATGGACATCATCCGCGAGGAGAACAAGACCTCGATGGTGAAGTCGCGCGAGGGCGTGCCGACACCGCAGGAGATCCTCAAGGTTCTCGACGACTACGTCATCGGCCAGCCCTACGCCAAGCGTGTGCTGTCGGTGGCGGTCCACAACCACTACAAGCGCCTCGCGCACGCCGGCAAGAACAACGATGTCGAACTGGCCAAGTCCAACATCCTGCTGATCGGCCCGACCGGTTGCGGCAAGACGCTGCTCGCGCAGACGCTGGCCCGCATCATCGACGTGCCCTTCACCATGGCGGACGCCACGACGCTGACCGAGGCCGGTTACGTCGGCGAGGACGTCGAGAACATCATCCTGAAGCTGTTGCAGTCGGCCGACTACAATGTCGAGCGCGCCCAGCGCGGCATCGTCTACATCGACGAGATCGACAAGATTTCGCGCAAGTCCGACAATCCCTCGATCACCCGCGACGTGTCGGGCGAAGGCGTGCAGCAGGCGCTGCTGAAGATCATGGAAGGCACGGTCGCCTCCGTGCCGCCGCAGGGCGGCAGGAAGCATCCGCAGCAGGAATTCCTGCAGGTGGACACAGCCAACATCCTGTTCATCTGCGGCGGCGCGTTTGCCGGCCTGGACAAGATCATCTCGGATCGCGGCCGCAAGACCTCGATCGGCTTCGGCGCCATCGTCGCTTCGCCCGAGGATCGCCGCACCGGTGATGTGTTCCGGCTTGTCGAGCCGGAGGATCTGCTGAAGTTCGGCCTCATTCCGGAGTTCGTCGGCCGTTTGCCGGTCCTGGCGACGCTGGAGGATCTCGACGAGCCGGCGCTGATCCAGATCCTGACCGAGCCGAAGAACGCTCTGGTCAAGCAGTATCAGCGGCTGTTCGAGATGGAGAATGTCGACCTGACGTTCCACGAGAACGCCTTGTCGGCGATCGCCAAGCGCGCCATCGAGCGCAAGACCGGCGCGCGCGGCCTGCGTTCGATCATGGAAGCGATCCTGCTCGACACCATGTTCGAACTGCCCGCGCTCGAAGGCGTGCGCGAAGTGGTGATTTCGGAAGAAGTGGTGACCGGCAGCGCCCGGCCGCTCTACATCTATTCCGAACAGAAGGAAAAGAAGGGCAACGTCAGCGCGTGATATCGCACTTGATCCGATGTTTTTTATGGAACGGCGCCCTCGCGGCGCCGTTTTGCTGTGAGGGCATGCGACCTTTGCACTGGAGTGGATTGCGGCGATGTTAACTCTTGATCTTTGCCCCTCTTGCATCCACCTAACACGAGAAGGCCGAGGTGCCCGATTTCTGTGCTGTAAAACTCCCGTCACAAACGGTGGTAGGCGGAACGATCCCCGGTCGTTAATATGAGATTCGCGGTTGGCCTGATGGCGACCGCGACATGAAAGGTTGGACAATGGCCAAAATATCCAAGGCTCCCAGCGACGGCGTCTTCGCAGTCCTCCCACTGCGCGACATCGTGGTGTTCCCGCATATGATCGTTCCGCTCTTCGTTGGGCGTGAAAAGTCGATCAAGGCGTTGGAAGAGGTGATGGGTCAGGAAAAGCAGATCCTGCTTGCCACCCAGATGAATGCCGCCGATGACGATCCCGAGCCCGATGCCATCTTCGACATCGGCACGCTCGCCAATGTGCTGCAATTGTTGAAGCTGCCCGACGGCACCGTCAAGGTTCTGGTCGAAGGCGCCTCGCGCGCGAAAATCGTCTCCTTCACCGACCGCCCCGACTTCCACGAGGCCCGCGCCACGGCGCTGGTCGAGCCGGAAGAGGAAGAGGTCGAGGTCGAGGCGCTGGCGCGTTCGGTCGTCACCGACTTCGAGAACTACGTCAAGCTGAACAAGAAGATCTCGCCCGAAGTGGTGGGTGCCGCCAGCCAGATCGACGACTATTCCAAGCTCGCCGATACGGTTGCCTCGCATCTCGCCATCAAGATCCCTGAAAAGCAGGAGATGCTGGCCACGCTCTCGGTCAAGGAGCGGCTGGAAAAGGCGATGGGCTTCATGGAAGCCGAAATCTCCGTCCTGCAGGTGGAGAAGCGCATCCGCTCGCGCGTCAAGCGCCAGATGGAGAAGACCCAGCGCGAATACTACCTCAACGAGCAGATGAAGGCGATCCAGAAGGAGCTCGGCGAAGGCGAGGACGGCCGCGACGAGGCCGCCGAGATCGAGGCGCGCATCAAGAAGACCAAGCTTTCCAAGGAGGCCCGCGAAAAGGCGGAAGCCGAACTGAAGAAGCTGCGGACAATGTCGCCGATGTCGGCTGAATCGACCGTTGTGCGCAACTATCTCGATTGGCTGCTGTCGATACCGTGGGGCAAGAACTCCAAGGTCAAGCAGGATTTGGCCTATGCGCAGAACGTGCTCGACACCGATCATTTCGGCCTCGACAAGGTCAAGGACCGCATCGTCGAATATCTCGCCGTTCAGAGCCGCCAGAAGAAGCTGAAGGGGCCGATCCTGTGCCTCGTCGGCCCTCCCGGCGTCGGCAAGACCTCGCTCGGCAAGTCGATCGCCAAGGCGACCGGCCGCGAATTCATCCGCATGGCGCTTGGCGGCGTGCGTGATGAGGCCGAGATCCGTGGCCACCGGCGCACCTATATCGGCTCGATGCCCGGCAAGGTCATCCAGTCGATGAAGAAGGCGAAGAAGTCCAACCCGCTCTTCCTGCTCGACGAGATCGACAAGATGGGCCAGGACTTCCGTGGCGATCCATCGTCGGCGCTGCTCGAGGTGCTCGATCCCGAGCAGAACTCGACGTTCATGGACCATTACCTCGAGGTCGAATACGACCTGTCGAGCGTGATGTTCGTGACGACGGCGAACACGCTGAACATCCCTGCGCCCTTGATGGACCGCATGGAGATCATCCGTATCGCCGGCTACACCGAGGACGAGAAGATCGAAATCGCCAAGCGGCACTTGCTGCCCAAGGTGGTGCGTGACCATGCCCTGCAGCCGAAGGAATTCTCCATCGGCGAGGACGCGATCCGCGCTATCATCCAGACCTACACCCGTGAAGCGGGCGTCCGTAGCCTGGAGCGCGAGTTGATGAAGCTTGGGCGCAAGGCGGTGACCGAGATCCTGAAGACGAAGAAGAAGACGGTGAACATCACGGCGGCGAACCTCGCCGACTACCTCGGTGTCCAGCGCTTCCGCTTCGGCCAGGTCGAGGCTGACGATCAGGTCGGTGTGGTCACCGGTCTTGCCTGGACGGAAGTCGGCGGCGAACTGCTGACCATCGAAGGCGTCATGATGCCCGGCAAGGGCCGCATGACGGTGACCGGCAATTTGCGCGACGTGATGAAGGAATCGATCTCGGCGGCGGCCTCCTATGTCCGCTCGAGGGCGATCGATTTCGGCATTGAGCCGCCGCTGTTCGACAAGCGCGACATCCATGTGCACTTGCCGGAAGGCGCTACGCCGAAGGACGGCCCGTCTGCTGGCGCCGCCATGGCTACGGCTATCGTGTCGGTTCTGACGGGTATTCCGGTCCGCGCCGATGTGGCAATGACTGGCGAGATAACGCTTCGCGGCCGCATCTTGCCGATCGGTGGCCTCAAGGAGAAGCTGCTTGCCGCGCTCCGCGGCGGCATCAAGAAGGTGCTGATCCCGGAAGACAACGCCAAGGATCTGGCGGAGATTCCAGACAACGTGAAGAACGGCATGGAAATCATTCCGGTCTCGCGGGTCGGCGAAGTGTTGCGCCACGCACTGGTGCGCATGCCCGAGCCAATCGAATGGGTCGAGCCCGTCAATCCCCCGGCCGCGACTGACACGGCGGATGACGCTGGAAAGTCGCTTGCGCATTAGAGTCTGCTAAAGTTGCAGCGCACAAACAGAAAGCCGGGCCTCGCGCCCGGCTTTTTCATGTTAAAATCCCCGGATTTCCGGGCTTTTTTCCACTTTTCCCGGGCTTTTCGACTTGGTTGCGGGAACGCTTCTTTCTAAAGTCCGTTTCCTGCCGGATGAGTCGTATGTTCCGGCGTTCTCATGGAAGGGAATTTTTATGAACAAGAACGAACTGGTGTCCGCTGTCGCCGACACCGCGAGCATTTCGAAGGGTGACGCGCAGTCGGCGGTCGATGCGGTATTTTCCGTGATCACCGGCGAACTGAAGAAGGGCGGCGATGTACGGCTTGTCGGCTTTGGCAATTTCACCGTGTCAAAGCGTGCGGCTTCGACCGGCCGCAACCCGCAGACCGGCGCTGAAGTGCAGATCCCGGCACGCACCGTGCCGAAGTTCTCGGCCGGCAAAGGCCTCAAGGACGCAGTCAACTAAGCGCGTTTTTTTCTTTTTTCAGAGACCAGAAAAGCCGGGCTCCCCGGCTTTTCCTTTTTATCTCTGCCTGGAGGCGGATGATTGTCATGCGGTTGGCGCATCCGCACGCATCAGACCTTCCTGTTTGAGGTCGGCCCAGAGGGCGGCGGGCAGTTTCGCGTCGAGCAGCGCCCGGTTGCTTTCTACTTCGCTCGGCCGCTGGCCGCCGGGGATCACTGAAACGACCGAGGGGTGCAGCAGCGGGAATTTGAGCGCCGCCTCGATCAGCCGCACGCCATGGCGTTTGCAGACAGCTTCGATGCCGGCGACCCGGTCGAGAATGTCCTTGGGCGCTTCGGAATAGTTGTAGTAGGCGCCGGGCTTTGGTCCCGTTGCAAGGATGCCGGAATTGAAGGGGCCGCCGAGAACGATGCCGATGCCGCGTTTCTGGCAAAGCGGCAGGAAGGACGTCAGCGCCTCCTGTTCGAGCAGCGTGTAGCGTCCGGCCAGCAGAAACAGGTCGAAATCGCCGCGCTCGGCCAGTGTCTGGGCAACCTGCCATTCATTGATACCGCCGCCGAAGGCCTTGATGACGCCCTGGTCGCGCAGCGACAGCAGCCCGTAATAGCCCGAGCGCATGAACTCCTCGATGCGCCGGTCGGACGCCTCCTTGCTGCCATGGGTGAAAATGTCGACATCGTGCACGAACAGGATGTCGATCCGGTCGACACCCAAGCGTTCGAGCGAGGCTTCGAATGAGCGCATGATGCCGTCATAGCTGTAATCGTACACCTCCTGACGCGACGGCGTGTCAAAGAACTTGCCTATGCCTGTGCGCTGCTCTGGCGGGCAGGCGCGCATGAGGCGTCCGACCTTGCTCGACAGCACGTAGTCGTCGCGCTTCTTCGAGCGCAGGAACGGATTGAGGCGTGTTTCGGATAGGCCAAGCCCATAGAGCGGCGCGGTGTCGTAATAGCGGCAGCCGGTCGCCCAAGCGGCGTCGAGCGTTGCATTGGCATCCTCGTCCGAGACGGCGCGATAGAGATTACCCAGCGGCGCGGTGCCGAAGCCGAGTTCTGTAAAGGTGATGCCGCCATTGCCGATGCGGTCGAAATGCCGTGTCTTCATATCTTAGAGGTGTCCCGGGTTGATTTGTCTGACATGACATTATCACGCCTGTGGCCCGGCAAAAGCGCTGCACAGCGTTGGACATGCATTTTCGCCGTTGCTAGCATGAACGAAATCAAGCTGTTCGTGGAAAAATCCGGGATGATTTCGAGCGCGGGTTTGCCGTGAGCGACCAGAACGAAAACCTGTTCAGAACCGCGCTCGACGAACTTGGCGCCGTGCTGGCGCGAGTGGATGAAGGCCGCATCGATGCCGCGTGCAATATGTTGGCCGATGCCGGGCGGATCGTCGTCTATGGCTGCGGCCGCGAGGCCCTGCAGGTCAAGGGTTTTGCCATGCGGCTATATCATCTGGGACTGCCGGTCTCGGTGGTCGGCGACATGACCACGCCGCCGCTGGGGCCGGGCGATGTTTTCCTGGCCAGTTCCGGGCCGGGAGAAACCTCGACGGTGCTCACCTTGATGCGCGTCGCGCACGAAGCCGGCGCGACAAATCTGCTGCTGACCGCTCAGTCTGGTGGTAGTGCGGCGCGGCTGGCTGACGCCACGCTGCTCATCCCGGCCCAGACCATGGCCAATGACCAGGGACCGCAAAGGACTTCGGTGCTGCCGATGGGCTCGCTATTCGAGGGGGCGCTGTTCCTGCTGTTCGAGGTGATGGTGCTGAAGCTCAAAGCCCTGACCGGTGCGTCGCCTGAAGCCATGCGCGCGCGCCACACCAACATGGAATAGATCATGCGCTATGAACTGATGCTGCCGCACCAGATCCGCAAGGCGATCGCCGAAAACTGGCCGGTCGTTCTGCCGCTCGGCGTGCTGGAATACCATGGCGAGCACATGGCCGTCGGCATGGACACGCTGGCCGTCATCAAGACGCTGGAACTGTTCGAAAAGGAGAGGCACATCGTCATCCTGCCGCCTTTCTACTATGGCGCGGCGAGTTACGCGGTGGCACCCCCGGAAGGCAGTGGTTCGGTGCAGGTCGGCGGCAATCAACTGGCGCCATTCGGCGAGGAGCTGTTCTACAGCCTGCTGCGCATCGGTTTCCGCAACATCCACGCCATCATCCACCACCAGACCGAGAATTTCGCCGCCGGCATGCCGACCGATCTGGCCTTCAAGACCGCGGGCCGGCAGGCCATCTTTCGATTTCTCGAAAAGGAGCGCGGCGAGGGCTGGTGGGGTTCGAACACCATGACCGATTACTATGCCGGCCATGCCCAGGGTGAGAATGTCTTCAACTGGGTGCAGGTGCATCCACTGATGCCGGCCGCTATGAATGGCAAGTATCCGTTCGATCATGCCGGGATCGGCGAGACGTCATTGATGCTGGCGCTATATCCGGAGGCTGTTGACGCGGCGCACTTCGCCGACAACAAGAGCTGGTATACGGCGAGCGCCAAGGATGCGTCGGCGGAACTCGGGCACAAGGGCGTCGCCATGATCATGGATCACCTGCGCACGATCCTGAAGGCTTAGCCTTTTGTCCTCAGCCAGGCGCTCGGCATGAGGCCCTTCGGCGTAGCGATCGTGCCCTTGTAGCCGACCCGGATGTTGCACGCGCCCCGGTGCTTCGCCGTCACGCCTATCCGGCCTATTTCACGGCTCCCGCTGTCATGCCCATGATCAGATAGCGTTCCAGGGCGATGCCGATGACCGCCAGCGGCGCGATGGCCGCGGTGGCAAGGGCCGCCATCGACCACCAGTTGATGCCTTGCGAGCCGGTCTGGCTCGCCACCATCACCGGGATGGTCTTGGCATCGGTCGAGGTCAAAAGGGCGGCGAAGAAATACTCGTTCCAGCACAGCACCATCGCCAGGATGAAGGCGGCGACCATGCCCGGCAGCGCGATCGGCATGACGATGCGCAAGAATGCGCCCCAGATCGACAGGCCATCGACGAGTGCTGCTTCCTCCAGTTCGACCGGTATCGAGTTGAACTGGTCGCGCATGATCCAGATGACGATCGGCAGCACCATCAGCGTGTAGAGCAGGATCAGCCCGACGCGCGTGTCTAGCAGGCCGACCTCCCGGTAGAGGACCAGGAAGGGCAGGGCGAGCACCACAGGCGGCAGGATCAACTGCGACAGGAAGAAGAACGAGATATCCTCGTTCTTGAACCAGGCGAAGCGATAGCGGTAGCGCGTGAGGCTGTAGGCGGCGAGGCTGCCGATGATGATGGCGAGGCTCGACGCGCCAACCGAGGTGATGACCGAATTCATGAAGCGCTTGAAGAATTCGTCACGCACCGTGGAGGTCTGGGAAATCGAATCCGGCGACAGGCCAAGCGATCGCCAACCCTTCCAGTCCGGCTGGAAGTCTATGAAGGGGATGAGATGCCCTTGCGTGACGTCGACCGCCGATTTGAACGAGGTCGTTATCGTCCAGTAGATCGGGAACAGGCAGATGAAGGCCCAGAACACCAGCGCGCCGTAGATGAAGACGCGGCTGGTGATGAAGCTCGCCGGAGAGCGGATTTCGGAGGCGGTATAGTCGGTGGTCTGAACGCTCATGATCCGGCCACTCAGTTGACGTTGCGCACGAAGCGGTTGGCAAGCTTCAAGAGCCAGGTCACGAACACGACGATGATGACGAGATAGGCCATCGCCAGCATGGTGCCGTAGCCGACATTCGAGCGGTCGCGGTATTCGCGGTAGATGAAGCTCGATACGGAATCGGTCGCACCGCCCGGGCCGCCCGACGTCACCGTGATGATGATGTCGGCAAGCTTCAGCTTGAAGATGATGCGCAGGATCACCGCCGTCACCGACACCGGCAGCATCAGCGGGAAGGTGACCTGCCAGAAGGTCTGCCATGCGGTCGCGCCGTCGACGCGCGCCGCCTCGAGCACCTCGCGCGACATTGCCTGCAGGCCGGCGAGCAGCATGATCATCATGAACGGAATGAAGGTCCAGGCATCAAGCAGCATGATCGAGATGCGCGCGGTGATCGGGTCGGAAAAGAAGGCGGGATTGTCCCAGCCGAGATGGCGTGCCAGCGTTGCCGCCGGTCCGAACCGGTACTCCATGAGTGATTTGCCGATCATCCAGGACACCGCCACGGGCGACAGCATCAGCGGCATCAGGAAGACGACGCGGAAGAATTTTCGCGCCCGGATCTGCGCGTTGAGCAACAACGCCAGCCCGAAGGCGATGACATATTCGACCAGTACCGCCAGCACATAGAGCACCATGTTGAACAGCGCGTTGCGGTAGTAGGGATCGCCGAGCATCTGCCAGAAATTGTCGAGCCCGTTGAACCTGCGGCCACTGAAGGAACTGAGATTCCAGTCGGTGAGCGCTATGTAGAAACCGAACAGCGTCGGGAAGATCACCATGGCGATGGTGAAGAGCAGCGCCGGCAACAGGAACAGCGCGCGCTGGCCGTCCTCGCCACGCGTCAGAACCTGGCCGATGCCGAGTGCCACGCCCCACAACACATAGGCATAGACGACAGGACGCCACGTCTCGAAGCCGATCGTATCGATTTCGCTCTTGTAGAGGATCTGCACCACGATGGTCGCTAGCAAGCCAAACGTGGCGATTGTCATCAGCGCCCAGCCGAGACGTTTGCGGCCCGGCGGGATCAGATCATAAGGGACGGCGTCAGCCGGCCACTGGTGTGCGGTCGAAGTCTGGTCAGCCACAAATCTCGCCCGTTTTTAGAAAGTTCCGCGATGGCCGGAGGTCAGACATGGTCCGGCGGATCGCCCGCCGGACCATGGTGTGTATGGGCATTAGGCCATGCCGAGCGAAGCCTTATAAAGCTTGATCTGCTTTTCGCGGCCGATCTGGTCTGTCAGCTTTTCCCAGGCTGCGGCGATGGCATCCGCACCTTCCTGTGCCTTCATCTTGCCGGCGAAGGTGTTGGCCAAAATGTCCTCGGCGGCGCTGTAATACTGGAAGATGCCGGGGATGCGCGGCTCGATCGCCGCGTTGGGATGGTTGTAGCTATCGCCTTCCGACTTGAGGTAGGAGGTGATGAAGGCTTCGTCGTAGCCCGCGGCCACCCATTCCGGAATGTCGAAGTGCGAATTGCGGTAGGGCTGGAAGCCGGACGGATACATTGCCGTCCAGATCGACAGGTCCTTGCCGCCGAGATGGGCGGCGGCCGACCAGGCCGCCTTCTTTTTCTTTTCGTCCTTGTCGACGCGGGCCATGACATAGACGCCCCAGCCGAGATAGGCGCAGTTCGGCGAATAGTTCGGACCGCTGGCCAGCTTTTCCCATTTGCCAGTCTTGGAATTGTAGACATCGTCGGAGCCCGGCAGGATCGAGAAGCCGGTGACATCGCCGATGACCGATGAATCATTGGTCTTGACGTTCGAGCCGACGTCGCCCCACCAGGGGATCATCGAGCCCGTGCCGGCCAGGAATTGCTGGAAGGCGGTTGTGTTCGGGTCGGCGTTGATCTGGTCGGCGGGTTCGGAGGGCAGAGCGTCGATCACGTCCTGGATGGCGCGCACCCAGGCAGGGTTGTTGATCCGCGGCTTCATCGTGTCGGCGTCGAACAGCCAGGCCTTGTCGTCGGGGTGTTTGGCGTAGGCGGTGGCGCGGCTGCCCAGGAAGTAGAAACCGAAACCGCCCCATGGCTTGGGTGCATCGAGATAGCCATAGACATCCTGGCCCTTGAACTTCTTGCCCTTGAGGAACTTGGTCACGGCCTGCACCTGCTGCCAGGTTTTCGGCACGCCCCATTCGCCCTCACCGCCGCCATCCTTCCACTGCTTGGCAAGGTCCGCGTCTGCGAACACATCGGTGCGGTAATTGAAATTGTGCGTGTCGCCATCGATGGTCACGCGATACTGCTTGCCGTCCCACGTGCCGACCGGCGGCTTCAGATAGTTGACCAGATCGTCGAAATCGATCTGTTTCTTGACCCAGTCGGGCATCTCCGACGTCAGGCCCTTGCCGCAGACATCGCCTTCGAAGGGCGCGCCCATCTCGATGATGTCGAAGTCGACGGTGCCGGTGGCGATCGACTGCTGCAGGCGGGCGTTGTAATCAGCCTGCGCCAGGTCGATCCAGCTGATCTTGGCGCCCGTATAGGCCTCCCACGGCTTCAGGAAGCCGCGGAACAGCACATTGTGCAGGTTCTGGTTGTTGAGACCCATGAATGTCAGCTCGACGCCGGCGAACTCGCCTTGCTTGACATTTGCCTTGGTCGCGTCGAGGCAGAGCTCGCCGACCTTCTGGAAATCGGCATCGGTCGGCTGGCCTTTGCCAACGCCGGGAATCTGCAGGATTTTCGCACGAAGTTCGCTTGCCGCGGAGGCAGGGCGCGTCAAGGCGCCGAGCCCTGCACCGGATGCCGCCGCGATCGCCGCCATGCTGGCAGCGCCCTTCAATATGTCACGCCTGGTCGCACCAGCGCTGACCAGTTTTTCGTAAAGACCTATTCTCATCGATTATTCCTCCCAGAATATCTGCGTGAACGGATGTAGCCAAACTTCTCAGGCATTGGAGCGCCAACGATTCTCCCGGCTCGGAAACGAAATACGCAGGCCCCCACCTGCTCGATTGAAATTCCGATTTTGCGGTTCGGGAAACCAGCGTTCGGACCAGCGCCCATCACTATTCTCACAACCAAACGCCGTGTCAACGAGAACAGGTTTTTATCTATAAGAGACCGACTTGCCCTGGCAGGTCGCGTTGGTTAGCTTCTGCGCCTACGGCCAGTGGAGCCGATGGGGGAGATATGGCTCAAGTCACAATCAGCAAAGTGGCCAAGGCATTTGGAACCGTCAAGGTTCTGCACGAAGTCAGCGTCGATATTTCGGATGGTCAGTTCGTGGTGCTGGTCGGTCCCTCGGGTTGCGGCAAGTCGACATTGCTCAGAATGGTGGCCGGGCTGGAGACCGTCTCGGGCGGCACGATCGCGATCGGCGACCGCGTCGTCAATCATCTGCCGCCGGCAAAACGCGACATCGCCATGGTGTTCCAGAACTATGCGCTCTATCCGCACAAGACTGTGGAGCAGAACATGGCGTTTGCCCTCAAATTGCGGAAAACCGATCCGGCCGTGGTCGCCGAGCGGGTCAAGCGGGCCGCCGACATCCTCGACCTCAACCCTTACCTGAAGCGCTACCCCCGGCAGCTTTCCGGCGGTCAGCGCCAGCGCGTGGCCATGGGCCGCGCCATCGTGCGCGACCCGCAGGTGTTCCTGTTCGACGAGCCGCTCTCCAATCTCGACGCCAAGCTGCGCGTGCAGATGCGCACCGAGATCAAGGAACTGCACCAGCGGCTGAAGACCACCACCATCTACGTCACCCACGACCAGATCGAGGCCATGACCATGGCCGACAAGATCGTCGTCATGCGCGATGGCCACATCGAGCAGGTCGGCGCGCCGCTGGATCTGTTCGACCGGCCGGCGAACCTGTTCGTCGCCGGCTTCATCGGCTCACCTTCGATGAACCTGCTCAAGGGCGTCATGCGCAAGGGCGGCGTCGACATTGCCGGAACGATGTTCCCGCTGGTTCCCAACAATGTCGTCGAGGAGGGGCGTGGCGTCGTCTACGGCGTGCGGCCCGAACATCTCGAAATCCACCCCGACGGCGTGCCGGCGAAGATTTCGGTGGTCGAGCCGACCGGCTCGGAGACGCTGGTGTTTCTCCGCTTCGGCGAAGGCGAGATGGTGGCGCTGTTTCGCGAGCGCCATGACTTCAGGCCCGGCGATACGTTAAAGCTCCGGCCAAGGCTGGACCACATCCATCTGTTCGACGCCGAGACCGGCACGCGTCTCTGATCTTAAACGGAGTTCACGAGGACCATCATGCTCAAAGGGATCGATCCGCTGCTCAATGCCGATGTGCTCCAGGCATTGCGGGCAATGGGCCATGGCGATGACCTGATCATCGCCGATACCAACTTCCCGTCCGATTCGGTGGCACGCCAGACGGCGCTCGGCCGGCTGCTGCGCATCGAAGCGTCGGCGGCGCAAGTGGTCAAGGCGGTGCTGTCGCTCTACCCGCTGGACACGTTCGTCGACGATTCCGCCGCCCGCATGGAGATCGTCGGCAAGCCGGACGAGATTCCGCCGGTGCAGAAAGAGGTGCAAAAGGAGATCGACGAGGCCGAGGGCAAATCCTGGCCGATGCTGCCGGTCGAGCGCTACGCCTTCTACGAGCGCGCCAAGCAGGCCTATTGCGTCATCCAGACCGGCGAGCGCCGCTTCTATGGCTGCTTCGCCTTCCGCAAGGGCGTTGTGCCGCCGGATGCGGAGTAGCGGCATGGCTTCGGGCACGCCGATCATCATCCTCGGTGTCTTTGTCGCCGACACCGCCTATCGCGCCGATCGCCAGCCCCGCATGGGCGAAACGATCCTCGGCAACTCCTTCAAGCTTGGGCCGGGCGGTAAGGGATCGAACCAGGCCGTGGCTGCCGGCAAGCTCGGCGCCGACATCACCTTTCTGACAAGGCTTGGTGTCGATGCCTTCGCCGACATGGCCAGGCGGACCTGGAAGGATGCCGGTGTGAAAAGCGCCGTCATCGACACGCCGGACAGCTACACGGGCGCCGCCTACATCTTCGTCGAGGAGGGAAGCGGCAACAACGCCATCATCGTCAGCCCTGGCGCCGCCATGTTGATCTCGCCCGGTGACATCGAGGCCAATGCCGCCCTGGTCGGTGGCTCCGGCGTTTTTGTCACCCAGCTCGAACAGCCGATCGATGCCGCGATGCGGGCACTGGAGATCGCGCGCGGGGCAGGGGTGACGACCATCCTCAATCCCGCCCCCGCCGCCAAGCTTCCCGACAGCATCTATGCGCTCTGCGACTATCTCACGCCCAACGAGACAGAGACCGAGGAACTGACCGGAATGAAGGTCTCCTCGGTCGACGACGCCCGCGCCGCCGCCGGAAAGCTGCTCGAAAAAGGTGTCGGCACGGTCATCGTCACGCTGGGCGACAAGGGCGCGTTGCTGCACACGAAGAATCGCTCCGAGCACATCCTGGCGATCAACGCAGGTCCAGTGGTCGAAACCACGGGGGCGGGGGACGCCTTCAACGGTGGCCTTGCCGCCGCGCTGTCGCGAGGCGTGGAGCCGCTGGAAGCGGTGCGATTCGCCTGTGCCGTCGCCGGCATTTCGGTGACGCGACCCGGCACGGCGCCGTCGATGCCGGCACTGCAGGAGGTCGAGGCGCTGCTGGCGAAGGTTAAAGAAGTTTGAAGGCTTGAATGGTGGGCGATGACGGGCTCGAACCGCCGACATCTTCGGTGTAAACGAAGCGCTCTACCAACTGAGCTAATCGCCCGCTCCGGGCCGGACCTTTAAGCGGTCGGGACCGGCTTCGCAAGGCCAAATGACAGTCAACGCCCTGATCGCAGGCCGTATTTGCGAACAAAACGCCGGCTGTCAAAAAACCTTCTCCAGTTTGCTGTTATGATGGTTTGGTGCGCTTGACACCCGGTGGCGAACCCCTTATCCAGCGCCCCAACGACGAACACGGCTGACACGTGCTCGTCAATGCGCGGGTGTAGCTCAGTTGGTTAGAGTGCCGGCCTGTCACGCCGGAGGTCGCGGGTTCGAGCCCCGTCACTCGCGCCATTTCTCCTAGGGGTAACAAGCCCTTGGCTTGGGAGAAATGTCGACGTTGAATGTCAGGAACTTTCCATGAAAGTTCGGCTCAGGTTCTCTCTGAGGCCAGTTGCTTTCTCATAAATCCTCCATAAACTTACACCGATCATGGCGGCGCCATCCGAAAATCCTTACCCTCCGGCAACAGCTGCCCGCCATCGACGACAATGGTCGTGCCGGTGATGTAGCTGGCATCGTCCGAGGCGAGGAACAGGAAGGCATTGGCGACGTCGCGCGGGCTGCCGAGCCGACCGAGCGGGATGGAATCCTCCATGTTCTTGATATAGGCGGCGCCACGGTGCTGCTTGATGGCTTCGGTGAGGATGTTCCCCGGTTCGACGCCGTTGACGGTGATGCCGTAGCCGGAGAATTCGAGCGCGGCGGCGCGGATGAAGCCGTTGATTCCTGCCTTGCTGGCCGAATAGTGACCATGGCCTGGACTGGTGACATGCGGGCCGGTGATCGATGAGGTGTAGAGCATGCGGCCGAAGCGCTGCGCCTTCATCGGCACCAGGGCCGCGCGGCTGGCATTGAAGGTGCCGCGCAAATTGACGGCCATGACGCGGTCCCAGTCGTCGGCGCTGGTGTTTTCGATCAACTGCCAGGGATAGATGCCGGCATTCTGGACGATGATGTCAAGGCGGCCGTGGCGCTCCAGCGCCAGAGCCACGGCCGCCTCGGCATCGCGCATTTGCGAGATATCGGTGCGGACGAAAGGGGCTCCGAGCTCATTCGCCGTCGCTTGCCCGGCCTCGGTCTCGGTGTCGGCGAGCACCAGCCTTGCCCCTTCTTCGGCGAAGCGCAGCGCGATACCCTTGCCGATGCCGCGCGCGCTGCCGATGATCAGCGCCACCTTGTCTTTCAGTCGTCCGGTCATGCGAGCCGTCCTGTCATGCCAGTCTTTGGCGAATGGTTTGCTTGAATGCGTCGAGCAGCACCGCGGCCAGCACCAGCAGGCCGTGGATGACCTGGGTGAAGTTGGCGGGCAGGCCCATCAGATTGATCGCGGTGTTGATGGCCGAGAGCAGCAGCACGCCGGCATAGACGCCGGGCAGGGTGCCGACGCCGCCTTTCAGGCTGACGCCGCCGATGACGACCGCGGCAAAGGCATTGAACAACAGGCCAACGCCAAGATTGGCGGTGGCGCCGGAGGTGCGGATCGCGAGCAGCCAGCCGGCGAGCCCGGCGATGGCGCCGGCGAGCACGAAGGCGATGATCAGGTTGCGGTTCACCCGGATGCCGGCGCGGAAGGTAGCGGTTTCGTTGCCGCCGATCATCACCAGGTGCCTGCCAAAGGGCGTCTTGGCCATGATCAGCGAGAAGACGACGAAACAGGCAATGGCGATCCAGGCGGTGAGCGGCAGGCCGATCAGCCGCTGGATACCGAACCAGCGGATGGAAGGCGCCAGATCCTGCGCCGAGCGGCCGCCCGAAATGACCAGCACCAGGCCGCGCACCCAGATGTAGGACGCCAGCGTGATGATGAAGGCGCTCATCTTGACCTTGACGACGAGCAACCCGTTGAAGGCGCCGATGAGGCCGCCGACGGCCAGCGCCAGTAGCAGCGACACCGGAACCATCAGCCATTCCGGGTGCAACTGGATGCCAAGGCCGATGCCCGATGAGCAGAACAGGATGCCAACCACCATGGCGCTGAGCGCGGCAACAGATTCGACCGACAGGTCCATGTGGCCGGCGATGATGACCAGCGCCAGGCCGATCGACATCACGCCCAGCACGCTCGAGGCTTCGATGATGTTGGCGAAGATGCCGAGTTGGAAATAGTTCGGGATGAAGATAGAGAACACCACCAGCACGAAGACCAGCATGAACCAGACAAGGTTGTCGAGGACGAACTCCAAGGCATGGCGTGTGCGGGGGTTCATGGCATGATCCGGCTGGCGGCATGGCCCCAAATTTCAATCGGGACCGTGCACGGATTGAAGTTGCGGGGAGGTGCTCCGGGCCGTTGGCCCGGAGCGTTTCGTCATCTCACCTATTCGACGGCCTTGACGGTATCCGCCGGCGCCTTCTGGTTGCCCCAGAAGGCCGGATTGTCGACGTTTTCCTTGGTGATGGCGGCACCCGGAATCTTGATGTTCGGTCCCCAGGCTTCCTTGGTCACGACCGATTTCAGGCCCAGAACGTCATAGTCGCCGGGCTTGATCTCCTGCTTGTTGGCGACCTTGTCCATGAACATGGCGACCGCCGCCGCCTGCGCGTAGAGCGGCTGCTCGACTTCGACGTTGAGCCAGCCCTTGCGGATCAGGTCGAGGCCGACCGGCGCGCCGTTCGAGCTCATCAGCATGACGTCGCCGGGCTTCTTGCCGGCGGCCTCGAGCGAGGCGACGGCGGCGACCGATAGATGCGCGGCGTGGCTGAAGATCAGGTCGATGTCGGGATTGGCCAGCATCTGGTCGGCGACGATGGTTCCGGCATTGCTCGCCTCCCACTGCATGGCCGGGAGCGAGATGATCTTGACGTCCGGGAACGCCTTCATCTTCTCCTCAAAGCCCTTCTGGATGTCGAGCGTATAGGGATCGCCGGGATCGCCGAGCACCTGCAGGACCTTGCCCTTCACCGATCCGTTCTTCGCCTTCAGCAGCTTCTCGGCCTGGTCGGCGGCGATGTGGCCGATCTCGACGGTGCCCGCCACCGAGGTGAAATCGGAAGGCGTCGACGTGATCTGGCGGTCGAACTCGACCACCGGGATGCCGGCGGCACGCGCCGCCTCGATGGATGGCTTCAGCGCGTTGAAATCGACGGCGGCCAGAATGATCGCCTTCGGCTTCAGTGCGATGACGTCGTTCATCTGCGACTGCTGCGCGTCGGTCTTGTTGTCGGCGTTCAGCGTTTTCATCTCATAGCCGACCTGTTTCAGGAACAGTTCCAGCGCGGTCACGGAGCCGGTCTGGAATTCATCCAGCAAAGTCGGCACCAAATAGTAGACGGTACCCTTGGACTGGGCGAATGCCGGCGTGAGCGTGGCAAAGGCCAGTGCCAGGATACCGAAGACAGCAAGAAATATTCTCTTCATGTCATTGGCTCCCTGTTAAGCCGGACCCCTCTTTGTCCCTCAGCCTGTCGGTCCGGCACCGGCAAGCGTCTCCCCGGTGATCATGTTGATCACCGCATCGGGACTTGTTTTGTTTCTGGCGACATCGCCGGCCACGACACCCTGCCGGATCACCACGATCCGGTCGGCGACCTGAAAGGCCTGCTGCATGATATGGGTGATGATGACGACGCCGATGCCCTGGCTCGCCACCTGGCGGATCATGTCGAGGCCGCGCCGCGTCTGCTCGACGCCAAGGGCGGCGAAGGGCTCGTCGAGCAGCACCAGCTTGCCGCCCCAGTGCACGAAGCGGTTGAGTTCGATGGCCTGCCGCTGGCCGCCCGAGAGGTGCTCGACATTGGTGCGCAGTGACGGAATGCGGGTGCCGGCGCTGGCGAGCGCCTTCCCGACGACGGCCTCCATGGCACGCTCGTCGAGCACGGGAATGCCAAGCACCTTCCTGGTGATCTCGCGGCCCATGAAGAAATTGGCCACCACATCGACATTGGTGCACAGCGACAGGTCCTGGTAGACGGTCTCGATGCCCGCCGCCTTGGCTTCCGCCGGGGACCTCGCAAGAAACTCCTTGCCCTCGAACAGCATGCGGCCCGAGGTCGGCTCCAGCCCGCCGGCGATGATCTTGACCAGCGTCGATTTGCCGGCGCCATTGTCGCCGAGCAGCGCCACCACCTCGCCCTTGCCGATGGAAAAGCTGATCCCCTTCAGCGCTTCGATCGCGCCATAGTTCTTGGTGACGTTGTCGAGCACCAGCAGAGGTTCGCTCATGCCGCGATCTCCTTTATTGTCAGAAGATCGCGACCGCGTTCGCGCTCGGCCGCGAACATCTGGCCGAAGCGGGGCGAAAGCACTCCGGAAACCGCGAGGGCGGCGGCGCCGCGCAGCACCGAATGTTGACCGCCGCGCGCGACCACGACCCGCGGCGTCGTCCGGTCCTTGCGCGCGGAAACGGAGTTGTGCAGGCCGTTGGTGGAACCAGCCAGCCGCTCGAGCAGATCCGTGGACGCCAGCCCGCCGAGGATGACCGTTTCGGGGTCGAACAGGTTCTCGATGATAGCGATGGCATTGTGAAAGATCGGCGCGACATGCGCGACCCAATCGGCCTCGCTGCCGTTCCAGCGCCGGAGCGCCTCGAGCGACAGGTATCGTTCGAGGCAACCCCGGTTGCCGCAGGGGCAAGCCTCGCCACCGGGAACGACCGGGATATGGCCGATCTCGCCGGCATTTCCCCAGGCGCCGCGCAGCGCGCCGCCGTCATGGACCATGACGCCGCCAAGGCCGACGCCGAAATAGAGGTAGTAATATTCGGAGAATTGAGCGCCGAGCCCGTAGAGACGCTCGCCCATCGCGGCCGCCGCCATGTCGGTCTCAAAGAAGGCCGGCAGCCCGGTCGAGGCCGCCAGCCGCTCGCGCAGCGCCACGTCCTTCCAGCCGGTCATGGTGGTCGGGCCAACAAAACTCATGGATTCCACACCGAACGGCCCAGGCAGCGCCATGCCGACCCCCAGAACCCGTCCGCCGACCCGCAATCTGGTCAATTCGACCACCATTGCGCCGATCAGGTCGAAGGCATGGTCCGGCGTCACATTGGGGGCTTCGCGGTAGGTGCTTTCGACCACGTCGCCGCTCAAGTTGGTCAGAGCGGCACCGATGCCGAGCGGCGTCAGGTGGATGCCGACGGCATAGCCACCTTCCGGGTTGATGCGCAGCGTCGCCGGAGGCAGCCCGCGTCCCTTGGGCTCCTCGCGCAGGGACAGGATATAGCCCTGTTCCTCCAGTTCGCGAACGATGGTCGACACCGTCTGGACGGTGAGGCCGACATGTGTGGCGATGTCGCCACGCGCAATGGGACCGTGCCGGCGGATGGACTCCAGCACGATGCGCCGGTTGTAAGGCCGCCCGAACTCCTGATTGGTCCCCCGCAATGCCATGCTTGCGCCCTCGGTTGACGCAAGGTTCGCACCAAAGATTTATTCAGTCAAATGGAATTCAAAAATAGATCGAGCCTAACACCGATGAAATGCATGTTCACCGGGGCGCGGTCGCAGTGGGGGTTGACGATACTGCCATGGTCGTGGGGCCAGTCGTCCGCCGGTCGGTCGAAACGGAGGCCGCATGGATGAGGAGTAACCGGCTCGCCGGATTGGCCGCGGAGCGGGGCAGACTGTTCTGAATTCCCAGGCGGACGAACAGACCAGCGCCTCAGAGAAACTGTGCGACCTTCTTGCCGACTGTGAGAAAGTGCAGAGGATCAATCGCCTCGCCATTGTGGCGGACTTCATAGTGCAGGTGCGGGCCGGTCGAGCGGCCGCTGCTGCCGGTCTTGCCGATGATGGCGCCTGCGTCAAGTTTCTGGCCTACGCTGACGTCGATTTCGCTCAGATGCCCATAACGGGTCGCAAAACCGTTGCCGTGATCGACTTCCACCATGCGGCCATAACCGCCGTTCCAGCCGGCCTTGGTGACGACACCGGGCGCGGTGACCCGGGCGACCATGCCGATGGGCGCCCTGAAATCCATGCCCGAATGCAGCGCGGCGGTGCCGAGGATGGGATCGGTGCGCACTCCGAACGGGCTGGTGACGGAATGGCCGGGAGCGGGGTTGGCAAGCGGCAGCTGGCGCGCTTCGTTCTTGAGATGATCAAGCGTGTCCAGCGCTTCGTCCAGTTCCTTGACCTTGCTGTCGAACATCATTGAACTGTCGAGCGGGATCAGCGGTCCGCCGACATCGCTTTCGTTCTTGCCGAAATCGTTGTCGACCGGCAGTCCGGCCGCCTGCAGCGCCTGCTGGATGGCATCGGCGCTTCTATAGGCATTGTCCGCGAGCGTGCTGATGCGGGTGAGTTGGTCGTTCTCGATGGATTTCAGCGACTGATTGATCGAGACGAACAGCTTGTCGGCACGATCGGCGGCTGAATCGCTGGGCAGCGGATCGGTGCGGGTCGACCACAGGGAGAACGGCCTCGTATCGGCAGCGCCCAGGTCGGCGCTCAGGCTGGCGACCGCATAATTCCGCGCCGGCTGGTTGATGCTGCCGGTCACCTCGGCGCGCTTGTCAGTCTTGGCAGCCGTTGCCGGATCCTCGGCGGGCACCGCTCCGACCTCGTTCTCGGCGCGTTCGAGCAGCGGACCGAGACGGCCGTGACGCTGGCTGAGCTGCGTCTGGCGTTCAAGCAGTTCGCTGACTTTGGTCTCCATCAATTGTTGGTCGAGAAGCTGCCGGCTGGTGATGCGGTCGACCTGCGCACGAAGCGCCGAAATGCGGTCTTCGTAGGCTTGCTGCATGCGCGCCTGGCGCGCGGTGGTGGCGCCGATCAGGTCATCGCGCAGCACGAGATAGGACGTGGCCAGGAGGTAGCCGATGGCGATGGCGGCCAGCGCGGAACCGATGAATGCCGCGAGCCAGGGCCGGATCGTGAAGTGCCGGATCTCGTTGCCCCGTGCGATGATGACCGTGTAGGGTTCCTTGCGCCTGCCGAAGACTGCGGACTGACCGGTTGCGTTCACGGGACCAAGCTTTCGTTTACGACACCACGACAGCTGGATTACACATTATTAGGGTTAACAAAGGCTTGCCGGACCGAATGCGTGGCAACGAATGCACGCCGCGCGGGCGGAAGGTTGCATGAAGACCGCCAACTTGAGGCCCCGGTGTCGCGAAATCCCTGATGATCGGCACCCATGTGCTGGCAGGAGAAGCGACTGTCGCTCGCGCGATAGGGGTTAGTTTCTTAACTGTTTTCGATTGCTTTTAGTTGACGGTTTTCGAGTAAAAGCGTGCCGGGATTTGGGATTCATCATGGCGGTGGGAATACTGAGCGATCTGGTTGGCAAGATCCTCGACAGGATTTCGGGCACTGGTCTGCTGGCGACGGGGCTTTTGCTGCTGACTGCCTTTGTCAGTGCGCTCGTGGCCTATTGGCGCACGGTCGAGAATAAGAGCTGGAAGGAGTTTTTCGAGTTCGTCATCCCGCACGAGGTCATCACCCATCCCTCGGCGAAGGCCGATCTGCTTTTCTGGGTGACGAAGAAGGCCCTGATGCCCTTCCTGATGCTGCCTGCCGGCATTGTCTTCGTCACTGCGGTTGGCTACGCAACCAACTGGCTGTTTTCGACACTCTTCCAATTCCAGCCGCCTCTGGTCGAGGGGCCGGCGGGGCCGGTGATGGTGCTGATCTTCACCATCACCATGCTGCTTGCCTATGACATTTCCTATTATCTCTATCATGTTGCCCAGCATCGCTATCCGCTGCTTTGGGAGTTGCACAAGGTGCATCACTCGGCCGAGGTGATGGTCGGGATCACCAAGGACCGGGTCCACCCGCTCGACGAGCTGATGAATCGGGCTTGGGACGGCCTCATCGTGGGAGTCTGCTTCGGCATCTGGTCGCTGATCTCGCTGAACCTTGTCGAACTGACCGTCTTTGGCGTGAACGTCTATGTCATGCGCAACATCCTGATGATGGATTTCGTCAGGCACACGCATTTCAAGATCTCGTTCGGCCGGCTCAACAATGTGATCCTGTGTCCTCATTGGCACCAGTTGCATCACAGCACCGATCCACGCCACTACGACAAGAATTTCGGCCTGCTGTTCTCGTTCTGGGACCGGCTGTTCGGAACATTGTACGTGCCGAAGCCCGACGAGGACTTCAAGTTCGGACTGATCGACCGCGATGTGCGCGATTATCAGTCGCTCGCAGGCCTCTATGTCATGCCGCTGAAGCGGATGTGGAGGCATATCGCCAGGCGCATGCGCCCTGGAAAACCACGGACCTCACGATCATCGGAAGGGACACGGCCATGAACGCTCCTCCTTTCGTGCTCGCTATCCCGCCGACACGCACCTTCGAAGTCGTAACATCGGCGGAGCGGCTGGCCGAGATCACGCCGGCCTGGAGCGCACTTTGGCGGCGCGTCGGCGGGCTGGTTTTCCAGCACCCAGAATGGATCGCGGCCTGGTGGCGCACGACCCCGCACCAGGAACTGCGCACGCTCAGGATCGGACTGGCCTGGAACGGCGACCGGCTCGATGGCGTGATTGCGCTCGCCACTTTCAAGCGCTCCGGCATCCGCATGCTCGAATGGGCGGCGAAGGATCACAGCGACTATGGCGACGCGCTGTTGGCTCCCGACAACGACCCGCAAGCGCTCTCCCGGCTCTGGCAGTATGTTCTTGATCAGGGTGGATTCGACCTGATCTATCTCAACCGTCTGCTGCCGGATGCCAGTGTTCGTGCTCTGCTGAACCCGACCTCGCGCCATGGCAAGGCGCTACGGCCCAACCACCGCAGCGAAATCAGCTACCGTGTCGCCGGTCCCTGGCAGGGTGGGGCGAAATGGTTCGAGACGCTGTCCAAGAAGGCCCGGCAAAACTACCGTCGTGGCCGCAAGTTCATGGGGGAAGGCGGCGAATTGTGTTTCCGCCTGCTGGATGCGGACGAGCCGCGCGAGCCTGTGCTCGCGCGGGTTGCTGCGCTGAAGCGCCTCTGGCTCGCCCGGCATGGCCGCGTCTCGGACCTGTTCGACGAGGGCTCGCCCGTTCTCGCCGCGCTTGTTTCCGTGCTGGCCGAGCTCGGGCTGTTGCGCATCTTCGTGCTGGAGCTTGACGGCACGATTATCGCCGTCTCCATCAATTTCGAGCAGCACGGCACGATGATGGCTTTCGTCACCACCTACGATCCCGAATACGAGCGCGCCTCGCCGGGTATGGTGCTGATGATGGACTATATCCAGTGGTCGCTCGACCGCGGCTTGGCCAAGGTTGACTTTCTCTGCGGCGGCGAGGACTTCAAGCGCCGCTTCGCCACGCAATCAGTCACGCTATGGTCGATGATGGGCGCGCGCGGTCTGCGCGGCCATCTCGCCGCGCTGGCCGATCATGCGAACCATGTTGCGAAATCCTGGCGGGCGCAGCGGCAGCCGAAGGCGGAAACACCCGACGAGTAAGGCCGGCTCGTGTGAACGTGGCATCGCCGCGCTCAAAGGGCGCGAACCGCCGCGAGCACTTCCTCGGCATGGCCCTTGACCCGGACCTTGCGCCAGATCCTGGCGATCCGGCCGTCGCGGCCGATCAGGAACGTCGCGCGCTCGACGCCCATGTATTTGCGGCCATACATCGATTTTTCGACCCACAGATGGTAGGCCTCGATCACCTTGCGCTCCTCGTCGGCGGCGAAGTCGATGGTGAGGTTGTATTTCGACTTGAACTTGTCGTGCTTCCTGACGGGATCGGGCGACAGGCCGATCACGACGGCGCCGGCCTTCTCGAATTCCGGTTTCAGCTGTGAAAAGCTGATTGCTTCCTGCGTGCAACTCGTCGTGTCGTCCTGCGGATAGAAATAGAGCACCACCGGCTTGCCGGCGGATGCGGCAAGGCTGAGCGAGCCGCCACCATCCCGCGGCAGGTCGAATTGCGGCGCAAGATCACCCACGTCGAGGTCAGCCATACCGATGCCCTTGTTTGAGGTTACGCGCGAAGCCACACCGATATAGTGTCGACCGGGGATTCGTCCACGAGCGAATTTGTACAACGGAAGATTGCGTGGATCAGGAGCAACCGCAGCACGAAAAGATCAGGTTCCGGCGGGATGAAATCACCGACCTGGGGGCCATGCCGTCCGCGTGCCGCGTTCCGCCGCTCGGCCAGGCGTCGATCGGCCGCGGCTTCCGCATCCTTTCGCGCGTGTTCGCCGGCGCGGTCGCGCTCACGCTGCTGGCCGCGGTGGGCGTTTATCTCATAGGCCTTTCCGGCATCGGGGCAGACCGGCTGCGCATCGAGGCGGAGAGCGCCATCGAGAGGCTGGCGGGCGTCGATGTCCATGTCGCGATCGGGCTTGCTCGCATCACGCTCGACGGTTCGAGCTTCATCGCTCTCCAGGTGAGCGATGTCAGTCTGAAGGCCAGCGACGGCAACGCCATGGCCGATGCGGGGCGCGTGCGCTTCGGCGTTCGCCTTGTGCCGCTGCTATGGGGTGAGGTGCGGCTGACCAGCGCCAGGATCTCCGATGCGCGCATCGTCACGGCGGCCATGCCGTCGGGCGGCGACTGGACCGCTGAATTGCGCAATGGCGATGGGCTGATCGACCCGGAAAAACTGTCCGATGCGGTGTTCGGCAACATTGGCAATGCACTCGATGCGGTGCGAGAGGAATCGATGCATCGCATCGATCTTCACAATGTCGAATTCGTCTTGCCCGAGGCTGGTACGATCAAGTCGATCAAGGTGGCCGACGCCACCGTCGTTCAATCCGGGGCTGGCGGTATCGAGCTGTCGTCGCAGGTGGATCTGGACGGCAAGGCGGTGACCATTGCCGCATCCGCGGCACGCGATGCGATGACCAGGCGCGTAACGGCACTGGATGCCACGATCGGGATTGCCGGCGACGGCAACGAAGTCGCGGCGGCGGGTGGTGGCAAGCTGGGCGCGCTCACTCTGAAGCTCAAGGGAGCGCAAGGGGCGGGCGACACCGCCGCGCGGCTGAAGGCGTCCCTGTCGTCCACCGGCTCGGTCCTCGATCTGGGCCCGCGCGGGCTGCTGCCGGCCGATCTCGATGTCGATGCTACGCTTGTCCACGGCAGCAACAAGATTCAGGTCGACCGGCTGTTGCTCAAGACCGGTCGCTCGACCTTCGATTTCGCCGGCTCGATCGGGCCTAAGCCCTCGACTGGCGCCGCGGGCGAGGAGCCAGCCTACCGCTATGACCTGACCAGTGACGGCTCTACACTGGCGCCTTCGGAATCACCCGAGCCCGCACTGACCTTCCTTGCCCGCATCGCCGGCGTCTATCAGACGAAAAGCCACAAATTGGTGGCCGAACAGATCGCCGTCCGGTCCGCCGCTTCCAGCGAGGTGCTTGGCACCGCGGCCGTGGAATTCGTCGACGGCAAGGCTCCCGGAATCAATCTGGCGCTCAACGTCCACGATATGCCGGTCTCTCACGTCAAACAGCTTTGGCCGTGGTTTTCGGCGCGCAATGCGCGGCTCTGGGTGCTGGACAATCTGTTCGGCGGCCGCGTCGTCGATGCCAACCTCCAGTTCCAGGTCGTGCCGGATCGCCTGGGCAACGGCGTGCCGCTTTCGGCGGACGAGGTGTTCGGCCGCTTCCAGATCGAAGGGTCGCGCTTCGACACGGCCGGCCGCATTCCGCCGATACGCGATGCGGTGGGCGTCGTCGGCTTCCACGGCAATGATGTCGATCTCGCGCTCTCTTCGGGCACCGTCTTCATGCCCAGCGGCCGCACCGTGGCGGCGCGCAACGGCACGCTGACGATCAAGGCGGCGAACCGCCCGCCGGTCATCGGCGCACTCGACATCGACGTTGCCGGCGATGCATCCGCCGTCGCCGAACTTGCCTCCTACGAACCGATCAATGCCATGCGCCATGTCGGCTTGCTGCCCGAAGACCTCTCCGGCGGCGTCACCGGTCATGTCAGGGCGGATATCCCGTTGCAATTCGGCGTCGATACCTCGAAGCTCGATTGGCTGGTGTCGCTCGACTACACCGGCCTGTCCCTGGCCAAGCCGTTCGAGGGGCAGACCGTGACGGCTGCCGACGGCTCGATCACGGTCGACCCGGAAAAGGCTGTCATTTCCGCCAAGGCGTCGCTGAACGGCATTCCGGCCGAACTCGATCTCGTCGAGCCGCTGGCGGATGATGGGCCGGCGCGCAGCCGCAAGGTGGCCCTGGTGCTCGACGATAAGGTCCGTGCCGCCGCCATGCCCGGCCTGACGCCGCTGCTCGGCGGAACAGTGAAGGTCGCGATCGACAAGAGCGGCAGCGGCAACCAGAACGTCTCGGCCGACCTGACCAACGCCAGGCTGGACATTCCCTGGGCCGGCTGGAGCAAGGGGGCAGGGGTTCCCGCCAACGTCACCTTCGTCATGACCAAATCCGGCGACACCACGACGCTGTCCGACTTCAACCTCGACGGCAAGACATTCTCCATCGACGGCGGCATCGTGTTGGTCAACGGCGCCCTGTCATCGGCAAAATTCAGCAAGGTCACCTTGAACAGGGGCGACGATGTCGCGGTTTCGGTGAAGCGATCGGGCAAGGGCTATGCGGTCAACATCAGCGGCAACGCCCTGGACGCCCGCTCGCTGATCAAGCAGTTCACCTCGGATGTGGATACGGCCACCAAGACCACTGGCGCTGACGCCATTTCGGTCAGCGCCGATGTCGATCTACTCACCGGGTTCCACGACGAGCAATTGTCCAACCTGAAGCTCGACTACAGCGCGGCCGGTTCGAGGGTGAACGGCCTCAAGGTCAGCGCCACGGCGAGTTCAGGCGCCGCCATAGCGGTCAGCAACACGACCGGCGACGGCCGGCGCGCGCTCAACGTGCAATCGGCGGACGCCGGCGCGATCCTCAGGTTCCTCAACATCTACGAGCATATGGAAGGTGGCTCGATCACGTTGGCGCTGACGGGGGCCAGCGACGGGCCGATGAAGGGCAAGGTCGACACCACCAATTTCTTCGTCGTCAACGAACCGAAACTGGCCTCCATCGTCTCGACTACGCCGGCAGGCGACAGCCGCAGCCTTAACCAGGCGGTCAAAGGCTCTCTCGACACCTCGCGGGTCAAGTTCGAGCGCGGTTATGCCGAGATCGAGAAAGGCAGCGGCTACCTGAAGCTGGCCAACGGCGTGCTGCGCGGCCCGCGCATCGGCACGACGTTCCAGGGCATCCTTTATGACCAGAACAACAATATGGACATGACCGGCACCTTCATGCCGGTCTATGGCCTCAACCGCATCTTCGGCGAACTGCCCATCGTCGGCGCGCTTCTGGGCAACGGCCGCGACCGCGGCCTGATCGGCGTCACCTACCGGCTGAGGGGCAACGCCAACAAGCCGGTGCTCGACGTCAATCCGTTGTCGGTGATCGCGCCGGGCATATTCAGATCGATCTTCGAATATCGGTGAGGGGCCCTCAGACTGGCCGCACCAGGACGTGTTTTTTCCTGCCCAGTGAAAGCTTTACCACGTTTTCCGGACTCAAATCCTGGAGTGTGACCATGCGGCGATCATCGCTGACCGACTGATCGTTCAGGCGCACGGCGCCACCCTGGATGTGCCGCCGCGCCTCGCCATTGGACGAAGCCAACCCAGCCGTGACCAGCAGCGACAGGATGCCGACGCCGGCCTCCAGAGCGGTCTTGTCGGCCTCCACGGTCGGCAATGTTTCGGCGAGCGCGCCTTCCTCGAACGTCTTGCGCGCTGTCTCTCCGGCTTGTTCCGCGGCGGCGCGACCGTGCAGCAAAGCGGTGATTTCGGTGGCGAGGATTTTCTTTGCCTCATTGATCTCGGATCCACTGAGCCGCTCAAGCCGCGCGACCTCGTCCAATGGCAATGTCGTGTAGAGTTTCAGGAAACGGGCAACGTCGGCATCCTCGGTGTTGCGCCAGTACTGCCAGAACTCGTAGGCGCTCAGCATTTCCACATCGAGCCAGACCGCGCCCGAGGCCGACTTGCCCATCTTGGCGCCGGACGAGGTCGTCAGCAGCGGCGTTGTCAGCGCGTAAAGCTGCGCATCCTCCATGCGGCGGCCAAGATCGATGCCGTTGATGATATTGCCCCACTGATCGGAGCCGCCCATCTGCAGGCGACAGCCGAGACGCTTGTAGAGCTCGACGAAATCATAGGCCTGCAGGATCATGTAATTGAATTCGAGGAACGACAGCGACTGCTCGCGATCGAGCCGGAGCTTGACGGAATCGAAGGCGAGCATGCGGTTGACCGAAAAGTGCCGGCCGACGTCGCGCAGGAAATTGACGTAGTTGATCTCCATCAGCCAGTCGGCGTTGTTGATCATCACCGCGTCGTTGGGACCACTGCCGAATTTCAGGTATGGCATGAAGTTACGGCGGATGCCGGCCAGGTTGTCGTCGATGTCCTGGGGCGTCAAAAGTTTGCGCGCCTCGTCCTTGAAGGACGGATCACCGATCATCGAGGTGCCGCCACCCATCAGCGCGATCGGCCGATGACCGGTCTTCTGCAACCAGTGCAGCATCATGATCTGGATGAGTGAGCCGGCATGCAAGCTCTTGGCGGTCGCATCGAAACCGATATAGGCCGTTACCGTCTCCGTGGCGAAAAGCTGGTCGAGACCGGCATCATCCGAGGTCTGATGGATAAAGCCGCGCTCGCTCATCGTGCGCAGGAAGTCGGATTTGAAGGCGGACATTTTTTCTTTCCCGAGAGCGTCGGCGCAACCCGGCGCGGACATATGAACGCGCGCGTTTAGCACCCAAGCGCGATCAGCAAAAGTGGAATCCGGTTTTGCGTCTGATCGCGCGCCAAGCAGAAAGTTGCGATCAGCAAAAGTGGAATCCGGTTTTGCGTCTGATCTCCCTTGTGGCCACCTCGGCAATCATCCCTTGTTGAAACGGCAGGGCGCTCCCTCCGGCACGAATGCTTGCTTCATCGTTTCGGCTGGCGTAATGAGGCGCCGCGCCACAAGGTTCCTGCAACCCCACGACCTCCAACGGCACCGCATGGCATCCATCGAATGCCATACCCGACGACAGAGCCCCACGCGACATGCCGGACGCATTGATATCCATCGTCATTCCTTGCAGGAACGAGGCGGCAAACCTGCCGCTGCTGATCGACGAGATCGAGACGGCGATGACCGGGCGTGATTTCGAACTGATCATCGTCAATGACGGTTCGACCGACGAGACCGCTGCGGTGCTTGCCGAGCAGGCGGCACGTCGGCCATTCCCGGTGCGGGAATTGCGGCACCCGAAATCCGCCGGCCAGAGTCTCTCGGTGCGTTCGGGCGCCTGGGCGGCGCGCGGCGGCATCGTGGCAACGATCGACGGCGACGGACAGAACGATCCGCAATACATTCCCGTGCTCGTCGACGCCTTGCGGCAGGCCGGCCCCGATTTCGGCGCCGCGCAGGGGCAGCGCCTCAAGCGCCGCGACAGCAAGGTCAAGCAACTGGCGTCGCGTTTCGCCAACTGGCTGAGAAACGCCATCCTGCATGATGAGACGCGCGACACCGGCTGCGGCCTGAAAGCGATTCATACCGATGTCTTGCGCAAACTGCCGTTCTTCGACGGCACCCATCGCTTCGTTCCGGCCCTGGTTATCCAGGAGGGGTATCGCGTCGTGCATTGCGACGTCATCGACCGCTCGCGCCGGCACGGGAAATCGAACTACGGCATTTTCGATCGCGGCCTGCAAGGCGTGCTCGATCTTGGCGGCGTCTGGTGGTTGCGCCGCAGGCGTCGCAGAATGCCAAAAGTAGAGGAAATCAGGCGTGGTTAACGTGTTACAGGAACTGGTAACCTGGCTTCACCAGGTTTTCATCAAGCAATTCGACGCCTGGGTTCTGCTCGGTTTCATCGCCCAGTTCTTCTTCACCATGCGCTTCGTCGTGCAGTGGCTCGCTTCGGAAAAGGCCAAGCGCAGCGTCGTGCCGGTGGCGTTCTGGTTTTTCTCGTTGTTTGGCGGCGGCCTGCTTCTGATCTACGCCATCCAGCGCCAGGATCCGGTGTTCATCGCCGGCCAGGCCATGGGCATGTTCATCTACGTCAGAAATCTCTGGCTGATCGCCAACGAGCGCAAGGCGGCGATGACCAAGGTCGATTGAACGGCCCGTCACTTTCGAAAAATGATTAGAGAGGCTGATGCATGGCGTTGAACAGGAACTACATTCTTCTCTTCCTGTTCAGCCTTTTGATGACGATGTCGGGATTGGCATCGATGCCGCCGCTCGACCGCGACGAGCCACGCTTCGTCCAGGCCACCAAACAGATGGTCGAGAGCGGCGACTATGTCGATATCCGCTTTCAGGATGCCTCACGCTACCAGAAGCCGATCGGCATCTACTGGCTGCAATCGGCGGCCGTGGCACTCAGCGGGCAAGGCGCCGGGGCGCCGATCTGGATCTACCGCACGGTCTCCGCGCTTGGCATCGCCATTGCCGTGCTGGCGATTGCATGGACAGGGACCAATCTATTTGGAGCGAGTGCCGGTATTGCCGCCGGCCTGGTGATGGCCGCGATCTTCGCCACCGCTTTCGAAGGCCGCGATGCAAAGACCGATGCGATGCTGCTGGCCTGCTGCGTGGCGGCACAAGGCGCGCTGGCGCAGATCTATCTGGCATCGCGCCGCAACGAACCGGTTGGCGGCCATCTCTGGTGGATCTTCTGGATCGCCCAAGGGGCAGCGATCCTGATCAAGGGCCCGATCGCGCCGCTGCTGTCGGCGCTGACCATCGCGGTGCTGTTCGCCTTCGAGCGTGATGGGCGCTGGCTGTCGAAGCTCAGGGTCGGGCGCGGACTGCTGCTGGTCGTGCTGATCGCGCTGCCTTGGCTCGCCGCGATTACCTGGAAGAGCCACGGCGCCTTCCTGCAGCAGGCGGTCGGCAAGGACATGCTCGGCAAGGTCGCGTCGGGCGAGGAATCGCACGGCCTGCCCCCCGGCTTCTACATGCTGACCTATTCGCTGTTCATGTGGCCGTTCGGCCTGATCGCGGTCGGCGCCGGGCTTCAGGCCCTGAACCGTCTGCGCGACGATATCAGGCTGCGTTTCTGCCTCGCCTGGTATATTCCATTCTGGCTGGTGTTCGAACTGATCCCGACGAAGCTGCCGCATTACGTGCTGCCGGCCTATCCCGGCATGGCGCTGCTGATCGGCTGGTTGCTGACATTGCAACCGCAGGACGCCAATGCACCGCTCAAGCGTTGGCAGCAATGGCTGTGGTGGTCGACCGCGTTTGGTCTGGTGGTGGTCAGCCTCGGCCTTGCCGCGGTCTGCATCGGAGCGCCGATCTACCTTACCCACGCTTTCTCCTGGTGGAGCATTCCGGCGGCAGCCGCCGCGCTCGGCACCGGGTATCTCGCGTTTTCCCGGCAGTTGCAGGTGCCGCTGCCCCGCATCGGCGCCGTCGCGGCTTGTGCCGGCATCACCTATGCCTTGCTGTTCGGGGTCATCGCGCCGTCGCTAAAGCCGATATGGCTGAGCCCGGCGATCAAGGCGGCGGTGCTTGCCAATAAACCTTGCGACACGACGGTGCTGGCCTCGGCGCGCTACCAGGAACCGAGCCTGGTGTTCCTGGTCGGCACGAAAACGGTGCTGACGGATGTCGGCGGCGTTGCGGAACATCTGCTTGCCGACCCTGCCTGCGCGCTGGGGCTGGCGCCGATCGGCGACGAGCAGAAACTCAATGGCATGCTGTCGGTGCGAGGCAAATCGGTGAACCGTGTCGCCAAGATCGATGGCCTCAACTATTCGTCGGGAGACAAACTGTCGCTCGGCCTTTACCGTGTCGCGCAATGACTTCGATGATGGTGTCGAGTTCCCAATGCTCGTAAAATCGCGTCTACCCGTTTCTGGCAAGCTCCTGGGGGTGGGGCGGCGGTCGGTCGACAATTTTCGCGACACGATGCGCATCGCGAAGAGCCGCTTTGCCGCTCGTCCTGCCCGATACCCAGATATAGTGTGGCCGGTTTGGGCAATTGTTTGGGTCTTGCTGACGGCTGCGGCGTTCGTTCGGCTCGACACGCTGGCAGGGCAGATTCATGGCCAGTGGTCGCCCGGCGTCGGCAGGCTTGCGGAATTCCTGACACAGTTCGCGCTCGGTGGCTGGTACCTGATCCCGTCGGCGCTCCTGCTTGTCGCAGCCAACCTGACCGATTGGCGGAGCCTTTCGCGCCGGCGGTTGATGCTCGTCTACAACTGGACCTGCCTGGCGTTTCTCGTGCTCGCCTCGGTCGGCCTGTCCGGCTTGCTGGTGAACGTCCTCAAATATGCGATCGGACGTGCCCGCCCGCTCTATTTCCAGGATTTCGGTGTTCTTGCGCTACATCCTTTTGCCTTCGACGCCCGCTTCGCCGGCTTCCCTTCCGGTCATGCCACGACGATGGGCGCCGTGTTCGGCATCCTGCTGCTCTTGTTTCCGCGGCGCTGGTATATCGCCCTGGCGGTGACGGCCTGCATCGCCTCGACCAGGGTCTTTGTCGGTGCGCACTATCCCAGCGACACGGTGGCCGGCTTCGGCCTCGGCTGCGCCTTCGCGCTTGTCTGCGGGTTGGTTTTTGCCCGCCTCGGCTTCATCTTCCGGCCGGCAGCGACGGGCCTGCCGGTCCGCAAATCGTCATTCCGGCTGGTTGCGCCAGAAAGATAGGCGGTGCCGGGCGCGTGGATGAGCGAAAAGCTTGCCTGATGTGGCCGGCACGCCCGCAAAGCAGATACGGCGAGGCGGACATTGTCCGCCCGCCCATGGAATGACCTGACCTCCTAGCGCAGCCGCTTCGGCCGAGGATCAGACAACTCGCCGGCGAGCCGCCGATCGAGATAGTCGGCACATTCCTCGATCAAAAGGTCTGCGTCATTGGCGAAGAAATGGTTGGCGCCGGGCAAGGTCTTCTGGGTGATGGTGATGCCCTTTTGCGTGTGCAGCTTATCGACCAGGCCTTGCACATCCTTGGGCGGCGCCACTTTGTCGGCATCGCCATGGATGATCAGGCCGGATGACGGGCAGGGCGCCAGGAACGAGAAATCATAGGTGTTCGGCTGCGGCGCGATCGAGATGAAGCCTTCGATCTCGGGCCGGCGCATCAGGAGCTGCATGCCGATCCACGAGCCGAACGAATAACCGGCGACCCAGCAGCTCTTGGAATCCGGATGCAGCGACTGCACCCAGTCGAGAGCGGCGGCCGCGTCAGACAATTCGCCGGTGCCGTGATCGAATTCGCCCTGGCTGCGGCCGATGCCGCGGAAATTGAAGCGCAGCGTGGTGAAATCACGCTTCTGGAACATGTAGAAGAGGTCGTAGACGATCTTGTTGTTCATCGTGCCGCCGAACTGCGGGTGCGGATGCAGGACGATGGCGATCGGCGCGCTCTTTTCCTTGGAGGGCTGATAGCGTCCCTCCAGGCGGCCGGCCGGACCGGTGAAAATGACCTCAGGCATAAAATACTCCACTTGGCATACGAATGCGCGGCGCCCGGAACGTGTCTTCCTCTGGCCTTGACGCAGGGCGAGCGTCTTCTTAGAAGCTAGTTTAGAACTATTCAAAACTAAGTGGCCAGACCTCGAGCCTGGCTACCGCGCCGCAAGCCGCGTAAATAGGACGGCTCGCCTTGGAATTTCAAGGAAATAACGCCATACGACAGCGGAATGGCTTCTGAAGGGACCGACTGGACGAAAATGGCCGCAAAACGCGCCTATCTCGACTACAATGCCAGCACTCCGCTGCTCGCGGCGGCACGCGAGGCTATGGTCGCGGCGCTTGACCTGACCGCCAATCCGTCCTCGGTCCACGCCGAAGGGCGCGCGGCGCGACGCCTGATCGAGACTGCGAGGCGTGAGGTTGCGGCGCTGGTGAATGCCAGGCCCGAGCATGTCGTGTTCACCTCCGGCGCAACCGAAGCGGCCTCGACGCTGCTGACCCCGGACTGGCAGATGGGGCGTGGCAGCGTTCGCATGAGCCGGCTTTACGTGTCGGCGGCCGACCATCCCTGCCTGTTGAATGGCGGGCGCTTCCCGGCAGCGCAGGTGACGCGCATCGGCGTCGATGCCAGTGGCATTGCCGATCTTGTCGCCCTGGCTACCGCGCTTGACGCTCACGACGAGGCCGATGGCCTGCCGCTGGTGGCGATCCATGCCGCTAACAACGAGACCGGCGTCATCCAGCCGATCGATCGTATCGCAGGGATCGTGAAGGCCGCGGGCGGCGTTCTCGTCGTTGATGCGGTTCAGGCCGCGGGCCGTGTTTCAATCGATATGTCAGCGGGTTACGCCGATTATTTGATTCTGTCTTCGCACAAGATCGGTGGCCCCAAGGGCGTTGGGGCCATTGTCGCCGCCGCCGATCTGATGATGCCCAAGCCCCTGATCAACGGTGGAGGCCAGGAAAAGGGCCACCGCGGCGGAACGGAAAACCTCGCCGCCATCGCCGGTTTTGGCGCGGCCGCGCGTGAGGCTTTGGCCGAATTGCAGGCTATGGATGCGGTGCGACAGCGCCGTGACGAGATCGAGGCCATCGTGAAAACGCTGGTGCCCGAGGCGGAAATCTTTGGAACCGGCGCACCAAGGCTTGCCAACACGACATTCTTCGCTATTGCGAACGTCAAGGCGGAAACCGCGCAGATCGCTTTCGATCTGGCCGGTGTGGCGCTGTCGGCCGGCTCCGCCTGCTCGTCGGGCAAGGTCGGGCCGAGCCATGTGCTGAAGGCAATGGGCTACGGCGACAGTCTCGGCGCCTTGCGCGTGTCGATCGGTTCGGCGACGGGCGCCGAGGACATCGAACTGTTCCGCGCCGCGCTGGCGGGGATCGCCGCGCGCCAAGCCGCCAGAGACAAGGCGGATAGGGATAAAGCCGCGTAGCGGTTGGGAGCATCGGACCGAAAAGTGCGTAGCGGTTTTCGGGAAAATCCGATGTTTGGGTAACGTATTCGGGCCTTCGGGCCTGGTAGAGCCGTGCGTTTCATGCTGGCCGGGTGAATTTCCGGTCGAAGCGCACTATATGAAACTTACGCTGCCGCGAATGCCCCTTTTGGTGTCCATTTCGGCGGTGCCATAGTTTGAAAACTGTCGGGCCTTGACCCCGGCGTGGATGGAGAACGCTTATGCCTGCTGTGCAGGAGACGATCGATCGAGTCCGCAAGATCGATGTCGACCAGTATAAATATGGATTCCAGACCGAAATCGCTGTCGACAAGGCCCCCAAGGGCCTGAGCGAAGACATCATCCGTTTCATTTCGGCAAAGAAGGACGAACCGTCCTGGATGCTGGAATGGCGCCTGGAAGCCTATCGCCGCTGGCTGACGCTCGAGGAGCCGACCTGGGCGCGCGTCAACTATCCCAAGATCGATTTCCAGGACATCTATTACTACGCGGCGCCCAAGAGCACGCCCGGCCCGAAGTCGCTGAGCGATGTCGATCCCGAACTGCTGAAGGTCTACGAGAAGCTCGGCATTCCGCTGAAGGAGCAGGAAATCCTGGCTGGCGTCCAGAAGACCGATGCTTCCGAACTCGAGGAAGTCAGCGACAATGTCTATAAATCGGGCCGCGTCGCGGTCGACGCGGTGTTCGATTCCGTCTCGGTCGTCACAACCTTCAAGAAGGAGTTGGCGCAGGCCGGCGTTATCTTCTGCTCGATCTCGGAAGCCATCCGCGAGCACCCCGAACTGGTACAGAAATATCTGGGCTCGGTGGTGCCGACATCCGACAATTTCTACGCCACGCTGAATTCGGCTGTCTTCACCGACGGCTCGTTCGTCTTCGTGCCCAAGGGCGTGCGCTGCCCGATGGAGCTGTCGACTTATTTCCGCATGAACGAGAAGAACACCGGCCAGTTCGAGCGCACGCTGATCATCGCCGAGGAGGGGGCCTACGTCTCCTATCTCGAAGGCTGCACGGCGCCGCAGCGCGACGAGAACCAGCTTCACGCCGCTGTCGTCGAACTGGTGGCGCTCGACGATGCCGAGATCAAATATTCGACCGTGCAGAACTGGTACCCCGGCGATGCCGAGGGCAAGGGCGGCATCTACAATTTCGTCACCAAGCGCGGCGACTGCCGTGGCGACCGTTCGAAGATCTCGTGGACGCAGGTCGAAACCGGCTCGGCCATCACGTGGAAGTATCCGAGCTGCATCCTGCGCGGCGACGATTCCTCGGGCGAATTCTATTCGATTGCGGTGTCGAACGGCTATCAGCAGGTCGACTCGGGCACCAAGATGATCCATCTCGGCAAGAACACGTCGAGCCGCATCATCTCCAAGGGCATCGCCGCCGGCTTCTCCCAGAACACGTATCGCGGCCAGGTCTCGGCGCATCGCAAGGCGACCAACGCCCGCAACTTCACCAACTGCGACTCGCTTTTGATCGGCGACCAGTGCGGCGCCCACACCGTGCCTTACATGGAAGCCAAGAACTCGACGGCGCAGTTCGAGCACGAGGCGACGACCTCGAAGATTTCCGAGGACCAGAAGTTCTACGTCATGCAGCGCGGCATTCCGGAAGAGGAAGCCATCGCGCTGATCGTCAACGGCTTCGTCAAGGACGTCATCCAGCAGCTGCCGATGGAGTTCGCGGTCGAGGCGCAGAAGCTGATCGGCATCTCACTGGAGGGAAGCGTGGGATGACAGGGGAGGCGTGGTTCAGGCCAAAGCGCTTCGGCTACGGCGCAACGCCCGGCAACTGGAAAGGCTGGGCCTTCGTGGTTGTGTTCATCCTCGTGGTTGTCGCGTTGGTGCTGGGCCATATCGCAGCAGCCCTGCCGGCTTGGCTCATTGTCCTCGTTATTCTTGCCCTGACGGGCGCAATCATACCGTTCATCAAAGCCAAAACTGACGGCGAATGACGCTGGCGCTGGCATTGAACGGAAACTTTGTGAAACGGAACGAATATGCTTGAAATCAGAAACCTGCATGCCCGCATCGTCGATGATGGCACCGAAATCATCCGCGGCCTGAACCTGACGGTGAAGGCAGGCGAGGTCGCCGCCATCATGGGCCCGAACGGTTCGGGCAAATCGACGCTGTCCTACATCCTGGCCGGCCGCGAGGACTATGAGGTGACCGAGGGCGACATCCTTTACAACGGCCGGTCGATCCTCGAAATGGACCCGGCCGAGCGCGCCACTTCCGGCATCTTCCTCGCCTTCCAGTATCCGATGGAGATACCGGGCGTGGCGACCATGGAATTCCTGAAAGTGGCGATGAACGAGCAGCGCAAGGCGCGCGGCGAGGAGCCGCTGAAGATCCCGGAATTCCTCAAGCGCGTGAAGGAAGCCGCCGCCTCGCTCAACATGGACATCAACATGCTGAAGCGGCCGCTCAACGTCGGCTTCTCCGGCGGCGAGAAGAAGCGCGCCGAGATTCTGCAGATGAAGCTTCTGGAGCCGAAACTCTGCGTGCTCGACGAGACCGATTCCGGCCTCGACATCGATGCGCTGAAGATCGTGTCCGACGGGGTCAACGCGCTGCGCTCGCCCGACCGGGCCTTTCTGGTCATCACCCATTACCAGCGGCTGCTCGAGCACATCGTGCCGGATACCGTGCACGTGCTGTACAAGGGTCAGGTCATCAAGTCGGGCGACAAGTCGCTCGCACTCGACCTCGAAGCCAACGGCTATGCCGGCGTGATCGGCGAAGCCGCGTGAAATGGCGGAGGCAAGACTGATGAACATGCACGCACAACCGCAGCGGACACCGGCCGAGACAGCGTTGATCGACGCGTTCGGCGATCGGCTGTCGCTGCTGCCGGGTGACGGCGCGGTGATGCTGAAGCGCGACGACGCCATCGAGGCGATCAAGCACGGCCTGCCGACGCGGCGCGTCGAATCCTGGCACTACACCGATCTGCGCCGGTTGTTGAACACGGTTCCGGATTTCGATCCGGCCGCCGCGGCGAAAGCCATTGCGCCAATCGTTGAAGGCTCGACGGTTCTGGCCATGCTGAACGGCGCGTCGAGCGCCAAGGCGCCCGTCGTCGAGGGCGTCAGCGTGCAACGCCTATCGGAAAAGCTGACCGACGGTAGCATTGCGCCGGGCCTCGCTCCTTATGGCAGCGACGACGCTATCGGCGCGCTGAACACGGCCTTTGTCGCCGACGGTTATTTCATCGATATTGCCGACGGCGCCGAGCTGGAAAAGCCGCTCGAATTGCAGAATTTGCAGGCAGGCGGCCAGACCCATGTGCGTTTACCTGTACGCGTCGGCGCTGGCGGCAAGGCAGTTATAGTCGAGCGTCAGGCAGGTGAGGGCGTGGCGCTGGTCAGCTCGGTGAGCCAGCTCGTGCTCGGCGAGGGCGCCGAGGTGACCTGGCTGATCGTGCAGGAGCAGCCGGACACGGCCACGCATCTGGCGCAGTTCAAGGCCCATATCGGCAAGAACGCGAAGCTGACGCTGTTCGTCATGAACGCCGGCGGCAGATTGGTGCGCCAGGAGATCGTGATCAAGACCACCGGCGAGGGCGCCGACTTCAAGTTGCGTGGCATCAATCTGTTGGCGGGCGACACACACACCGATGTGACGATGGTGCTCGACCACGCAGTCCCGCATACGACATCGACGGAAGTGATCCGCAATGTCGTCACCGGCAAAGCGCGCGGTGTCTTCCAGGGCCGCATCAACGTCCATCAATATGCGCAGAAGACCAACGCCAAGATGGCCTGCAACACGCTGCTTCTGTCGGACGATGGCGAGTTCTCGACCAAGCCCGAACTCGAAATCTTCGCCGACGACGTCGTCTGCGGCCACGGCGCGACGGTCACCGAGATCGACCACGACCATCTGTTCTACCTGATGGCGCGCGGCGTCGACGAGAAGACCGCACGGGGCCTTCTGGTGAAAGCGTTCGTCGCCGAGGTGATCGAGGAGATGGATGACGAGACGATCGTCGAGGCGCTGGAAGCGCGGCTCGATGAATGGTTCGTGACACACGGGTAAGCACTCTTCCTTCCCCCTTTGTGGGAGAAGGTGGATTGGCGCGAAGCGCCGAGACGGATGAGAGGTGCTGGACGGAATGAGGCGATGCCTCGGAAGAGCTTATGATGGACCAGAAAGTCGAAACCATCCCCTACGACGTCGAGGCGATCCGCCGCGACTTTCCGATCCTGTCGCGGCAAGTCTATGGCAAGCCTCTTGTCTATCTCGACAATGGCGCCTCGGCGCAGAAGCCGCAGGTGGTGCTGGACACGATCCAGCACGCCTATTCCCAGGAATACGCCAACGTCCATCGCGGCCTGCATTTCCTGTCCAACGCCGCGACCGACGCCTATGAAAAGGCGCGTGAGACGGTGCGCCGTTTCCTCAATGCGCCAAGCACCGACAACATCGTCTTCACCTCGAATACGACCTCGGCGATCAACACGGTGGCTTATGGCTATGGCATGCCCAATATCGGCGAGGGCGACGAAATCGTGCTGTCGATCATGGAGCATCATTCCAACATCGTTCCCTGGCATTTCATCCGCGAACGGCAGGGCGCCAGGCTGGTCTGGGTGCCGGTCGACGATCTCGGTGTCTTCCACATCGAGGAATTCGAAAAGCGGCTGACTAACAGGACAAAGCTTGTCGCCATCACGCAGATGTCGAATGCGTTGGGCACGGTGACGCCGATCAAGGAGATCGTGCGCATCGCGCATGCGCGGGGCATTCCAGTGCTCGTCGACGGCAGCCAGAGCGCCGTGCATATGCCGATCGACGTGCAGGACCTGGATTGCGACTTCTTCGTCTTCACCGGCCACAAGGTCTATGGCCCCTCGGGCATCGGCGTTCTCTACGGCAAGAAGGACATTCTCGGGGGTATGCGCCCCTTCATGGGCGGTGGCGAAATGATCGAGGAGGTGACGGAAGACATCGTCACCTACAACGAGCCGCCGCATCGTTTTGAGGCCGGCACGCCGCCGATTGTGCAGGCGATCGGGCTGGGTGCTGCGCTCGACTACATGGACTCTGTCGGTCGGGAACGCATCGCGGCGCATGAGCAAGACCTCAAGAACTATGCCCATGAACGGCTGCGCGCCATCAATTCGCTGCGCATCTTCGGCGACGCGCCGGGCAAGGGCGCCATCATCTCCTTCGAATTGCAGGGCATTCACGCCCATGACGTGTCGATGGTGATAGACAGGCAGGGTGTGGCAGTGCGCGCCGGTACGCATTGCGCCCAGCCGCTGTTGAAACGCTTTGGCGTAACCTCCACATGCAGGGCATCGTTCGGCATGTATAATACCAGGGCCGAAGTCGACGCTTTGGCCGAGGCGCTTGAAAAAGCGCGCAAGTTTTTCGGGTGACGACCATGGAAGATATCAGCACAGCCACAGAGGCCGCGCCGGAAGCCGGCGTCAATGGCGTCGTCTCCGCCACGGCCATTCCCGCCGACGAACTGGCGCGGCTGACCGACGACATCGTCTCGGCGCTGAAGACCGTCTACGACCCGGAAATCCCGGCCGACATTTACGAGCTCGGCCTCGTCTACAAGATCGACATCGAGGACGACCGCTCGGTCAAGATCGACATGACGCTGACCGCCCCCGGCTGCCCGGTGGCCGGCGAAATGCCCGGTTGGGTGGAAAACGCCGTCGGCGCCGTCGAAGGCGTATCAGGCGTCGAAGTCAACATGACCTTCGACCCGCCATGGACGCCCGACCGCATGTCGGAAGAGGCGCAGGTCGCGGTTGGCTGGTACTAGCGTTGAGCTTGGCACACTTGCACCATGGATAAAACTTCACCATTTTAGGTGAGAATCATTCGGCAGACCTTGAACCTGCACGGAATGGAGAAGGAAAAAGAATGGGACGCTTTGCCGTCATCACCATGACCGAAAAGGCCGCCGAGCGGGTGCGCGAGATCGTCGCCACACGCGAGAAGGCGCATGGCATCCGCCTCGGCATCAAGAAGGGCGGCTGCGCCGGCATGGAATACACGATCGATCTGGTGACCGAGCCCAACGCCAAGGACGACCACATCGAGCGCGACGGCGCACACGTCTATGTCGCGCCGGAAGCGGCGCTGTTCCTGTTCGGCACGCAGATGGATTTCGAGCAGACGACTTTGCGCACCGGCTTCACCTTCCACAATCCGAACCAGAGCTCGGCCTGTGGCTGCGGCGAATCGGTCGAGCTGAAGCCGGCCGACCTGAAGGCGCTGGCAGAGGCGCGCGCCTCCGCCTAAAGCACTTCCTTCGCCCCATTTACGGGGAGGTGAGGAGTGGTCCGCGCAGCGGGCGAAAAGCCAATTGCTTGGCTTTTCGAATGACGAAGGGCCCGAAGGCCGGATGAGGGGCAGCGCCAGCCTCTCCAACATTTGCGCAGTCTGCCTGCCGGCATCTTCGCCCGGTAAATGGGCGAAGAACGTTACGCAACCCACATCCCCACCCGCTTGTGCCAGTCGGCGATCGATTCCTCGGGATAGATGTCGAACGTCTTGTCGCCCTTGCCGACATCAGGCTCTACCCAGCTCGCCTTGTATTTCAGCATCAGGTGCACCTTCTCAGGTGGTTTCGGCAGGTCGCTGTCGATCGCCGAGGCGAAGGGATGCACCAGATCCGGCCATGTCGGATCGTAGAGCCACAACGCCGATCCGCATTTGCGGCAGAAATTGCGTTCCCCCGTCGAGATTTCGCATTGCAAATGCTCGTCATCCTCGATCTCGGCCCGATAGACGCCGAGGCTCCTCTTGCCCCTGATGTTGAGCGTTTTGTAGTCGGCGCCGAGATTGATGGCGAACCCGCCGCCGCCTTGCTGCTTGCGGCAGATCGAGCAGTAGCAGAGCATGAACGGCACGGGCGTATGGCTTTCCACCTCGAAACGCACGGCATTGCAGCGGCAGGATCCCTTGAGCAGAACCGGCATGATAAAAACTCCGACGAAATGTTCCCAGCCCGTCAGCATGATTTGGTTGCGCGATGACAATGTCAAATGCCGATGACATGATCGCGGCATGGACAATGAACGCATCGCCGAACTGTTCGAAGGCCTTGGCCCGGTCAGCATCCGCAGGCTGTTCGGCGGCAAGGGCATCTATTTCGATGGTGTGATCGTCGCCATCGTGCTGCGCGGCGAATTGCTGCTCAAGGCCGACGAGCAAAGCGCGCCCGATTTCGAAGCCGCCGGTTGCCGGCAGTGGACCTATACCGGTTCGCGCCACGGCAAGCTGGTCGCCATGCCTTATTGGAGCATTCCCGACAGCGCTTTTGATGACCCGGACGAAATGACTGTCTGGGCCCGGCGAGCCTATGAGGCCGGGCGGCGCGCGGGCAAGTAGCACGTTGCGGCAGTGCAGGCTTTCTCGGACATGTCGAGGCGCAGAGGGGGGGCGGGAACTCGGCTGATACGTTAATTCTTGCACCGCCTCACATTTGAACCCTACAGCGCCTTGGCGATCTTCGCCGCCAATCTTGCATTGTTCTCGACCAGCGCGATGTTGGTCTTCAGGCTCCGGCCGCCGGTCAGTTCCAGGATTTTTCCCAGCAGGAACGGCGTCACCGCCTTGCCGCTCACGTTGAGCGCCTCGGCGGCCTTCTGTGCTGCTTCGATATAGCCGGCCATCTCTTCCGCCGGGATTTCATGGTTTTCGGGCACCGGGTTGGCGATCAGCACGCCGCCGCCGAGACCGAGCGCTGCCCGCGTCTTGTAGAAATGCGCGATGTCTTCCGGTTTGTGCAAGGTCAACGGCGCGCGGAACGGCGATTGCCGCGACCAGAAGGCCGGCATTGTCTCGCAGCCATGGCCAACCACGGGCACGCCGCGCGTTTCCAGCACCTCAAGCGTTTTTTCGATATCGAGGATGGCCTTGGCGCCGGCCGAGACGACGATGACCGGTGTGCGCGCCAGTTCATCGAGATCGGCGGAAATGTCGAAACTCTTTTCCGCACCTTTGTGCACGCCGCCAATGCCGCCGGTGGCGAACACTTTTATCCCCACCATATGCGCCGCGATCATGGTCGCGGCGACCGTGGTGCCGCCGGTGCGCCCTTGCGCCACTGCAAAGCCGAGGTCGGCGCGCGACAGCTTCATCGCATCGCCGGTCATGGCCAGCGATTCACGCTCGCCGTCGGAAAGACCGATCTTGATGCGGCCGCCAACCACGGCGATCGTGGCGGGCACGGCACCGCCATCGCTGATGATCTTTTCGACATTGGCCGCCATGGCACCGTTGTCGGGGTAGGGCATGCCATGGGTGATGATGGTGCTTTCCAGCGCCACCACGGGACGCCCGGCAGCCAGGGCTTGCGCCACGGGAGCATGGACATCGATGAAGGGGTGGGCGCTCTCTGGGGTCATCTCGAATCTCCAATCGCGGCGCATCCATCAGGACGCGTAAACATCCCTGCGGCGCTGTGAATTTGCCGGTCTCATGCCATTTCCCGCGCATCCGGCACAAGGGCCAGTGCTTCCGCGAAGCTCGCCGCGGTGAATTCTGGCACGGCGTTGGCGCTTTCGATGGCCAGCGTTGCCGCCGCGACGCCTTCGCGCAAGGCCTGGCGCAGTGGCAGACCGCGCAACAGCGCCGCGACCGTCGCACCCGCCAGCGCGTCGCCGGCGCCGGTGACATCGGCGACTTTCCTCGGGGCAGGCGGCAGGATCGAAAACGCGCCTGCTTCATCGAAGCCCAGCACCGGCGCGCTGCCTGCCGTGACCACGCCACTGGCAAGGCCGTTGCATCGCAACCCGTCGATCATCTCTCGCTCGGAGGCACTCGAATTGACGCCAGCCAGTACAACGGCCTCTCGCCGGTTCATGAAGAGTTGCGCCAGTTCGCCGAGCACCGGTATCAGCCGCGTCACCTTGGCCGGCGAAATGGCAATGGCGAAAACCGGTTTGCCGGCAGCAAGTGGTAGCAGCCGCTCCAGAGCCGATGCCGGCAGATTGGCGTCACACAGGATGGCGTCGACGTCGGCGACCACCTCCCGCATCTTGGAGCGCCTGATCTGCTTGGGGAAGGCCAGGTCATAAAGCACCATGTCGGCAAAGCCGACGATCAACTCGCCCTCGCGGTCGATCAACGCCGTGTAGCTCGGCGTGGTGCGGTCGAGGAACACGGCCGACAGGTCCGAAATGCCGGCTTTCGCGATAGCGCGTGACACGGTATCGCCCGCGGCATCGCCGCCGCGGACCGACAGCAGCGAAGCCGAGACACCTCGGCGCACCGTGCTGCGCAACGCGTTGAAGACGCCGCCGCCGACATCCTCGCGCATTGTGCCGGGATTGGACGCCGCTGGCACGTACGGGCCGGCCACCTGGCCACGCCGATCGATATGGGCGCCGCCCACGGCCAGTATCTTCGCGGATTTCACCATGGCGGCGATATGACCTTTGTTATTGGCGCCACACAAGCGCTACACTGCGCGACAGAGCTTCGCATGCAAGGCAGCGATTCGGCGGATCGATACAATCGAGCCGTCTGGCCCAATGCGAGGACATCCCTGCCTCGGTCTGCGAGACAAAAAAAGAACAGATCAGGATATCTCTTGCTTTTTCAGTTGGTTGTCTCCCCTTGTCAAATGAGAACAAAAAAGGTACAAAATGGCAGGGATTGCGGATTGTCCGGCCTTCATTGACGACCAAGGGGTGATGTATCATGGCTCAGAATACTTTGCGGCTTGTAGAGGATAAGGCAGTGGACAAATCAAAGGCTCTGGATGCGGCGCTGTCGCAAATCGAGCGGGCTTTCGGCAAGGGCTCGATCATGCGGCTCGGCGCCAACGAGCAGGTCGTCGAGATCGAAACAGTGCCGACCGGATCGCTCGGCCTCGACATCGCGCTCGGCGTCGGCGGCCTGCCGCGCGGCCGCATCATCGAGATCTACGGGCCGGAAAGCTCTGGCAAGACGACGCTGGCCCTGCACACCGTGGCTGAAGCCCAGAAGAAGGGCGGCATCTGCGCCTTCGTCGATGCCGAGCACGCGCTCGATCCTGTCTATGCCCGCAAGCTCGGCGTCGATCTCGAAAACCTCCTGATTTCGCAGCCCGACACCGGCGAGCAGGCGCTGGAGATCTGCGACACGTTGGTGCGCTCCGGCGCCATCGACGTGCTGGTGGTCGATTCGGTGGCAGCGCTGACGCCGCGTGCCGAAATCGAAGGCGAGATGGGCGATTCGCTGCCTGGCCTGCAGGCCCGGCTGATGAGCCAGGCGCTGCGCAAACTGACCGCTTCGATCTCACGTTCCAACACCATGGTCATCTTCATCAATCAGATCCGCATGAAGATCGGCGTCATGTTCGGTTCGCCCGAAACCACCACGGGCGGCAACGCCTTGAAATTCTATGCATCGGTGCGCCTCGACATCCGCCGCATCGGCTCGGTCAAGGACCGCGACGAGGTCGTCGGCAACCAGACCCGCGTCAAGGTGGTCAAGAACAAGCTGGCGCCGCCCTTCAAGGTGGTCGAGTTCGATATCATGTATGGCGAAGGCGTGTCCAAGACCGGCGAACTGGTCGATCTTGGCGTCAAGGCTGGTGTGGTCGAGAAGTCGGGCGCCTGGTTCTCCTACAATTCGCAGCGCCTCGGCCAAGGCCGCGAGAATGCTAAACTGTTCCTGCGCGACAATCCCGACACCGCGCGCGAGATCGAACTGGCGCTCCGGCAGAACGCCGGCTTGATCGCCGAGAAGTTCCTTGAAAATGGTGGCTCTGAAGGTGGCGACGACGGTTTTGAGGACGAAGCCGGCGCGATGTAGGGCAATGGCCAGAGTTCGGCCATAAATTCAGCCTATCACCTGATGCTTAAGTAACCGAGTTCTTTAGTACCGCGTTCCAAACCGCCGGCCTTCGAGCCGGCGGTTTTCGTTTTCGGCAGATCGGTAAGCTCCTGGATTGGCCCAATTCCGTGTTTCTGGACAGGGTCGGGCGTGCCCGCTAAAAGGCCAAGTCTATTTTCTAAGACGCAGAGACCAGTTTCCGCCGGCTGTGCCGGCGGTTTTCGCGAAAAGGCAGCAGTCATGAGTGGCGTGAACGAGATCCGGTCGACATTTCTCGACTATTTCCGCAAGGAGGGCCATGAGGTCGTGGCCTCGAGCCCGCTCGTGCCGCGCAACGATCCGACCTTGATGTTCACCAATGCCGGCATGGTGCAGTTCAAGAACGTCTTCACCGGTTTGGAGAAGCGGCCCTATTCGCGCGCCACCACCGCCCAGAAGAGCGTTCGCGCCGGCGGCAAGCACAATGATCTCGACAATGTCGGCTATACCGCGCGCCATCTGACCTTCTTCGAGATGCTCGGCAATTTCTCCTTTGGCGATTATTTCAAGGAGCGCGCCATCGAGCTTGCCTGGAACCTGATCATCCGAGAGTTCGGTCTGAAGAAGGACAAGCTGCTGGTCACCGTCTATCATACGGACGACGAGGCGGCTGGCTTCTGGAAGAAGATCGCCGGGTTCTCGGACGATCGCATCATCCGCATCGCAACCTCGGACAATTTTTGGGCCATGGGCGACACCGGACCTTGCGGGCCGTGCTCGGAAATCTTCATCGATCGAGGCGAGCATATCTGGGGCGGACCTCCCGGCAGTCCCGAGGAAGACGGCGACCGGTTTCTCGAATTCTGGAACCTGGTGTTCATGCAATACGAACAGGTGACGAAGGAGGAGCGCATCGACCTGCCGCGCCCGTCGATCGACACCGGCATGGGCCTGGAGCGCATGGCCTCGATCCTGCAAGGGGTGGAAAGCGTCTTCGAGACCGACCTGTTCCGCCACCTGATCGATGCGGCGTCGTCCGCGCTTGGGCGCGCGCCCGACGCGGAAACGGTGGCGTCCTACCGCGTCATTGCGGATCACCTGCGCTCGTCCTCCTTCCTGGTGGCCGACGGCGTGCTGCCGTCGAACGAAGGCCGCGGCTATGTGCTGCGCCGTATCATGCGCCGCGCCATGCGCCATGCGCAGTTGCTCGGCGCCCGCGATCCGCTGATGTGGAAGCTGGTGCCGGCGCTGGTACGCGAGATGGGCCAGGCCTATCCCGAGCTGGTGCGCGGCGAAGAGATGATTACCGAAACCCTGAAACTCGAGGAAACCCGCTTCCGCAAGACGCTGGTGCGCGGCCTTGGCCTGCTGTCGGAGGCGACGGAAAAGCTCCATGCCGGCGACATGCTGGACGGCGAGACTGCGTTCAAACTTTACGACACCTATGGCTTTCCGCTCGACCTGACGCAGGACGCGCTGCGGCAGCGCAACATCTCGGTCGATCTTGCCGGATTCACCGATGCGATGGAGCGGCAGAGGACCGAGGCGCGTGCACACTGGGCAGGCTCCGGCGAGGCCGCGACCGAGACGGTCTGGTTCCCGATCCGCGAGAAGACCGGCGCCACCGAATTCCTCGGCTATGAGACAGAGCAAGCGGAAGGTCTCGTCCAGGCGCTGGTCAGGGAAGGCAAGACCGTGGACAGCGCCGGCAAGGGTGAAGCTGTTGCCGTGGTTGTCAACCAGACGCCGTTCTACGCCGAATCCGGCGGCCAGATGGGCGACACCGGCGTCATTTCGGGCGAGGGGTTCTCGATGGAGGTCTCCGACACGCAGAAGAAGGCGGATGGGCTGTTCGTGCATATCGGCAAGGTGATTAACGGCACGGTCAAGACGGGCGCCGCCGTCGAGCTGAAGGTTGACCATAACAGGCGCTCCAGGTTGCGCGCGAACCATTCGGCGACGCACCTCATCCATGAGGCCTTGCGCGAAGTGCTGGGCACCCATGTCGCCCAGAAGGGCTCGTTGGTCGCGCCCGAGCGGCTGCGCTTCGACATCTCGCATAACAAGCCGATCTCGGCCGAGGAACTCGAAGAAGTCGAGCGCATGGCCAACGAGATCGTCGTGCAGAACAGCCCGGTGACCACGCGGCTGATGTCGATCGACGACGCCATTGCCGAGGGCGCCATGGCGCTGTTCGGCGAGAAATACGGCGACGAGGTGCGCGTCGTGTCGATGGGCACGGGCCTGCATGGCGCCAAGGCTAACCGGCCCTATTCGGTCGAGCTCTGCGGTGGCACCCATGTCAGGGCGACCGGCGATATCGGCCTTGTGCGCATCCTCTCGGACAGCGCGGTCGCCGCCGGTGTGCGCCGCATAGAGGCGCTGACCGGCGAAGCCGCGCGCAAGCATCTCGACGAGCAGGATCGGCGCCTTAAGACGGCGGCGGCAACGCTGAAGATTTCACCGGCCGACGTGCCCGCGCGTGTCGAGGCTTTGCTCGAAGAGCGCAAGAAGCTTGAGAAGGAACTGACCGAAGTGCGCAAGAAACTGGCGCTGGGCGGCGGTGCCGCGGCGGGTGCTCCCTCGGAGAATGAGACGGTCGCGGGCGTCGGTTTCCTCGGCAAGGCGGTTTCCGGTGTTTCGCCGAAGGATCTGAAGCCACTGGCCGACGCCGGCAAGACTTCGCTGGGTTCGGGCGTCGTTGTCTTCGTCGGCGCCGGCGAGGACAACAAGGCGAGTGTCGTGGTTGCCGTGACCGACGATCTCGTTGGCCGCTTCAGCGCCGTCGACCTGGTGCGCGTGGCGTCCGCCGCATTGGGCGGGCAGGGCGGCGGCGGCCGACCCGACATGGCACAGGCCGGCGGTCCGGATGCGTCGAAGGCCAATGACGCGATCGCGGCGGTGAGGGCGGCGCTCGAAGCAGCATGAAAGTCCGATGAACGTCCTCGTTTTAGGCGGCTATGGACTGATCGGAGAGGCCGTCCTTGAACGGTTGCTTCAAGACGGCCACCACCTACTCGGCCTGGGCCGCGATATCGGACAGGCGCGGCGCCGCAGACCCCGCGTCCAGTGGATCGCGGCGGATATGTCGCGACTGCTCTCAGCGGCCGACTGGATTCCCCTGCTTGCCGGCGTGGAAGTGGTGGTGAACGCCGCAGGCGCTTTGCAGGACGGTCCTCGTGATCAGCTGGATGCGATCCACCGGCGTTCGGTCGCCGCGCTCATCGCCGCCTGTGAACAGGTGGGTGTGAACCAATTGGTACAGATTTCCGCGATTGGCGCAGACCTCGCTTCCGACAGCGCCTTCTTCCGGACCAAGGCGGAAGGTGACCGCGCCGTCGCTTCGTCGTCTCTGAACTGGACGATCCTGCGGCCCGGTCTTGTCATCGCTCCCGCTGCCTATGGCGGGACGGCCTTGTTGCGGGCGCTTGCCGCAGCTCCAGCGGTTGTGCCCGCGGTGCTGGTGGATCGGCTGATCCAGACCGTGTCGGTGACGGATGTCGCCGAGGCGGTATCGCGTGCGGTCGCCGGACGTCTGGCGCGCGGGCAGATTATCGATCTGGTCGAGCAACGGGCCAAGCCTCTTGCCGACGTCCTGCTTGAGTTTCGTGCTTGGCTCGGCCTGCCCAAGGCGCCGGTCGTGACGGTGCCGGCAATCGTCGGGAGGCTCGCCAGTGGCATCGCCGATGGACTTGGCGCTCTCGGGTGGCGGTCTCCCTTGCGCAGTGCGGCACTTGCCGCGCTGAAGCATGGCGTTACCGGCAACGCCAAGGCCTGGACCGAAATTACCGGCCGTCCGCCGCAGTCGCTGGAAGCTACGCTGGCGGCAATGCCCGCACATGTTCAGGAGAGGTGGTTTGCGCGCCTGTGGCTGCTGAAACCGGTCGTGTTTGCCGTCCTGTCGATGTTCTGGTTGGCCTCCGGCATCGTCGGCTTCATCAGACAGGATGCAGCTGCGGACATTCTGGCATCGCGCGGCCTGTCGCCCGCTCTTGCGCTCTGGATGGTTCTCGCCGGAAGCGTCGCCGACATCCTGGTCGGCGCCGCCGTTTTGGTACGTTGGCTGGCTCGGGCGGGGCTGATGGCGATGACTGCCATCACCTTGGTTTATCTTGGCGCAGCGACCGTGCTTGCTCCCGATATCTGGCTCGATCCGCTCGGACCGTTGGTCAAGACCGTACCCGCGCTCTGCCTCGTCCTGGTGGCGCTGGCGATCCTGGAAGAGCGATGAACCTCTGGGCCGACATTCTGCGCTGGGTGCATGTCATCGGTGCAACGGTGCTGTTCGGCACTGGCGCTGGAATTGCCTTCTTCGTGCTCATGGCGCAGCGTACCGGCCGGCCTGAGATCGTCGCCCATGTCGCAGGCACCGTCGTCATCGCCGATGCCATCTTCACCGCCACGGCTGTTGTGGTCCAGCCAATCACCGGCGCGCTTCTGGCCCGCGAGATCGGGTGGCCGCTGTCGCAGGGCTGGATCGTGCTTTCCTTGCTGCTCTATGTCGTAACCGGCGCGTTCTGGCTGCCGGTTGTCTGGATACAGTTGCGCATACGTGATCTGGCTCGGCAGGCGGCACGTGAAAACGCGCCGTTGCCGGACGAGGAAAAGCGCCTCTTCCGCATCTGGTTCGTCTGCGGTTTTCCAGCCTTTGCCGCGGTGCTTGCAATCCTCTGGCTGATGGTGACCCGGCCCGAGATCAGATTGTAGCCTCCCGCTCCTGAGCGTGGCCTCCAGGCTTGGTGCTAACCGACCTTCTCGGTTTTGGCAAAGCTCGGGCGAGCGGCGATGCGCGCATACCAGTCGCTTATGTCAGCAAACCGCGCCAGCAGCTCGCGCCCGTCGGCAACCTTGACGAAATAGCCGATAATCGGCGCCGCGTGCAGATCGGCCAGCGTCAGCTGCTCGCCAAGCAGCCAGGATCCTTGGGCCTTGAGGGAGGTCAGCACTGTGAGCACGGTTTCTGCTTGGCGCAGACCGCTAGCGATCAAAGATTCGTCCGGTCGCTCCTTCTCCAGCCGCTCGACGGCGACGTCCCACACCATCGATTTGTAACCATAAGCATCAAGCATGCCGATGATCTGGCCCATCCTGGCGCGGCCGCGCGCATTCGCCGGCTGAAGCGCCGGACCGTCGAACGCCTCGTCGACATAGCGCGCGATCGCACTGGTCTCGAAGAGACGGAAACCATCGTGCTCGAAAGCCGGAATGCGGCCGAACGGATGGCGTTCGAGAAACCACGCCGGAATGCCGTCAGCGGCGAAGATGTCGAGCGGTACGAGCTCGTAGTCGATACCCTTTTCGTCCAGCGCCATCCGTGCGATGCGCACGTAGACGCTATAGTCCGCGCCGTAGAGAACCGGTTTGGTCACGCTGCCAGCCATCGCTTTTGCTCTCGTTGGCCAAAAAGCGAAGGCTCCTTTCGGAGCCTTCGGCGTGTGGAAATTCGGGCTACGCCATCGCCCTTTGCAAATTCTCGTCGATCTTGTCGAGGAAACCGGTGGTCGAGAGCCAGGGCTGGTCGGGGCCGATCAGCAGCGACAGGTCCTTGGTCATGAAACCGGACTCGACGGTCTGGATGCAGACCTTTTCCAGCGTCTCGGCAAAACGCTTCAGTTCGGCGTTGTCGTCGAGCTTGGCGCGGTGCGCGAGACCGCGCGTCCAGGCGAAGATCGAGGCGATCGAGTTGGTCGAGGTCTCCTCGCCCTTCTGGTGCTGGCGATAGTGGCGTGTGACGGTGCCGTGCGCGGCTTCCGCTTCGACCGTCTTGCCGTCCGGCGTCATCAGCACCGAGGTCATCAGGCCGAGCGAGCCGAAACCCTGCGCCACCGTGTCGGACTGCACGTCGCCGTCATAATTCTTGCAGGCCCAGACATAGCCGCCAGACCATTTCAGGCTCGAGGCCACCATGTCGTCGATCAGGCGGTGTTCGTACCATAGCTTCTTCGCCTTGAACTCGGCCTCGAATTCGGCCTCGTAGACCTCCTGGAAGATGTCCTTGAAGCGGCCGTCATAGGCCTTGAGGATGGTGTTCTTGGTCGACAGATAGACCGGGTAGTTGCGCAGCAGGCCGTAATTCAGCGAGGCGCGCGCGAATTCGCGGATCGACTCGTCGAGATTGTACATGGCCATGGCGACGCCGGCACCGGGCGCGTCGAACACGTCATGCTCGATCACCTGTCCGTCCTCGCCGACGAACTTGATCGTCAGCTTGCCCTTGCCGGGAAAGCGGAAATCGGTGGCGCGGTATTGGTCGCCGAAGGCATGGCGGCCGACGATGATCGGCTTGGTCCAGCCGGGCACCAGACGCGGCACGTTCTTCATGATGATCGGCTCGCGGAAGATGGTGCCGCCGAGGATGTTGCGGATGGTGCCGTTCGGCGACTTCCACATCTTCTTCAGCTTGAATTCCTCGACGCGCTGCTCGTCGGGGGTGATCGTCGCGCATTTCACGCCGACGCCGTATTTCTTGATGGCGTTGGCCGAATCGATGGTCACCTGGTCGTTGGTGGCGTCGCGGTGCTCGATGCCGAGGTCGTAATATTCGAGCTTCAGATCGAGATAAGGGTGGATCAGCTTGTCCTTGATGAACTGCCAGATGATGCGGGTCATCTCGTCGCCGTCGAGTTCGACGACCGGGTTCGCCACCTTGATCTTCGCCATGGAAAGAATGCCTCGTTGCTGGGAATGTACGGCCTTGCCAGCATGGCATTCGGCCGGGGGATGCCGCCCGTATATCAAAGCGCTTTTGGCCGCGCAAACGGCGATCGGTCACGAATTGGAGCCTGGACGGTCGCCATTTGCGAATGCTTCATTTTCGCGGCCGAATATGGCAGGGGACGCTGAAATGCCGCAAACAGCAGTTCATTGACAATCATGCCCGTCACCAAAGATCCCGATAACGCTTCAGCCGCCGGTCCGGCGATCATCCTCGTCGAGCCGCAACTCGGCGAGAACATCGGCATGGTCGCCCGCGCCATGGCCAATTTCGGCCTGTCCGAACTCCGCCTGGTCAATCCGCGCGACGGCTGGCCGAGCGAGAAGGCGCGCGCCGCCGCCAGCCGCGCCGACCATGTCATCGATGCCGTCACCGTGTTCGACGATCTGGCCTCGGCGCTTGCCGACCTGAACTTTGTTTTCGCGACCACGGCCAGGCAGCGCGATGGCTTCAAAGCCGTGCGCGGGCCGGTGGAGGCGGGCAGGGTGCTGCGGGCCCGTCACGGAATGGGGCAGCGCACCGGCATCCTGTTCGGCCGCGAGCGCTTCGGCCTCTACAATGACGAGGTTGGCCTCGCCGACGAGATCGTCACCTTTCCGGTCGATCCTGATTTCTCCTCACTCAACATCGCCCAGGCGGCCCTGCTGATGTCCTACGAGTGGATGAAGTCCGGCCTGGAAGACGAGACCAAAACCAACTTTGCGGGTCCGGACATGAAGCCGGCAAGCAAGGAAGAACTGCACGGCCTGTTCGCCTATCTGGAGGGCGCGCTCGAAGCGCGCGGCTACTTCCGCCCCGCACCGAAGAAGCCGAAGATGGTCGACAATCTGCGCGCCGTGCTGACGCGGGCCGGCTTTGCCGAGCCGGAACTGAAAGTGCTGCGCGGTATCATTTCCTCCCTCGACAGGTTTTCGCCGGCGATGCCGCGCGGCGACGGCTCTCCGGGCGATGATCCGAGACGATTGCCGGCCGCCGCCGCGCGTGCGCGCAAGGCGGAGGTTGATCGCCCGGCGCCCAATGGCGACGACAACGACGCGCCGCCGCTGGGTGGCAAGGGAACCGACAATGACTGACCGGCCGATCCTGATGTTCGATTCCGGCGTTGGTGGGCTGACAGTGCTGCGCGAGGCGCGCGTCCTGATGCCGGACCGGCGCTTCATCTATGTCGCGGACGATGCGGCCTTTCCTTTCGGTGCCTGGGAAGAGCCGGCGCTGCGGACCCACATACTCAATCTCTTCGCCAAGCTGCTCGACCGCTTTGCGCCGGCAATTTCCGTCATCGCCTGCAACACCGCCTCGACGCTGGTGATCGATGCGCTACGCGACAGATTTCCTGACCATCCCTTTGTCGGCACCGTGCCGGCGGTCAAGCCGGCGGCCGAGCGCACGCGTTCGGGTCTGGTCTCGGTGCTGGCGACGCCGGGCACCGTGAAGCGGCAATACACACGCGACCTGATCAGCAAATGGGCGCAGAAATGCCATGTTCGCCTGGTCGGCAGCGACAGGCTGGCGGGGCTTGCCGAAGTCTATATGCGCGAGGGCTTTGTCGACGAGGAGGCCGTACGCGCCGAGATCGCGCCCTGCTTCATGGAACATGACGGTCTCAGGACCGACATCGTGGTGCTGGCCTGCACACACTACCCCTTTCTGGTCAACCGCATGCGCAAGACCGCGCCCTGGCCGGTCGACTGGATCGATCCGGCCGAAGCGATTGCCCGGCGAGCCCTTTCGCTGTTGCCGCCTCTCGATGGATCGCCGCCGCAAGGCGAGCCCGATATCGCAGTATTCACCTCCGGCAAGGCGGATTTCGCCGTCAGCCGGCTGATGCAGGGCTTTGGATTATCCGTCCGCCACTAGAGCAATTCCAGGAAAAGTGCGTGGCGGTTTTCCGTTCGGGATTGCGTAAAAACAAAGGGCTAGAGCGGGTCAACGACTCTATCGAACGCTGAACCGCTCTAGGTGGTGGAAACGTTCGCCGCTCAAACAGGTTCGAACACGATGCTGCGTCGGTCCGGATCGGCCAGGACCAGCCTCAGCGCAAGACCGTCGCCCTGTTTGAGCCCAGTGGCCTTTACGATGGCAACGACAGGCATATCGGAAAGCTGAACGCGCACGCCGTGGTCGACGAAGTCGGTGACAACGGCTTTGAACGTTTCCCCCTCGCGTCCCTTCAGCATTACCGCCTCCGCAAGATCGATGGCCGCATGGTTGATCTGCGAAGCGCGGCTATCCGCGCGTCCCATCACCTTCGGCAATCTGGCGAACGCATCAATGACGGCCTGCGGCACGGGCTGGCCGTTTGCGATGGCCAGTGCGCAGCGCACGACATAGCGATCGGCCAATCGCCTGAGTGGCGCGGTTGCATGGGCATAGGTTGCGGCCATTGCCTCATGCCAGGGGACAATGCCCTCCTGGTAGGGCTGGTATGACGCGCCGGGGCTAGCATGTCGGATTTCCAGCATTAGCGCCGCCTGTTGCGGATCGCTGGGATCGAGGGTTTGCTGATAGTCCCGCAAGCTGGTGGAGTCTGGCCAAGACAGGCCGAGGGCCTGTGCGGCGTTGCGCAGTCTTTTCACCTTGAAGGCGTCCGGCTCCGACATCACCCGGAACAACCCGGTATGGTGCGCAAGCATGGCGTCGGCAATCGCCATGTTGGTCGCCAGCGAAAGCGCGGCATTGTCTTGTTCGGATTGGAGCAGAGGTCTGAATGAAAGCCGGAATGTGCCGTCTGCCAGCCTTTCAACCTCTTGCTCGGGAGGGTCGACGCGCGAAGCGCCACGACGCTTCTCGTTCATCGCCATGCGCCGCGCCAGCTCGGCGAAGCCGAACGGGAGATCGGAAGACTGCACACTTTCATAGGCGAGCTTAGCGCGGCTTTGAATGATCGACCGCTCCGCGCCGTCCAATGCCGCCGCGCCATCCTCGGCAACCCGAACGGTGAAGACGACCGCTGGGCGTGGTCCATCCGACAGCAGACTCGCCGCCCCCTCGGCAATTATCGGCGGGTAGAGTCCGGCCTTGCCGTCCGGCAAGTACAGCGTCTCGCCCCGCGTCCAGGCTTCGAGATCTATTGCGTCGCCGTCCGCGACGAACCAAGCCACGTCGGCAATGGCATACTGCAGCAGAAGATCACTGCCGCTCACCTCGATCGAGAACGCCTGGTCAAGATCGGTGGAGGCAGCCGGATCGAGCGTGACGAACGGCATCGCCGTTCGATCGGCATGCTGGTTCGGCACACGCCTGGCCGCCGCCTGCGCCGCTGCCAATACGTCAGCCGGAAACCCGTCAGGCACGTGGAGTTCGTCGCGGATTTTCGCCAGGCCGGTGGAAAGAGCTTGAGGGGGATCTGTCAGAGACTTCATCCAGCCGTCCTACACCGGAGCTTTGGACACGGGAAGGCCGCCAGGAAAATTGCCAAAGCCGGCCGGCTGCCGGCCTGGCAGCAGCGGATGTGGAACCGGGCCGCTGCTGCTGGAACTAAGGCCGGAGGCTCGGCGTTTTCTCCTGACAGCAAAGGAGAACGGCCATGCCAGCCACCTCGAAAGCCCAACAGAAAGCCGCCGGAGCCGCACTCTCCGCCAAGCGCGGCGAGACGAAAAAGAGCGAACTCAAGGGCGCTTCCAAGGGAATGTACGATTCCATGAGCGAGAAGCAGCTCGAGGAGTTCGCCGAGACGAAGCGCAAGGGACTTCCCGAGAAGAAATCGAAAGACTGAAATCCTGTCGGTTGCGTTTGAAGACGTAGCGCCGAACAAACGAAAGCCCGCAGCGCAACTGCGGGCTTCATATCAGAGGCTGAAATTCCCGCCTAGATTACCAACGGTGGCAGCGCCGCACTCTTTCGACGATCACCCGGCGGTGACCATGCCGCCACACCACCCTCTTTTTCACGATGACGCGGCAGACCTGTTTATGCCCGTGCCAGTGGCGGGCCATTGCCGGTTCCGGCGCCACCGCCATCGAACCTGCAAGTACCGCGGCGCCTGCCAGGGTAAGGAATAACTTCTTCGTAAGAATTGCGCTCCTCTCGCTCCAGTCCCTTCCTGGTGCCGTTGGCGCAACAACCTCCCGCCACATCCGGCACTGCATCAACGCGCGAAACGCTATATCGTTGTTTTGCCCGGCACCAGTCATAAGCTTGACACCGGTTAAATCTCGGTTTAACCAGCCGCCAACGCCGGGCAGCGATGTCCGGTGTTTGTTTTGTATACGCAAGATCAGTTACCCCGGTTGTCTCTGGTCTTGTTTGAACTGACGTGTCCCGTGGGTTTTCCGCCGCGTTGCGTGGGAAAACCCTGTCAGGTCTCGAAAACGGAGGCCAGAGGAGGGCGCGTTTCCTTCACCCGGACCATGAGGTGCCGGGTGTGTTGTTTTGAAAAGGGAATGCGATGAGCAAGCGCGAATCCGCGAAATACAAGATCGACCGCCGTCTTGGCGAAAATATCTGGGGCCGCCCGAAGTCCCCGGTCAACAAGCGTGAATACGGCCCCGGCCAGCATGGCCAGCGCCGCAAGGGCAAGCTTTCCGATTTCGGCCTGCAACTGCGCGCCAAGCAGAAGCTGAAGGGTCACTATGGCGACGTTTCGGAAAAGCAGTTCCGCAAGGTCTACGAAGAGGCCGACCGCCGCAAGGGCGACACTTCGGAGAACCTGATCGGCCTGCTCGAGTCGCGTCTCGACGCGGTCGTCTACCGCGCCAAGTTCGTGCCGACCATTTTTGCCGCCCGTCAGTTCGTCAACCATGGCCACATCAACGTCAACGGCAAGCGCGTCAACATCGGCTCGTATCGCTGTAAGCCGGGCGACGTCGTCGAAGTGCGCGAGAAGTCGAAGCAACTGGTGATCGTTCTGGAATCGGTCGCACTCGCCGAGCGCGATGTGCCTGATTACATCGAGGTCGATCATAACAAGATGGTCGCGACCTTCGGGCGTATCCCGGGCCTGTCGGACGTTCCGTTCGCCGTCCAGATGGAGCCGAACCTGGTCGTCGAATTCTACTCGCGCTAAGCGAACATCTTTTGCCATACCATCGAAAGGCCGCCCCTCGAGGCGGCCTTTTTGTTCGCGCATTCGCTTTGGCGTTTCGATTTTCCAACCGATGCGCTAATCCGGGCGAAACTCACATCCGGGGCCGCCGCGCCATGAACATGCAGCCAGACATCGAGACGCTTGAACCGATCGCCGAGGGCGGCTCCCATCCGTTGTTCGCCGATGTGCCGTCCTCGGTCGAATTCAACAAATTGCGCAAGCGGCTGCTGCGGCTGACCCGCCAGGCGATCGAGGATTTCTCGATGGTCAAGCCGGGCCAGCGCTGGCTGGTTGCACTGTCGGGCGGCAAGGATTCCTACGGTCTGCTCGCAATGCTGCTCGATCTCAAATGGCGTGGCCTGCTGCCGGTCGAACTGCTGGCCTGCAATCTCGACCAGGGCCAGCCGAATTTTCCCAAGCACATCCTGCCCGATTATCTCGACGCCAACGGTATCGCGCACCGCATCGAATACCGGGACACCTATTCAGTCGTCACCGATAAGCTGCCGCAAGGCAGCACCTATTGCTCGCTCTGCTCGCGGCTGCGGCGCGGTCATCTCTACCGCATCGCACGCGAGGAGGGATGCTCGGCGCTGGTGCTCGGCCATCACCGAGAGGACATCCTCGAAACCTTCTTCATGAACCTGTTCCATGGCGGCCGGCTTGCCGCCATGCCGCCAAAACTGCTCAACGACGAAGGCGACGTCATGGTGCTGCGGCCGCTGAGCTATTGCGCCGAAGCAGATCTCGAGAAATTCGCAGCGGCGATGCGGTTTCCGATCATTCCCTGTGACCTCTGCGGCAGCCAGGAAGGCCTCCAGCGCAATGCCATGAAGGCGATGCTGGAGGATATAGAAAGACGCATGCCTGGGCGCAAGGACACGATGATCCGCGCGCTGTCCAACACCAGGCCGTCGCATCTCCTTGACAGGAACCTTTTCGATTTCGCCGCTCTGAACCAAACCCTCATCACAGGACAAGACGCTTCCGATGACATTTGATGATAACGCGATCGACTGGCTGGCCAGCTTGCTGGCCGAGGCGGCCGACATCGAAATCATGCCCCGCTTTCGCCGGCTGGGCGACGGCGACATCAGACAGAAGACCTCGGCAGCCGATCTGGTGACGGAAGCGGACGTGAATGCGGAGCGGCTCATCACGGCCCGGCTGCGCAGCCATTACCCCTCCGCCATGGTTGTCGGCGAGGAAGCCTGTTCCGACAATCCGGCGCTGCTTGATGGCCTGGGAGAAGCCGACCTGGCTTTCGTCATCGACCCGGTCGACGGCACGTTCAACTTCGCATCCGGCGTGCCGCTGTTCGGCGTGATGCTTGGCGTCGTCGTCAAGGGCGAGACGGTCGCCGGCATCATCCACGATCCCGTCGGCAAGGACTGGCTGATCGGCGCCAGGGGCTCCGGCAGCCACATCCGCCACGCACACGGCGCGCTGGAGAAAGTGCGGGTTGCCGCGCCCGCGCCGATTTCACAGATGACAGGCGCGGTCTCCTGGCAGTACATGGCGGAGCCCGAGCGCACGCGGCTGGCCTGCAACCAGACCAAGACGCTGTCGCAATTCAACTATCGCTGCGCCGCGCATGAATACCGCTTGCTGGCAAGCGGCCATGGCCATTTCGTCGTCTACAACAAGCTGATGCCCTGGGATCATCTCGCCGGCGTGCTGATCCACGCAGAAGCCGGTGGCCATGCCGCGCGTTTCGACGGCAGCGCCTATCTGCCGGCGCATGTCGGTGGCGGCTTGCTGGTCGCGCCGGACAAGGAAAGCTGGCAGGAGCTGCGCCGCGAGCTCTGGGCGGAGTAGGATCGACCGGGTTGTGCGACCGAAGGATAGATGCGATCTCATGCCAATCGAGAGGGTTCCGTAGATGAAGTCTCGGTCCACGATTGTCGTAGCGGCCCTCGCCATCATCTTGGTTGTCGGCTCCAACCAGGCGAGATCGCAGCAGCGCCCATGCCGCAGTCCCGATCCTGTTGATACGATAAAGGAGATGTCCGCCGCGATCTTCGCTTGTTGGCAGCCGCCGCCTGGAACAGCAGGCATGTCCCTGACGTTGCGGTTTTCGCTTCGCCGAAACGGTACGCTGATTGGCAAACCTCGCGCCACCTATTCCAAACTGGGAAGCGACGACGCGCTCAGCCGCGCTTTCGTCGCTTCCATTCTCGAGGCTCTCGACAAGGCCTTGCCGTTGCCCGTTTCAGACAGCATGGGCGAGGCAATCGCAGGACGTATGCTTGCTCCTCGCTTTACGGCAGCCCTTGTAGGCTCATCCTGATGCACCTCGCTCGAGAGCGTGTCGCCCGCCCAGAGCGTGCCGTGGTTGGGGCAACGACACGCGCAAAACGACAATTCAATGCAGATCGGTGACGTGCCCTGAAACGGGTGGGTTGTGTGGCTGGAACATCTTGCCGCGCTCGGCAACAAAAATCATCAGCAGCGCCGCGACCGAGACGCCGCAGAAGCCCGCCGCAAGCGGCGTCACCGTGCCGTTGAAGGCTTGGCCGATCAGCGTGCCGAGAATGCCGCCAAGAAAAGTCTGCATGAAACCCAGGATTGATGACGCCGTGCCGGCCAATTGACCGAGCGGCTCCATGGCCAGGGCGTTGAAATTGGCTCCAAGCGCACCAAAGGGCAGCATGGCGCCGGCAAAGAAGGTGATGAACAGCCAAAGCGGCATCTTCGTTTCCAGCGAAACGACCAGCCACGCCAGGCTGATGACCAGAAACAGCAGCAGCGCGCTCTGCGACAGGCGGCGCATGCCGATACGGCCGACAAGGCGCGAGTTAAGGTAGTTGGAGAAGGCGAGCACGCCGGCGACCCCGGCGAAGATCACCGGAAACATTTCGCCGACGTTGAAGACGTTGACGTAGATCTGCTGCGCCGAGGCGATGAAGCCGAACATGGCGCCGAAAATGAAAGTGCTGGCAAAGGCGTAGCAGAGCGCGATGCGGTTGGTGAGCACGATGCGGAAGCCGCCGAGGATGGAGGAGGCCGTCAATGGCCGGCGATATTCAGGATGCAGCGTCTCGGGCAGACGCAGCAGCGACCATGCCGAGACGATCAGGGCACCAATAGCCATGGTGACGAAGATCCAATGCCAGGTCGCGAACAGCATGATGAACTGACCGATGCCGGGAGCAATGACCGGTATCGCCATGAACACCATGAAGATCAGCGACATCACTTCGGCCATGCGGCGGCCATCGAATGTGTCGCGTACGATCGAGACCGCGATGACGCGCGTCGCCGCCGCGCCAATACCCTGCACGGCGCGGCAAAGCAGAAGGGTTTCAAAACTTGGTGCAATGGCGGCCGCGGCGGCCGCCGCCACGTAGATGATCAGGCCGGCGACAAGTGGCGAGCGGCGCCCGTAACGGTCCGAGATCGGGCCGAAGAAGAGCTGGCCGCCGCCAAAGCCCAGAATATAGGCGGTGACGACATATTGCCGGTGGTTTTCATTCTCGACGCCGAGCGAGGCGCCGATCTGTTGCAGCGCCGGCAGCATGATGTCGATGGCCAGTGAATTGAGCGCCATCAGAGCCGCGCACAGCGCAATGAACTCCCAGCGCGGGATGGGCAAAATGGTTGCCCGTTGCGGCGCTTCTTTCTGCTGGTCCACGGCAAGTCCGATCTCTCAAACGAAAACGCGCCGGCGGGCCGGCGCATTGGCTCGTCTTGGTCCTAGCGTCAGGACATAAAAAATTGCGGCGGTGGGGTCGCCCGGATGCTCAGTGCAGTCGTTATGACATGCCCGAAACCGAAATCAGGCGGCGCCTTTGACGCTGACGCCCTTTTCGACCAGGAAGTCCTGCAACTCGCCGGCCTGGAACATCTCGCGCACGATGTCGCAACCGCCGACGAACTCGCCCTTGACGTAGAGCTGAGGGATGGTCGGCCAGTTGGAATAATCCTTGATGCCCTGGCGCAGTTCGGCTGAGTCCAGCACGTTCACGCCTTTGTAGTCGGCGCCGATATAGTCGAGGATCTGCACGACCTGACCGGAGAATCCGCACTGCGGAAAACCGGGCGTGCCCTTCATGAAAAGGACAACGTCGTTGCCCTTCACTTCATTGTCGATGTAGTCGTTGATACCGCTCATGGAAAATCCTTTCCCGCCTGTGGGAGTCAGGCTCGAAACATGTCCTTCAAATAAACCCATAGGTTGCCCGAAACAAGACATTAGCCGCGCCGGGGCCGAAATGGCGCAAAGGATGGGCCGTTTTGGGCCAAGCGGGTATCGAGTTGGTTGATCCTCAGTCGGGAACGCTGGTCTGCAGCGCAAGTGCGTGCAGCACGCCGCCCATATTGCCCTTCAGCGCGTCATAGACCATCTGGTGCTGCTGGACGCGGCTCTTGCCGCGAAAGCTCTCGGCCACGACTTCGGCGGCGTAATGGTCGCCATCGCCGGCGAGGTCTCGGATCGTCACGCGGGCGTCCGGAATGCCGTCCTTGATCAGTTTTTCGATGTCGCGGGCGTCCATTGCCATTGCAGAATTTCCTGTTTCGGGCGGGCGGCGACGTGGCTGCCCATGCGATGAGAGTCGGGGTAAACCTAAAGCCTTTCCAGCCGGGATTGAAGCCGTTCCGTCCACCATCGGAGCGATTGTCGGCTACAAGGCATTCTCATCGTGATGGATCGCATCGTCTGTGGGCTCGTCTTCGCGCATCGAGAAGGCGCGGCCAAGGCTGAAGACCAGCACATAGAGTGGAAGATTGACCGCCAAATTAGCGATCGGCAGGTAGCTGGTCATCCGCCAGGCGGGCGAGAAAAACGGTTGGCCGTAGCCATCGCAGACAAGCGAAGAGCCATATTCCCACAATGCCCCCAGCACGGCCGCTAGGGCGAAAAGCTTGATGCAGATGACGACCTGACCTGTTCGCGTGTTGTCTGGCAGAAGCCGGGTCCAAAGCAGCAGACAGATGATCGGAACCGCGTAGATGAGGTTCTGCAGCACCAGCATCGGAAGCGCGCCATTGGCCGCCGCGAGGAACTCGGCGCGCGTTTCCAGTCTGGGACAAACCTCGCTCGAGGTCGTCGACAGCAGGAAGAAGACGAACGGTCCGAGGAACCAGAAGAAGAACAGCGACGGCCAGAAGACGACTGCGAGCAGCGCCCGGGCGGCCAGTCTCGTCAACTGGCCTGGTCCATGAAGCGCGGGAACCAGCCTTCATGCGCGGCGGTCAAGTCGCTGACCGGGATCGCCCTGGCGTCACCGAGTTTCAGCGCGGCGCCGCCGGTCGAGCCGATCCAGGGCGCGAAGATGCCGAGTTCGCCCTGCTGCTTGCGGATGGCGTCCCATTCGTCGCCATGCGGGTCGATCGACAGCGTCAAGAGATAGCGGCCCTGATCCTCGCCGAACCAGACCGGGATCGGATCGGTGCCGACCAGTCCGGGAACGGTCGCGCCGATGCCCGACGCCATCGCCATTTCGGCCAAGGCGACCGCAATGCCGCCGTCCGAAACATCATGCGCCGCCGTGACGGTACCGGACGCGATCAGCGAACGCACATGGTCGCCGACGCGCTTCTCGTGCTCGAGGTCGACCGGCGGCGGCGGGCCGTCGGTGCGGCCATGGATGTCTCTGAAATAGACGGACTGGCCAAGATGCGTGCCCCAGGAGGCGGGAGCACCGACCAGCAGAATCATCTGGCCCTCGGCCGCGAAGCCGATCCGTACCATCTTAGACCAGTCGGCGATCAGTCCGACGCCGCCGATGGTCGGCGTCGGCAGGATGCCTCGGCCGTTGGTCTCATTGTAGAGCGAGACATTGCCCGACACGATCGGGAAGCCAAGCGCGCGGCAGGCATCGCCGATGCCTTTCACCGAGCCGACCAGCTGGCCCATGATCTCGGGCCGTTCCGGGTTGCCGAAATTGAGGTTGTCGGTGGCGGCTAGCGGCAACGCGCCGGTGGCGGTCAGGTTGCGCCAGCATTCGGCCACGGCCTGCTTGCCGCCCTCATAGGGATCGGCTTCGCAATAGCGCGGCGTCACGTCGGAGGAAAAGGCGAGCGCCTTGGTCGGATGGCCCTCGACGCGGACCACGCCGGCATCGCCGCCGGGAAGCTGCAGCGAATTGCCCTGGATCAGCGTGTCGTATTGCTCCCAGACCCAGCGACGCGACGAAAGATCCGGTCCGCCAAGCAGTTTCAGCAGTGCATCGGCGACATCGGCCTGCGGAATATCGTTGGCGGCAAGCGGCGCCGGCTTCCTGGGTTCGATCCAGGGGCGGTCGTATTCGGGTGCCTTGTCGCCGAGATCCTTGATCGGCAGGTCGGCGACCTGATCCCCCTGATGCAACACACGGAAACGCAGATCGTCGGTGGTCTTGCCGACAATGGCGAAGTCGAGGCCCCATTTGTGGAAGATCGCCTCGGCTTCCTTTTCCTTTTCGGGACGTAGCACCATCAGCATGCGCTCCTGGCTTTCTGACAGCATCATCTCGTAGGCGCTCATGCGCTCTTCGCGCACCGGCACCTTGTCGAGGTCGAGCTCGATGCCAAGGTCGCCCTTGGCACCCATCTCGACCGCCGAACAGGTAAGCCCTGCGGCACCCATGTCCTGGATGGCGATGACGGCGCCGGAGGCCATCAGCTCGAGGCAGGCCTCCAGCAGGCATTTTTCGGTGAAGGGGTCGCCGACCTGCACGGTCGGGCGCTTCTCGTCGATCTTGTCGTCGAATTCCGCCGAGGCCATGGTGGCGCCGCCGACGCCGTCGCGGCCGGTCTTGGCGCCGAGATAGACAACCGGCAGGCCGACGCCCTTGGCTTCCGACAGGAAGATGGCGTTGGTCTTGGCAAGGCCGGCCGCGAAGGCGTTGACCAGGATGTTGCCGTTGTAGCGGGCATCGAAATTGACCTCGCCGCCGACCGTCGGCACGCCAAAGGAGTTGCCATAGCCACCGACGCCGGAAACCACGCCGGCGACGAGATGCCTGGTCTTGGCGTGGTCGGGAGCGCCGAACCGCAACGCATTCATCGCCGCGATCGGCCGCGCCCCCATGGTAAAGACGTCGCGCAGGATGCCGCCGACGCCGGTCGCGGCTCCCTGGTAGGGCTCGATGAAAGACGGGTGGTTATGGCTTTCCATCTTGAAGACGACGCAGTCGCCGTCGCCGATGTCGACCACGCCGGCATTCTCGCCCGGTCCCTGGATGACCTGCGGCCCGGTGGTGGGCAGCGTGCGCAGCCATTTCTTGGAAGATTTGTAGGAGCAGTGCTCGTTCCACATCGCCGAGAAGATGCCGAGTTCGGTGAAGCTCGGCTCGCGCCCGACGAGATCGAGAATGCGCTGGTACTCATCGGGCTTCAGCCCATGCGCGGCAATGAGTTCTGGGGTGATCGGCACGGAATTGGAAATGGTCATGGGCGGCGATGTATGTCCATGGAGCTTGGATTTTGAGTCCCCTCTTATCGCAAGCTTTGTGGCCGATACACCCGTCGATTGGCGAAAACGCACGAAAACCCGACAAAGCCACAGGGCAGCCTGATGGCTGGCTTCCGAAGCGCTTCGCGGTTCAGGAGAAGCTGTCGTAGCCCGCGCGGCCCTCATCGAGGAGGCGCCTGATGACCGCAACGCCGTCGGCGACGTCTCCACGACGTCTCGGCTGCGAAACACCGAAACGGACGCCATGAAAGACCTGTTCCGAGCGGCCGGCCTTGAACTCGTCCTCGTCGTCGATCAGCACGCCGTGTTCCAGGCAGGCGTTCTTGAAGGTGCCGGAAAGCCAGGGGTCGGGCAGGGTGAGCCAGACAAAGGGCACCTTGTCATGTGACTTGAACGCGAAGCCGGCCAAGGTTTCGCGAACGATCGCGATGCGGGCGCTGATTTCGGCGATGCTGCGCTTGCGGATATCGCTGGCCTGTCCCGAAAGCACCAGACGGGCATTCACCTCCGCCAGCAGGAACGGCATGCCGCCGGTCATCATCTTGTGGGCGACGCGGATACGGTGGCGATAGGCGGGCGGGCAGGCGAGCCAGCCACCGCGCATGCCGGCCGCCACCGATTTCGACAGGCCGCCGGCAACGATGGTGCGTTCGGGGGCGAATTCGGCCAGCAGCGGTGTCGGATCGTCGGTCAGATTGCCGTAAAGGTCATCCTCGATCATGACGACATTGTAGTCGCGTGCAACCCGCGCCATCGCCTCGCGGCGCGCGGCCGACAGTGTCGCCAGTGTCGGATTCTGCGCGGTCGGCATCAGGAAGATCATCCTGGGATGCTTTTGTGCGCAGACGCGCTCGAAATCGTCGGGGTCGATGCCTTGGTCATCCGATGCCACCAGCGCGGTGCGCCGGCCGATCAGCCCAGCACTGCGGGATATCTGAGAATAGGTGAGGTGTTCGAAGGCGACATAGTCGCCAGGCGTTGTCAGCGCAGCGATCGCGCCCATCACCGCGGCATGGGTGCCGAGCGTCGGAACGATGGCGTCGGCGGCTGGTCGAAAGGAATTGCGCGACAGCCAGCGGACGCCGGCTTCGTACCAGCGGTCCGGAAAATCGCGCGTATAGCTCGAAATTTCGTGCGGATGATCCTGTGCGGTGCGCGACAGCACATCGGCAACATCAGCGCCCTGGCCGATATCGGGTGCCGCGGTGCTGTCGAAACGCAGCTTGTCCTTGGGCGCGTCGACATAGCGCGTGCCTTCCACGCTGACGTCGGGGGCCTCCGGCTTCACGCCGCCGGCACGCTGGCCGAGCACATAGGTTCCTCGCCCCACTTCGCCGCTCACCAGCCCGCGCTCGTGCAGCAATTGATAGGCCCGGCCGACCGTGCCGACGGTGGTGCCGATGTCATAGGCGAGGTCGCGCTGCGGCGGCAGTTTCGCGCCGGCATCGATCACGCCCCGGTCGATATCTGACTCAATGCTGTCAGCAAGGCGCTGATAAAGAGGACCGGAACCGGCAGTGAGGTCTGGAAGCCAACTTGTCATGGTGACAATTTTGTATATTGCACCGCATTGTGAGTCAATACATATCGAAAAAGCGTGCCCGAGAGGGGTACAATCGAGAAGTCTGGTTGATAAAAATGGATACAATCGCGACAATCCGTCATTCGAGACCCGAGCTATCAGACCAGGCGCTACGCCCGTCCGGCCAGCGCGGCTTTGTCGGCAGCATGGTGCGTGTGATCAGGTCATTGGCGAGATGGATCGACCATTTGCTGGAGCGCCGACGCAGTCGGCTGGCGTTGCTGGAGATGACCGACGATCAGCTCAAGGACATCGGCATCTCCCGCTGCGATGCCCACCGTGAGGCCATCAGGCCTTTCTGGGAGTAGGCTGGTCTTAGCGGACATCGTTGGTCCGCAGACGCGCGACGCCGTGATCGACGAAAACGGCGACAACGCAGATCATCAGAAACATCGCCGTGACGGCCAGCGCCGCCGTGGCGACACTGGCTGCACCGTTCTTGGCGACGTTGAGGAAGGGGTAGGGCACCTCGCCGGCAAGCGGCGCGCGCGTCAGCGCATAGGCCAGATAAGCGACGGGATAGAGCATCCACCACGAAATGTCGCGCCAACGCGTTCTGCCGTCGGCGCCTGCTATCAGCCACCACAGCACGAACAGCACGGGCGTCACGTAATGCAGCAGCACATCGCAGAGCAGAAAGAGGCCCTGCGGGTGCCATAGCCGCGCCAGGACCGTGACGTAGACGATGGAGACCAGGGTGATGGAAACAGCGACGCCTGCACGCATCCTTGGTCCAGCGAAGGCCGGCAGCCACGCATAGCCGGCCGGTGACAGCAGCGACGTGTGCACCAGCACGGCGCCAATGTTGGTCAGGATGGTGAAGAAGCTGAAATAGAACACGATGGAGCCAAGCAGGCCGCGGCCGGCTTCCATCGACGCCGGAATGGTGATGCAGAACTGCAGGACGAGCGCGATCAGGCCGAAGGCCAGACCCGCCACCTGCAGAAAGCGGCCCATGGATTAGGCAGTTGCCGCGCAGGCCGGGTTGCCGGCCTGCCAGCGGGCGATGTCGGCCCCGATGCGTGCGCCAAGCGGGTCGTTCATCAGCGGTCCGAACACGTCGACACGGCTCGAATTGCCTTGCGCCTGCACGACCAGCAAAGGCTTGCCGCCATAATGCTTGGCCGGCACCAGCAGGAAGCGCGGCGTGCCGCTGAACGAGTTCAGCTCATTGGCCATCTGATATTGCCTGAAGGCCGGGTCCTTGCTGGCGATCCAGCATTTGTGGGCCGCGATCGCCACCTGTTCCATGGCCAGCAGCGCCGCACTTTTGCCCGAGGGCACGGGCGTGCTCTTCGGGCTCGATTGGCACGATGCCAGGGCAAAGCCCGCTGCGGCAACGAAGGCGATCGTCTTGCTCTTGATCAAGCGGCACCCATCTCGAGTTCGGACAGAAAGATCTTCAGGCCGTCGGTCATCTCGCCCAATACACGCGACAATGCCGGATGCTGCAGGGCGATCTGCTCATAGGCATCGAACTTGGGATAGGCGTCGAGCAGGTCGTGGCGGCCTGTCATGGCGCGGAAGTTGTTGAAGATGAAGCGCGTCGGCGTCAGCCAGGCGTCGGCGAAGCTGATGTCGCTGCCGAGCGCGAAGGGACCTTGCGCCATGCGCGCCTCGATCGCCGCCAGCCCGTGGTGCAGGCGGGCGAATTGGGCTTCGATCTCGGCGTCGTTGCGCTTCGGCACGAAATGCAGCTCGAACAGCTTCATCGTCGGCGTCAGCACATCGAGATCGGTGATGCGGGCGAACATGCGCACCAGCGCGCGATCCTTGGAATCAGCCGGCAGCAGCGCCGGTTCAGGAAACCGTTCCTCCAGATACTCGGCGATGACGACCGATTCGACGATCGTTTCGCCCGAGCCGGTGATCAGCACCGGAATCCGGTTCATCGGCGAGATGGCGCGAAATTCTTCGGGGATTGGAAAACCCGGCGGTGGCGCGATGATCTTGACCGGCACGTCCTTGATATAGGCCAGCGCCCGCACGATCGAAGAGTAGGGCGACAACGGTCGCGAATAGAGTTTCATGACAGTCTCTCCCCAGTGACGCGGACTTTTCCATTGGAATGGCTGGAATGCCCGGCTTGTTTCAAGGCTTTCGCCTCAGTGGTTATCAGGCGGCGATGCCGAGGGCGCCTTCGAAGAGCGCGCGGCCGTCGCTGCCGCCATGGGCGGCCTCGATCAGGTTTTCAGGATGCGGCATCAGGCCAAGCACATTGCCTTGTTCGTTGATGATGCCGGCGATGTCGTTGATCGAACCGTTGGGATTGGTGCCTTCGGCATAGCGGAACACCACCTGGCCTTCGCCTTCGACGCGGGCAAGCGTCTCTGTGTCGGCAAAATAGTTGCCGTCATGGTGCGCCACCGGCGAGCGAATGATCTGGCCGGGCTGATAGCGGCGCGTGAACATGGTGTTGGCGTTGGCAATCTGCAGTTTCACCTGCCGGCAGACGAATTTCAGCGATGAGTTGCGCATCAAGGCGCCCGGCAGCAGTCCGGCCTCGACCAGGATCTGGAAGCCGTTGCAGACGCCGATGACCATGACGCCCTTCGCCGCCTTTTCGGCAACCGCCCGCATGACCGGCATGCGCGCGGCGATCGCGCCGCAACGCAGATAATCGCCGAAGGAGAACCCGCCCGGAATGGCGATAAGGTCGACGTCGGGGATTTCGGTATCGGTCTGCCAGACGGTAGCCGGCGCATGTCCCGAAATCTTGGTCAGCGCCGCGATCATGTCGCGGTCGCGATTGAGTCCAGGCAGGAGGACGACGGCTGATTTCATTTTGGTTCGAAAGGCCTCTGAGATTCGGCGAGTTCGCGCAGGTCGAGACGGCGGTCAATGCGTTCAAGCCGATCATCCTGGCGGGCGAGAATTCCGTAGATGTTGTGGATATCGCTTTGCGTTGCCACCATGTGACCTCGCATTACATTCAATTCCCGTTTCGTCTCGGAGACATCCTGACGAAGTTCGCCGATTTCGTGATGCACACGCTTCATAAGCTCAAACATCAGTTCGTTCGTGACTTCCGCCATCATGCCCTCCGACACAACCTCAGGTAAGCGTCACACTATAATTCTCAATCACCGTATTCGCCAGCAGCTTGTCGCACATGGCCTTGAGATCAGCCTCGGCCTTGCCCTTGTCGGCCCCGGCCAGCTCGACATCGAACACCTTGCCTTGCCGCACCGTGCCGACGCCATCGAAGCCAAGCCCCGACAGCGCGTGTTCGATCGCCTTGCCCTGAGGGTCGAGCACGCCATTCTTGAGGGTGACGGTAATGCGGGCCTTGATCACGCTGGACATGCTCCTGCTCGAATAGTGGTCTTGGTTAGTGCGGCTTGCCCTTGAGGCCATCGGTCGAGGCGACGAGCACCGGACCGGTCGGGCGAGGCGGCTCGTTCTCGTTCATGATGCCCAGGCGGCGGGCGACTTCCTGGTAGGCTTCGACGAGGCCGCCCATGTCACGGCGGAAACGGTCCTTGTCGAGCTTGTCCTGCGTCGCCACGTCCCACAGGCGGCAGGAATCCGGCGAAATCTCGTCGGCCACGACGATGCGCATCATGTCGCCCTCGAACAGGCGGCCGCACTCGATCTTGAAGTCGACGAGCTGGATGCCGACGCCCATGAACAAGCCGGAGAGGAAATCGTTGACGCGGATGGCGAGTGCCATGATGTCGTCGATCTCCTGCGGGCTCGCCCAGCCGAACGCGGTGATGTGCTCTTCCGACACCATCGGATCGTCGAGCGCGTCGGCCTTGTAATAGAATTCGATGATCGAGCGCGGCAAAACGGTGCCTTCCTCGATGCCGAGGCGCTTGGACAGCGAACCGGCGGCGACATTGCGCACCACCACTTCGAGCGGGATGATCTCGACTTCCTTGATCAGCTGCTCGCGCATGTTGAGCCGGCGGATGAAATGGGTCGGGATGCCCATGCGGTTCAGATGGTTGAAGATGTGCTCGGAAATACGGTTGTTGAGCACACCCTTGCCGTCGACGACCTCGTGTTTCTTCTTGTTGAAAGCGGTGGCATCATCCTTGAAGAACTGGATGAGCGTGCCCGGCTCGGGCCCCTCATAGAGGATCTTGGCCTTGCCTTCATAAATGCGGCGGCGATTTTTCATCTGATTTTTTCTCTGGATTTGCGGGCAGGCGGCAAGCGACCAGTTCCTGTCCGTCTGCCTAAATTAGTGCGGCGACGGGGGCGTTCAATGCCGGGTCTATCCCAATCACATCGTTTGCTCAATCGGCAAATCCTTTCAATCAACCGCTTTCAGGACTGAAATGCCGCAGCGCAGCATGCGACGAAGCATATTGACCGGCTCGCGACCTTTTGGTTTGTGCTTTGGCAATACACATATCCATCGCCAACGAATCGGATTTGACCCGGAGGGAAGCCATGAGCAGCATGAAGGATCGCGAAGAGGGCTTTGAGCGCAAGTTTGCCTTCGATGAGGAACTCCGGTTCAAGGCCTCGGCGCGCCGCAACAAGGCGCTTGGTCTGTGGGCTGCTGAAAAGCTTGGAAAATCGGGCGCCGACGCCGATGCCTACGCCAAGGAAGTCGTTGTTTCGGATATCGAGGAAGCCGGCGATCATGACGTGTTCCGCAAGATCCGCAGGGATTTCGATGCCGCGGGCGTCGCCCAGTCGGACCATCAGATCCGCCGCACCATGGACGAACTGATGGCGCAGGCCATCGAGCAGATCAAGAACACCTGATCCGGGCCGAGGCAGGTTTCCGCAAAAGCGTCCCACGGTTTTGCGGCAGAACCTGCGACGAACCCAGGAATGACTGGACCAATCGACCGCCCGGCCGTTCCGGGCGGTTTTTCTTTGCCTTTGTCGCACTTTCCGGCTGAACTGCTCATGCTAACAAGGAAAGAGATTAGATGTCCCTGAAGTCCCGCCTTGCCGCCGATGAAACGCTGGTTACCGCCTGGTCCGGCGTGCCGGATGCCTTGACCGTCGAGATTCTCGCCAAACAGGGGTTCGATGCGGTTACGCTCGACATGCAGCATGGCGGCCATCACGAGGACAGCGTGCTTCGCGGCCTTATGCCGGTGCTCGCCGCAAACAAGCCGGCGCTGGTGCGCATTCCTGTCGGCCGTTTCGATATGGCAAGCCGGGCGCTCGATTTCGGCGCCGAGGCGGTCATCGCGCCGATGGTGAATTCGGTTGCCGACGCAAGGCTGTTCGCCGCGGCCATGAAATATCCGCCGCTCGGCGAGCGCTCGTGGGGCCCGACCTATGCCTTCCCGCGCCATGGCAAGGGCGACCAAGCCGAATGGCTGCGCGACACCAACCAGCGCACGATGGCCTTTGCAATGGTCGAGACGCGCGCCGCACTCGATGCGCTCGACGGGATCCTCGACACGCCGGGCATTGACGGCGTTTTCCTCGGGCCATCGGATTTCTCGATCGCCTGGACCAATGGCGCCACGGTCAATTCCAGGCTGGAAAGCATGATGGAGACGGTGGCGTCGGTTGCCGAGCGCACCCGCAAGACCGGAAAACATGCCGCGATTTATGTCGTCGAGCCAGCAATTGCCGGCCGCGTCGTGTCGATGGGCTATCGCCTGCTCGCCACCGGGTCCGAGCATGCGCTGATTTCGCTGGGGGCAAAGACCCTGCTCAAGGGCATCAAGGATTCGATCGACGCCTGACGCGGCGCGACCGCTAAGCCTTCAGGTCCGTCAGGAACTTGGCGAAGGTCATGGATCCTTCGGGCCACGGGCCGAAGCCTGAATCCGCATTGAGATGACCGGTCTCGCCGGCATCGATGAACAGCGAGCCCCAGGCGCCGGCAATGTCCTCGGCGACATCGAAGGCGCAGAAGGGGTCGTTGCGGCTGGCAATCACGATCGAGGGAAAAGGCAACGGCTCGCGCGGGTAGGGACCGAAGGTCATCAGGTGCTTCGGCTTGATCTTCGGATTGGCGACATCGGGCGGCGCAACGAAGAAGGCTCCGGCGACCGGCCTCACGAATTGCGGAATGGCTTGCACGGCCGCCGCGACCCCAAGCGAGTGCGCGACGATGACCACCGGCCTCTCGGCCGCGTTGACAGCGTTGGCCACGCTCGCCGTCCAGTCCTCGCGCACCGGCTTCGACCACTCCGCCTGCTCGACGCGCCGCGCCGTCGACAGTTTCGATTGCCAGCGGGTCTGCCAATGCTCGGGTCCGGAATTGGTGTAGCCCGGAACGATCAGAATATCTGCGTCTTTGACTTTCATGGTGGTGAGATAGCGAGCGCGATTGCCGCATGCAACCGTTGATGGATGTGCTCCTGCTCGTAATGGTGAACACCATGTTCGCTTTTCGGCGTCTTGTGTGAACGATCGCGATGGACGATCTGTCGTCAGGAGAGAACCAGCCGTGGAGGACCGGGATTTTGGCGCTGACACGGCGTACAATGATCGGTGGCGCCGGGTTCCTGGCTTTGGGAGCTTCCTCGAGTGTTGCCAAAACGGAGACAAGAATGAGCGAACTGCCATTTGCCGCCACCACGCCGGTGAGCGTTGCCCGTGTCGGGCTGAAGGCGCGCGATGCCGAAAGCCTCGCTGCGTATTACCGCCGGGTTGTCGGCCTGCAGGAATTGAGCCGCGCCGACGGCGCGATCATCCTGGGCGCCGCCAACCGTCCATTGCTTATTCTCGAGCCGGATGCCTCCGCCAAGCCGGACGATCCGCGCAGCGCGGGCCTGTTCCACACGGCTTTCCTGCTTCCCAGCCGTGCCGATCTCGGCCGTTGGATCAACCACGCCATATCAGACAAGATCGCCGTCGAGGGTGCTTCGGACCATCTAGTCAGCGAAGCGCTCTACGTGACCGACCCGGAAGGCAACGGCATCGAGATCTACGCCGACCGCCGTCCACAGGACTGGACGTGGAACGGCGACAGGATCGCCATGGCGACCGAACGGCTGAACATTCCTTCCGTCGTTGCCGAGGTGCCGGCTGGCGATGCGGGCTGGCAGGGCGCGCCGGAAAACAGCGTCATTGGGCACGTCCATTTGCGCGTCGGCAGGCCGGAAGAGGCCGAAGCCTGGTGGAACCAGGAATTCGGCTTCGACACGGTGGCTAAATATGGCGGCCAGGCGGTGTTTCTGTCGTCAGGCCACTACCATCATCATATCGGCGCCAATGCCTGGCAGAGCGCCGGCGCCGGCCGCCGTGATCCCTCCCGCTCGGGCCTTGCCTGGGTCGAGATGCGCTCGGACAATGTGACCAGCGAAACGACCCGCCAGGATCCCTGGGGCACGGTGATCAGGACAGTCCCAGGCAAGGCCTGATCGGGCGTCAACACAGCTTCTTTCTCCCCGTAAACGGCAGGGCTATCGCACATGGAGGCCGAGACTTTCGCCCTACGAGTACCCCACCCCTAACCCCTCCCCACAAGTGGGAGGGAATGTTGCCGCGCGCATCTTACTTCCGCCCCGGCATCGAAAAACATGCTCAATCAGCCAGGATCGGCATCAACGGAAGTCCCCCTCCCCTTTGT